>NZ_FNTF01000002.1:5720000-6020000 GCF_900105495.1 Pseudomonas frederiksbergensis | reverse complement strand
GGGCGCGCTGAGCTCCAGCACGGTCACCGGACGCTGGGCGTCGTTGTGGATCGTCACCTGTGGCGCAAACGCGAAATGCTTGAGCTGGCGCGGTACCCGACGCTGAATGATGGTCGGGTAGTCGTCCGGGTTGCGCAGGGCTTCGGTCAGGCCGTCGCGAATCTGTTTGACCCGCGCCGGGTTATCACCGATCGAGTCGCCGTCGGTGTCGAGCACGATGTAGGTGTCGAGGGTGAACTGGCTGCTGGAGGTGATGACCCGGGCGTCGTGAATGTTCAGGTTGAGCTGGTCCATCGCGGCCACGGTCACGGCGAAGAAGTCGTGCTGATCCGGCGCATAGATGAAGATCTGCGTGCCGCCTTCGAACTCGCGCTGGGTGGTTTCCTTGATCAGCACCAGCGGACCGCCGTCGGCTGGCTGCTGGAGGATCGCGTCGCTGTGCCAGGCCACGTCGCCAGCGGTGTGACGCAGGAAGTAGTCATCGCCCAATTGCGCCCACAGTTGCTCGACGTCGTCCGGATCGGTGCCGCCGCGTACCAGAATGTCCAGCGCTGCGCTTTGGGTCTGGCGAATCTGCTCTTCGCGGTCCACCGGGTTTTCCAGGCCGCGACGCAAGGCGCGCTTGGTCTCGGTGTAGAGCTGGCGCAACAGGCTGGCGCGCCAGGAATTCCACAGCGTCGGATTGGTGGCGTTGATGTCGGCGACCGTCAGCACGTACAGATAATCGAGGTGGGTTTCGTCGCCGACGATCTGCGCAAAATCGTGGATGACCTGCGGGTCGGACAGGTCCTTGCGCTGGGCGGTGGTCGACATCAGCAAATGGTTCTGCACCAGCCAGACGATCAGGCGGCTGTCCCACACGGGCAATTGGTGGCGCTGGCAAAAGGCTTCGGCATCCACGGCGCCGATTTCCGAGTGATCACCATGCCGGCCCTTGCCGATGTCGTGGTACAGGCCGGCCAGGTAGATCAGCTCGGGTTTGGGCAATTTGCCCATGAGCTTGCTGGCCAGCGGGAATTTTTCCGACACCTGGGTGTACTGCAACTTACGCAGATGTTTGATCAGGTTCAGGGTGTGAGCATCGACCGTATAGATGTGAAACAGGTCGTGCTGCATCTGCCCGACGATAAAACCGAATTCCGGCAAGTAGCGCCCGAGGATGCCGTAACGGTTCATCCGGCGCAGGTTGCGATGGATGCCGATCTTGCACTTGAACAGCTCGATGAACAGGCTGGTATTGCGGATGTCGTTGCGGAAATCATCGTCGATCAGGTGACGGTTTTCTCGCAGCAAACGAATGGTGTCGGCGCGCACGCCTTTGATTTCCGGCTGCTGGGCCATCAGTACGAAGATTTCCAGCATGGCGAACGGTGTACGACGGAACACGTTGTCGTTGCGCGCCTCGATGTATCCGTCGTGCAGCTGGAATCGCGAGTTGATCGGCTGCGGCGGCGCTTCATCTTCCGGCGCGAGGATGACTTCCTCGAAGTGCTGGATGATCAGGTCGCTGAGCTGGGCAATGCTCATGACCACCCGGTAATACTGCTGCATGAAGTTTTCGATGGCTTGCTTGGCGTCATCACCTTTGAATCCCAGCAGCCCGGCAATGGTGCGCTGGTGATCAAACAGCAAGCGGTCTTCGGAACGGCCGGCGAGCATGTGCAGGGCGTAACGAACCTTCCACAGGAATTCCTGGGAGGAGGCCAGCAGCGCGTTTTCGCTCTCGACCAGGAACCCTTCGCCGGCCAGGGCCCGCAGGTTCAGGGTGCCGTATTCACGACGGGCCACCCACAGAATCGTCTGAATATCCCGTAGGCCGCCGGGCGAGCCTTTGACGTTGGGTTCCAGGTTGTATTCGGTGTCGTTGTACTTGTGGTGACGGGCCTTTTGCTCGGCGCGTTTGGCCAGGAAGAATTCCTTGCTCGGCCACATGTGCGCGGTGCTGGTCACGTCCAGCATGCGTTGGCGCAAGCGCTCGGGGCCGCAGATGGTGCGGCTTTCCATCAGGTTGGTGACGACCGTCAGGTCGGCGCGGGCCTCTTGGACGCATTCGTCAACGGAGCGAACGCTCTGGCCCACTTCAAGGCCGATGTCCCACAACAGCGTCAGAAAACGCTCGATGGAATCTCGGAAAACTTCGTGATCTGCGCTGTCCAGCAGGATCAGCAGATCGATGTCGGAATAAGGGTGCAACTCCCCGCGACCGTAGCCGCCGACCGCGACCAGCGCGATGTCGGCGTCTTCGCTCCAATCGAACTGCTCCCAGGCCTTTTGCAGGATGTTATCGACGAACCAGGCGCGATCCTCGATCAACCGGCGAATGTCGCGGCCGCTGCGAAAACGCTCGTCGAGCACCTCGCGGGCCTGGCGAATCGCTTTCTTGAAGGCTGCGATCGGGCTTGCCTTCAGGGCCAGTTCAGCCTGGAACTGGCCACGGTCGAAGAGTTCTGGATCCACCTGCGGCATCGATTGGCTTTCCTGTCTATAAGGCTGTGGAACTGCGCGCCCGGATCAGGCCGAAACGCGCGGGATGGTGTCGTCGGCGCGCAGGGTGAAGATCTCATAACCGGTTTCGGTTACCAGCAGGGTGTGTTCCCACTGTGCCGACAGCTTGCGGTCCTTGGTGATCGCGGTCCAGCCGTCGCCCAAAACCTTGGTGTCGGCCTTGCCCTGGTTGATCATCGGCTCGATGGTGAACGTCATGCCCGCTTTCAGCTCCATGCCGGTGCCCGCGCGGCCGTAGTGCAGGATCTGCGGCTCTTCGTGGAATACCTTGCCGATGCCGTGACCGCAGAATTCGCGAACCACGGAAAAACCGTTCTTTTCCGCGTGCTTCTGGATCACTTCACCGATGTCGCCCAGGCGGCAGCCGGGTTTGACGATTTCGATGGCCTTGTACATGCATTCCTGGGTCACTTGCGACAGGCGTTCGGCCCAGACCGGTACGGTACCGACATGGAACATGCGGCTGGTGTCGCCGTGGTAGCCGTCCTTGATGACGGTGACGTCGATGTTCAGCGTGTCGCCATCCTTCAGCGGCTTCTCGTTCGGGATGCCGTGGCAGACCACATGGTTGATCGAGGTGCAGATCGACTTCGGGAAGCCTTTGTAGTTGAGCGGGGCAGGGATGGCTTTCTGCTCATTGACGATATAGTCGTGGCAGATGCGGTCCAGTTCTTCAGTTGTAACGCCCGGCTTGACATGTTCGGCAATCATTTCCAGCACATCGGCGGCCAGTTTGCCGGCGATGCGCATTTTTGCGATGTCCTCTGGGGTTTTGAGGGTGACGGTCATACAGGCTCTCTCTGCGCTCGATGGCGCCTTCTAAAACGAAATGGGCGTTGCGCGATCGATCTTCGCGGCCCTGAAAAACGCGATTCTAACAGACGAGCAGCGCAAATCTGAGCCTCTGTGCATCGCTTCTCCTTATAGAATGGCGCATTCTTTGAGGATTCCAAGGGCCAGAACCAAAGCACGCGCCGGGATTTAACAATCCGGGTTCCGTTTTTTTCTGCCTTGTGATATAAAATGCGCCGCTTTCCGGGGATCCCCTGAAAAGCCTAAATCCACACACGTGTCGACACGATGACCTGGGTGCCTTCAGCTGATGCTGCTGGTTGGTCATTGGGATACGTGGAGGCCAAACCCGACTTATTAAGGAACTATCATGTCCCAAGTCAACATGCGCGATATGCTGAAGGCCGGTGTGCACTTCGGTCACCAGACCCGTTACTGGAACCCGAAAATGGGTAAGTACATTTTCGGCGCGCGTAACAAGATCCACATCATCAACCTTGAAAAAACCCTGCCAATGTTCAACGAAGCTCTGACTTTCGTAGAACGCCTGGCCCAGGGCAAAAACAAGATTCTGTTCGTCGGCACCAAGCGTTCCGCTGGCAAGATCGTTGCTGAAGAAGCAGCACGTTGCGGTTCGCCGTACGTCGATCACCGCTGGTTGGGCGGCATGCTGACCAACTTCAAAACCATCCGTGCTTCCATCAAGCGTCTGCGTGACCTTGAAGTGCAAGCCGAAGACGGTACTTTCGCCAAGCTGACCAAGAAAGAAGCGCTGATGCGCACTCGCGATCTTGAGAAGCTCGATCGTTCCCTGGGTGGTATCAAGGACATGGGCGGTCTGCCAGACGCACTGTTCGTTATCGACGTTGATCACGAGCGCATCGCGATCACCGAAGCCAACAAGCTGGGCATCCCGGTTATCGGCGTAGTCGATACCAACAGCAGCCCGGAAGGCGTTGACTACATCATCCCAGGCAACGATGACGCAATCCGCGCTATCCAGCTGTACATGGGTTCGATGGCTGACGCTGTAATCCGCGGTCGCAACCACGTTGCTGGCGGCACCGAGCAGTTCGTTGAAGAAGCTCCGGTAGCAGCAGCTGAGTAATTGACGCCCAGGCGTTGACTCAGTAAGCAAAAAGGGGGCTTGGCCCCCTTTTTGCCACCTCGAAAACCGTTTGTCGGCAGCGCAGTTACAGCCTTTGTAAGCTGCAGCAGTCAGCAAGGGTGGTTCGGGAAGAATTGATCGCCCGTTCGATCGGGTGGAATGGTTGAAAACCTATCCAAGAGGAATTTTGAAATGGCAGAGATTACTGCAGCGTTGGTCAAAGAACTGCGCGAGCGTACTGGCGAAGGCATGATGGACTGCAAAAAGGCCTTGACCAAGGCTGGCGGCGACATCGAAAAAGCCATTGATGACATGCGTGCTTCGGGCGCCATCAAGGCTGCCAAGAAAGCTGGCAACGTTGCCGCTGAAGGCGCGATCGCTCTGAAAGAAGACGGTAAAACCGCCGTTCTGCTGGAAGTGAACTCGCAGACCGACTTCCTGGCCCTGCAGGACGACTTCAAGGCATTTGTTGCCAGCAGCGTTGAAAAAGCGTTCGCTGACAAACTGACTGACGTCGCTCCGCTGATCGAAGCTCAAGAAGCTGATCGCCTGGTTCTGGTCGGCAAGGTTGGCGAAAACGTCAACATCCGTCGCCTGGCTCGCGTTGAAGGTGATGTTGTTGGTGGTTACCTGCACGGCAACAAGATCGGTGTTGCGGTTGTTCTTAAAGGCGGCACCGTTGAGCTGGCCAAAGACATCGCTATGCACGTAGCGGCCACCAACCCTGAATTCCTGCTGCCATCGGAAGTTTCCGCTGAAGCGGTCGAGCGCGAGAAAGGCGTGTTCCTGACCCTCAACGCTGACAAGATCGCTGGCAAGCCAGAAAACATCGTTGAAAACATGGTCAAAGGCCGTATCAGCAAGTTCCTGGCTGAAGCGAGCCTGGTTGAGCAGGCGTTCGTCAAGAACCCTGAAATCAAGGTTGGCGAACTGGCCAAGAAAGCCGGTGCTGAAATCGTTTCTTTCACCTACTTCAAAGTAGGCGAAGGCATCGAGAAGCCGGTCGACAACTTCGCTGAAGAAGTTGCTGCCCAGCTGGCTGCCGCCAAGCAATAAGACGGTTTTTTAACTGTCGCCCTGAAGAGGCTGCCCGCTCACGCGCGCAGCCTCTTTTCAGATGGGGCACCAATTTTTAATTGGTTTCCCTTTGGAACTGGCTTACAAAGCCATGTTCCGATGGCGCTGAAGCAGCGCCAAGTTAGAGTGAACGCCAGCTGTAAACAGCTCGCAAAGAATTTTTAAAATACGCCGCAGGAGAGATTCGCAATGGCTCAGCAGGGCAGTGGTTATCAGGCTCGCTATAAACGCATTCTACTCAAGCTTAGCGGCGAGGCCCTGATGGGCTCGGAAGAGTTCGGGATCGATCCGAAAGTTCTGGATCGCATGGCGCTGGAAGTCGGCCAACTGGTCGGCATCGGCGTTCAGGTCGGTCTGGTGATCGGCGGCGGTAACCTGTTCCGCGGTGCAGCGCTGAGCGCGGCCGGCATGGATCGGGTCACCGGTGACCACATGGGCATGCTGGCCACTGTGATGAACGCCCTGGCCATGCGCGATGCGCTGGAACGTGCCAATATCTCGGCCATCGTGATGTCGGCCATTTCCATGGTTGGCGTAACCGATCACTATGATCGCCGCAAAGCCATGCGCCACTTGAACGCCAAGGAAGTCGTGATTTTCGCGGCCGGTACCGGCAATCCGTTCTTCACCACGGATTCGGCAGCGTGCTTGCGTGCGATCGAAATCGATGCCGATGTCGTGCTCAAGGCGACCAAGGTCGATGGCGTCTATACCGCTGACCCATTCAAAGACCCGCATGCCGAGAAGTTCGATCATCTGACTTACGATGAAGTGCTGGATCGCAAGCTGGGGGTGATGGATCTGACCGCCATTTGCCTGTGCCGCGACCACAAGATGCCGTTGCGCGTATTTAACATGAACAAGCCCGGCGCCCTGCTGAATATCGTGCATGGCGGCGCTGAAGGGACCCTGATCGAGGAAGGCCAACAATGATCAATGAAATCAAGAAAGACGCTCAAGAGCGCATGAAAAAATCCGTCGAGTCGCTGATGCACAACTTCGGCCGTATTCGTACTGGCCAGGCGCACCCAAGCATTCTGGAAGGCGTGATGGTGCCGTATTACGGCTCCGACACCCCGATCAAGCAGGTCGCGAACATCACCGTCAAAGATGCGCGTACCCTGCAAGTCGTTGCCTTTGAGCGCAATATGCTAGGTGCCGTCGACAAAGCCATCGGCAGCGCGGGTCTGAACCTCAACCCAACCAACCTGGGTGAATTGCTGCTGATCTCCATGCCGGCCCTGACCGAAGAAACCCGCAAGGGCTTCACCAAGCAGGCTCGCGATGTCGCTGAAGATGCTCGTGTTGCGGTGCGCAACATCCGTCGTGATGCGAACAGCCAGCTCAAGGATCTGGTCAAGGAAAAGGAAATCAGCGAAGACGAAGAGCGTCGCGCCACTGGCGAGATCGATGATCTGACCAAAAAATACGTGGCTGAAATCGACGCGAATCTGGCGCAGAAAGAAAAAGACCTGATGGCCGTATAAGGGTCACGTTTTAATGGATAAGACAAAGCAGACTGCGCCGTCCGCGGTGCCGCGCCATGTCGCGATCATCATGGATGGTAATAATCGCTGGGCGAAAAAACGCTTTATGCCGGGTGTCGCCGGTCATAAAGCGGGCGTGGATGCGGTTCGTGCGGTAATCGAGGTGTGCGCCGAGGCCGGGGTCGAAGTATTGACCCTGTTCGCCTTCTCCAGCGAGAACTGGCAGCGCCCGGCCGACGAGGTCAGCGCCTTGATGGATCTGTTCTTCAAGGCATTGCGTCGCGAGGCCAAGCGCCTGAACGAGAACAACATCAGTTTGCGCATCATTGGCGATCGTTCGCGCTTTCACCCAGAGCTTCAGGCAGCCATGCGTGAAGCCGAGGCAATGACGGCGGGCGCCAATCGCTTCGTCCTGCAGATCGCTGCCAACTATGGTGGGCAGTGGGATATCGCGCAGGCCGCACAACGTCTGGCTCGGGAAGTTCAGGCCGGGCACCTGCGTCCGGAAGACATTACCCCGGAACTGTTGCAAACCTGTCTGGCTACCGGCGATTTACCGTTGCCGGACTTGTGCATCCGTACCGGTGGCGAGCACCGCATCAGTAACTTCCTGCTGTGGCAACTGGCATACGCCGAGTTGTACTTCTCCGACCTGTTCTGGCCGGACTTCAAACACGATGCCATGCGTACCGCGCTGGCCGATTTTGCTTCTCGGCAGCGCCGCTTCGGTAAAACGAGCGAGCAGGTCGAGGCTGGAGCCCGGGTTTAATGCTTAAACAACGAATCATCACCGCGCTGATCCTGCTGCCGATTGCCTTGGGTGGGTTTTTCCTGCTCGAAGGCACCGGTTTTGCGCTGTTCATCGGGCTGGTCGTGACCCTCGGTGCATGGGAGTGGGCTCGCCTGGCGGGTTTCACTGAACAGCCGGCCCGCGTTGCCTATGCGGCTGTGGTCGCGTTGATGCTGTTTGTCATGCATGTCGTGCCTGGGCTCGCGCCTTGGGTATTAGGTGCTTCGGTGCTGTGGTGGGGCGTTGCAACCTATCTGGTGCTGACGTATCCGCGCTCCAGCGAACTTTGGTCCAGTGCTGCCTGCAAACTGATGATCGGTCTGCTGATCCTGCTGCCGGCCTGGCAAGGCCTGGTCCAGATCAAGCAGGAGCCTTTGGGCAACTGGTTGATCATGGCGGTGATGGTGCTGGTCTGGGGTGCTGATATCGGTGCCTATTTCTCTGGCCGGGCTTTTGGCAAGCGCAAGCTGGCGCCACAGGTCAGTCCCGGCAAAAGCTGGGAGGGCGTCTACGGCGGCCTCGCGGTGAGTCTGGTCATTACTGTCATTGTCGGACTGGTTCGGGACTGGACGGTGGCGCAGCTGTTCAAAGGTCTGATCGGTGCAGCCATCATCGTGTTTATCTCTGTAGTAGGTGACCTCACCGAAAGCATGTTCAAGCGTCAGTCCGGGATCAAGGACAGCAGTAATCTGCTTCCCGGGCACGGCGGCGTGCTGGACCGTATCGACAGCCTGACGGCAGCGATTCCAGTGTTCGCCGTGCTGCTGTGGATGGCGGCACCGTGAGCCGCCCGCAGCAGATTACCGTCCTGGGGGCGACCGGTTCGATTGGTCTGAGCACGCTTGACGTCATCGCTCGTCATCCCGAGCGTTATCAGGTTTTCGCCTTGAGCGGCTTCACCCGGCTGAACGAGCTGTTGGCGCTGTGCGTTCGTCATGCGCCGCGGTTCGCCGTGGTGCCTGAGGCGGGTGCTGCCCGAGGCTTGCAGGACGAATTGCGTGCCGCAGGTCTGTCGACTCGCGTGCTGGTGGGTGAAGAGGGCCTGTGTCAGGTTGCTTCCGACCCTGAGGTCGATGCGGTCATGGCGGCCATCGTTGGCGCTGCGGGCTTGCGACCGACTCTGGCGGCGGTCGAAGCCGGCAAGAAAATCCTCCTGGCCAACAAAGAAGCGCTTGTGATGTCCGGTGCGCTGTTCATGCAGGCGGTGCGCAAGAGTGGTTCGGTGTTGCTGCCGATCGATAGCGAGCACAACGCGATTTTCCAGTGCATGCCTCAGGATTTCGCTCGTGGGCTGGGTGCCGTCGGGGTGCGTCGGATTTTACTCACGGCCTCTGGCGGTCCGTTCCGACAGACACCTATGGCTGAACTGGTGCATGTTTCCCCTGAGCAGGCGTGTGCTCATCCGAACTGGTCCATGGGGCGCAAGATTTCGGTGGATTCGGCCAGCATGATGAACAAGGGGCTGGAGTTGATCGAAGCCTGCTGGCTGTTTGATGCCAAGCCGTCCCAGGTCGAAGTGGTGATTCATCCTCAGAGCGTGATTCATTCGCTGGTCGATTACATCGACGGTTCGGTATTGGCCCAGTTAGGTAACCCTGACATGCGCACGCCGATTGCCAACGCGCTGGCCTGGCCGGAGCGAATCGATTCGGGTGTTGCGCCGCTGGACCTGTTTGCAATTGCGCGGCTGGACTTCCAGGCGCCTGACGAAGAGCGATTCCCGTGTCTGCGCCTCGCACGTCAGGCGGCCGAAGCCGGCAACAGCGCGCCGGCCATGCTGAACGCGGCGAATGAAGTGGCGGTCGCGGCCTTTCTCGACGGGCGGGTTCGCTACCCGGAAATCGCGAGTATCATCGAAGAGGTGTTGAACATCGAGCCCGTGGTTGCGGTTGGCGATCTCGAGGCAGTGTTCACGGCCGACGCGAAAGCGCGAGTACTGGCCGAACAATGGTTGAGTCGTCACGGGCGGTAAATGCTGCAATACGTTGACCCATGCGGCACTGGACAGGATTGCGGAGAAAGTAGATGAGCGCGCTCTATATGATTGTCGGCACCCTGGTGGCTTTGGGTGTGCTGGTCACCTTCCACGAATTCGGCCACTTCTGGGTCGCACGTCGCTGTGGGGTCAAAGTGCTGCGTTTCTCCGTGGGCTTCGGTATGCCGTTGCTGCGCTGGCACGACAAGAAAGGCACTGAGTTCGTTGTCGCCGCGATCCCGCTGGGCGGTTACGTGAAAATGCTCGACGAGCGCGAAGGTGAAGTGCCCGCCGATCAGCTTGATCAATCTTTCAATCGCAAATCCGTCCGCCAGCGTATCGCTATTGTGTCGGCGGGGCCGATTGCCAACTTTTTACTGGCGATGTTTTTTTTCTGGGTGCTGGCCATGCTCGGCAGCGAGCAAGTGCGCCCGATCATTGGGGCAGTCGAATCCGGCAGTATCGCCGCCAGGGCTGGTTTGAGCGCGGGTCAGGAAATCATTGCCATCGATGGCGAGCCAACTTCCGGCTGGGCTGCGGTGAACCTGCAGTTGGTCCGTCGTCTTGGGGAGAGCGGTTCCCTGCAATTGCTGGTCCGTGACCAGGGTTCCACGGTGGATTCGCCCCGTGAGCTGATGCTGGATAAATGGCTCAAGGGTGCCGATGAGCCTGATCCGATTCGTTCGCTGGGATTGCGCCCTTGGCGTCCGGCACTGCCGCCGGTCCTGGCCGAACTTGACCCGAAAGGCCCGGCGCAGGCTGCTGGCCTAAAGACCGGTGACCGACTGTTGGCCCTGGACGGCAAGCCACTAGATGACTGGCAACAGGTGGTGGACATAGTCCGTATGCACCCTGATACCAAAATCATGCTGCGCGTCGAGCGCGATGGTGCTCAAATCGACGCCCCAGTGACGCTGGCCGCTCGCGGCGAGAAGAAGGCACCCAGTGGTTATCTAGGGGCTGGGGTGAAGGCTGTTGATTGGCCGCCAGAGATGATTCGCGAAGTTAGTTATGGTCCTGTGGCCGCGATTGGGGAGGGTGCTCGACGCACCTGGACCATGAGCGTACTGACCCTCGATTCGCTCAAGAAAATGTTGTTCGGTGAGCTCTCGGTAAAAAACTTGAGTGGACCGATAACCATTGCTAAAGTGGCGGGCGCTTCTGCCCAGTCGGGTGTCGCTGATTTCCTGAATTTCCTTGCTTATCTGAGTATTAGCTTGGGAGTTCTGAATTTGTTGCCCATTCCTGTACTGGATGGGGGGCATTTGTTGTTTTATCTGATCGAGTGGGCGCGTGGTCGCCCCTTGTCGGATCGGGTGCAGGGTTGGGGATACAGATCGGTATCAGTTTGGTGATCGGGGTGATGTTGCTTGCTCTTGTCAATGATCTGGGCCGACTGTAACGCTTCGCTGAATTGCGAATCTGCCGCATTTTGCGGCAGTTTGTTTATTGCCAGTTGGAATAAGAAAGGACTTCATGAAACGTCTGCTGCTAACTGCGGTTCTCACCGTATTGATGATCGCCGAAGTTCACGCCGAGTCCTTCACTATCTCTGATATTCGCGTCAATGGCCTCCAGCGGGTCTCCGCGGGTAGCGTCTTTGGTGCTTTGCCGTTGAACGTCGGTGAACAGGCGGATGATCGTCGCCTGGTGGAATCCACTCGTGCGTTGTTCAAAACCGGTTTCTTTCAAGATATCCAGCTGGGCCGCGATGGCAACGTCCTGGTCATTACTGTAGTCGAGCGCCCGTCGGTCGCCAGTATCGAGATCGAGGGTAACAAGGCGATCTCCACTGAAGACCTGATGAAAGGGCTCAAGCAATCCGGTCTGGCCGAAGGCGAGATCTTCCAGCGCGCCACCCTCGAAGGTGTGCGTAACGAGCTGCAGCGTCAATACGTCGCTCAAGGCCGCTACTCGGCCACCGTTGACACCGAAGTGGTGCCGCAGCCGCGTAACCGCGTTGCGTTGAAGGTCAATATCAACGAAGGCACCGTTGCTGCCATCCAGCACATCAACGTGGTGGGTAACACCGTCTTCCCTGAAGAAGACCTGATCGACCTGTTTGAACTCAAGACCACCAACTGGCTGTCGTTCTTCAAGAACGATGACAAGTACGCTCGTGAAAAACTTTCCGGTGACCTGGAGCGTCTGCGTTCCTACTACCTGGACCGTGGCTATATCAACATGGATATCGCTTCGACCCAGGTGTCCATCACCCCGGACAAGAAGCACGTCTATATCACCGTCAACGTCAATGAAGGCGAGAAGTACACCGTCCGTGACGTCAAGCTGAGCGGCGACCTGAAAGTTCCTGAAGACCAGGTCAAGTCCCTGCTGCTGGTGCAGAAAGGCCAGGTGTTCTCGCGCAAGTTGATGACCACCACATCCGAACTGATTACCCGCCGCCTGGGTAATGAGGGTTACACCTTCGCCAACGTCAATGGCGTGCCTCAGCCGCACGATGAAGACAACACTGTCGACATCACATTTGCCGTCGATCCGGGCAAGCGTGCTTACGTGAACCGCATCAACTTCCGTGGCAACACCAAGTCCGAGGACGAAGTGCTGCGCCGCGAAATGCGTCAGATGGAAGGCGGCTGGGCTTCGACCTACCTGATCGACCAATCCAAGACCCGTCTTGAACGTCTGGGCTTCTTCAAGGAAGTCAACGTCGAAACACCGGCCGTGCCGGGCGTCGACGACCAGGTAGACGTGAACTACAGCGTTGAAGAACAGGCCTCCGGTTCGATTACCGCCAGCGTCGGTTTTGCCCAGAGCGCCGGTTTGATCCTCGGCGGTTCGATCACCCAGAACAACTTCCTGGGTACGGGTAACAAGGTCAGCGTCGGCTTGACCCGCAGTGAATACCAGAGCCGTTATAACTTCGGTTATGTCGACCCGTACTGGACTGCTGATGGCGTCAGCCTGGGTTACAACGCGTTCTATCGCACCACTGACTACGACGACCTCGACGTCGATGTTGCCAGCTATGCCGTAGACAGCCTGGGTGCTGGCGTGAGCGTCGGTTACCCGATCAGCGAGACTTCGCGTCTGACCTTCGGCCTGACTGCGCAACAAGACAAGATCAAGACCGGTCAATACACCGTTGACGAGATCTTCGACTTCGTTAACAAGGAAGGCGACAACTACCTGAACTTCAAGGCTTCGGCCGGTTGGTCCGAGTCCACCCTGAACAAAGGCGTACTGGCGACCCGTGGTCGTTCCCAGAGCCTGACTCTGGAAACCACCACCCCTGGCAGCGACTTGTCGTTCTTCAAGCTCGATTACCGTGGCCAGTTGTTCCAGCCATTGTCCGAAAACTACACCATGCGCCTGCACACCGAGCTGGGCTATGGCGATGGTTATGGTTCTACCGATGGCTTGCCGTTCTATGAAAACTACTATGCTGGTGGTTTCAACTCGGTTCGTGGCTTCAAGGACAGCACTCTGGGGCCTCGCAGTACACCAAGTACCGGTAAAAACCCGGGTACGTCGTTTGACCCGGATCAGGATCCGCTGCCGTTCGGTGGTAATGTCCTGATCCAGGGCGGTGTTGAGGTTCTGTTCCCGCTGCCGTTCGTCAAGGATCAGCGTTCCCTGCGTACTTCGGTATTCTGGGACGTGGGTAACGTGTTCGATTCGACGTGCAAAGAGACCAGGAACGCTGACGGTTCGAAGTCCAATACGCAGTGCAACGACATCAGCCTGAGCAACATGGCCAGCTCCGTCGGTATCGGCGTGACCTGGGTTACCGCGCTGGGTCCTTTGAGCTTCGCGTTGGCCATGCCGGTCAAGAAACCGGATGACGCTGAGACTCAAGTGTTCCAATTCTCCCTCGGCCAGACGTTCTAAGCGTCTGACCCAAGATAACGACAATGGATTTTGTAGGAGTGCATCGTGCGTAAGTTGACTCAATTGGTTCTCCTGGCGACCGTACTGGTCGCAGGTCCGGCTTTTGCCGACATGAAAATCGCCGTTCTGAACTATCAGATGGCTCTGCTGGAATCCGATGCGGCCAAGAAGTATGCCGTTGATGCCGAGAAGAAGTTCGGCCCACAGCTGACCAAGCTCAAGACACTGGAAAGCAGCGCCAAGGGTATCCAGGACCGTCTGATGGCTGGCGGCGACAAGATGCAGCAAGGTGAGCGTGAACGCCTGGAACTCGAGTTCAAGCAAAAGGCCCGTGACTTCCAGTTCCAGTCCAAGGAACTGAACGAAGCCAAAGCCGTTGCCGACCGTGAAATGCTGAAACAGCTCAAGCCGAAACTGGACAGCGCTGTGGAAGAAGTCATCAAGAAAGGTGCTTTTGACCTGGTCTTCGAGCGTGGCGCAGTGATTGATGTCAAGCCTCAGTACGACATCACTCGCCAGGTTATCGAGCGCATGAATCAGCTGAAGTAACCATGACAGCGACTATAAAGCTCGGCCAATTGGCCGAGTTCCTCGGCGCCACACTGCGTGGCGACCCGGAGAAAGAAATTTCTGGGCTAGCCACTTTGCAAGAGGCTGGCCCAGCTCAGTTGAGCTTTCTCGCAAACCCCCAATACCGTAAATACCTGGCTGACAGCCGGGCCGCAGCCCTGTTGCTGAAGGCCGCTGACGCTGAAGGTTTTGCAGGTAATGCGCTGGTCGTGCCTGATCCGTACCTGGCCTACGCGCGGATTTCCCATCTGTTCGATCCCAAGCCAAAGGCCGCTGCCGGTGTTCATCCGACAGCTGTTGTAGCGCCGGATGCAGTGGTCGATCCAGCAGCGAGCATTGGCGCGTTCGTGGTGATCGAAAGCTGCGCACGTATTGCAGCGGGTGTGACCGTTGGCGCGCACTGCTTCATCGGTGCCCGCTGCGAGATTGGCGAGGGCGGTTGGTTGGCCCCGCGAGTCACGCTGTATCACGACGTACGCATCGGTAAGCGGGTAGTGATTCAATCCGGTGCCGTACTGGGTGGCGAAGGTTTCGGTTTTGCCAACGAGAAAGGTGTCTGGCAGAAGATCGCCCAGATCGGTGGTGTGCTGGTCGGTGACGACGTTGAGATTGGCGTGAATACCGCTATTGATCGCGGTGCGCTGGCCGATACCGTTCTGGGTAACGGGGTGAAACTCGACAACCAGATTCAGATCGCCCACAACGTCCAGGTCGGTGATCACACCGCCATGGCTGCGTGCGTGGGGATCTCCGGCAGCACCAAAATCGGCAAGCATTGCATGCTCGCCGGTGGCGTAGGGCTGGTGGGGCATATTGAAATTTGCGACAACGTTTTTATCACCGGGATGACCATGGTGACCCACTCGATTACCGAAAAGGGTTCCTATTCTTCCGGTACGGCCATGCAACCGGCGGCCGAATGGCGCAAAAGCGCGGCCCGTATCCGTCAGCTCGATGACATCGCGCGGCGTCTGCGACAGCTGGAAAAGCGTGTAGGGGACGTGACCCCTGACGGTAATGCTTCATCTGATGGCTGATACCATTTCCATATCAAGTGTGCACAGCCGCTAGACTGCCTCCTTGATTTGCTAGAGGGGTGCGCGTCAGTCGCGCCTCCCAATCTTTACATAGGCTTCCCCCCGAAATGATGGACATCAACGAGATTCGCGAATACCTGCCTCACCGTTACCCGTTCCTGCTGGTGGACCGGGTCGTGGATCTGGATGTGGAAGGCAAGCGCATTCGCGCCTACAAGAATGTCAGCATCAACGAACCTTTCTTCAATGGTCACTTCCCTGCGCATCCAATCATGCCGGGCGTATTGATCATCGAAGCGATGGCTCAGGCTGCTGGCATCCTTGGCTTCAAAATGCTCGATGTGAAGCCTGCCGACGGTACGCTCTACTACTTCGTCGGCTCCGACAAGCTGCGCTTTCGCCAGCCCGTCACCCCAGGCGATCAGTTGATCCTCGAAGCCCGCTTCATCAGCTGCAAGCGCCAGATCTGGAAGTTCGAGTGCCAGGCTTCGGTCGATGGCAAGCCAGTCTGCTCTGCTGAAATCATCTGTGCGGAACGCAAACTATGAGTTTGATTGACCCTCGCGCAATCATCGATCCGGCGGCTATCCTGGCCGACGGCGTCGAGGTCGGCCCTTGGTCGATCATCGGTGCAGGTGTGGAAATCGGCGAGGGGACAGTGATCGGGCCGCATGTGATTCTCAAAGGCCCGACCCGAATCGGAAAGCACAACCGCATCTACCAGTTTTCTTCGGTAGGCGAGGACACGCCCGATCTGAAATACAAGGGTGAAGAAACTCGCTTAGTCATTGGTGACCACAACGTCATCCGTGAAGGCGTGACGATTCACCGTGGGACCATCCAGGATCGTGCTGAAACGACCTTGGGCGATCACAATCTGATCATGGCCTATGCCCACATCGGCCACGACAGCGTCATCGGCAACCACTGCATCCTGGTCAACAACACCGCGTTGGCGGGCCATGTGCACGTTGAAGACTGGGCGATCCTGTCCGGTTTTACCCTGGTTCACCAGTATTGCCATATCGGCGCCCACAGTTTTTCCGGTATGGGCACCGCAATTGGCAAGGATGTCCCGGCGTACGTCACGGTGTTCGGCAACCCGGCCGAAGCCCGCAGCATGAACTTCGAAGGCATGCGTCGTCGCGGTTTCAGCGAAGATGCGATCCACGCTCTGCGTCGTGCCTACAAAGTGGTTTATCGCCAGGGCCTGACGGTTGAACAGGCACTCGCCGAGCTGGCCGAACCTTCGGATCAGTTCCCGGAAGTCGCGGTGTTTCGTGATTCCATCCAGTCTTCGACCCGCGGCATCACTCGTTAATCATGGCTAATCTGCGTATAGCGCTGGTGGCGGGTGAGGCTTCCGGCGACATTCTCGGCGCGGGTCTCATGCGCGCACTCAAGGCACAGCACCCGGCAGTCGAGTTCATCGGTGTCGGCGGTCCGCTGATGCAGGCCGAAGGCCTGACTTCGTATTTCCCGATGGAGCGTCTTTCGGTCATGGGCCTGGTGGAAGTGCTGGGCCGGTTGCGCGAGTTGCTGGCACGCCGCAAAAAGCTGGTTGCCGACCTGATCGCCGAGAAGCCGGACGTGTTCATCGGTATCGATGCCCCGGACTTCAACCTCAATATCGAACTCAAGCTGCGTCAGGCCGGCATCAAGACCGTACATTACGTGAGTCCGTCGGTTTGGGCCTGGCGGCAGAAACGGGTGCTGAAGATTCGCGAAGGTTGCGATCTGATGCTGACGCTGTTCCCGTTCGAAGCGAAATTCTATGAAGAGAAGGGCGTGCCGGTGCGGTTTGTCGGGCATTCACTGGCTGACGCTATCCCGCTGGAGGCCGATCGTTCCGCCGCTCGGGCCGAACTTGGCTTGCCGGAAGGGCCGCTGGTCGCCCTGATGCCGGGCAGCCGTGGCGGTGAGGTTGGGCGCCTTGGTGCGCTGTTCCTCGATACCGCCCAGCGCTTGCGGGCCCTGCGTCCGGGCGTACGCTTCGTCATGCCATGCGCGAGCCCGCAGCGCCGGGCCCAGCTTGAAGAGCTGCTGGCCGGTCGCGATCTGCCGCTGACCTTGCTCGACGGTAAATCCCACCTGGCCCTGGCTGCTTGCGACGCCGTGTTGATTGCTTCGGGCACCGCTACGCTGGAAGCATTGTTATACAAGCGGCCGATGGTGGTCGCTTATCGCTTGGCACCGCTGACGTTCTGGATTCTCAAGCGGATGGTGAAGAGTCCCTACATCTCGTTGCCGAATTTGCTGGCCCAGCGCCTGCTGGTGCCGGAGTTGTTGCAGGACGATGCGACGGTAGAGGCTTTGGCCCAAACCCTGTCGCCACTGATTGAAGGTGGCCAGGAACAGACCCGAGGCTTTGACGAAATCCACCGAACCCTGCGCTTGGACGCCTCCAATCAGGCAGCAGACGCGGTACTGAACCTGATTGGCAGAGCATAATGAGCAAAGCAAGCAAGCAGATGGGCCTGGATTTTATGCTAGTCGATGAGCTTGAAGATCTGGTGGCGGGTGTCGATGAAGTCGGTCGCGGCCCGCTGTGTGGTGCGGTGGTGACGGCGGCAGTGATCCTCGATCCGAGCCGCCCCATCCTGGGCCTCAACGACTCGAAGAAGCTCACCGAGGCTCGCCGTGAAGCGCTTTACGACGAAATCTGCGAAAAGGCCTTGAGTTGGTATATCGCCCGCGCTGAAGTAGAAGAAATCGACGACCTGAACATACTTCACGCCACCATGCTGGCCATGCAGCGTGCCGTCGAAGGGCTGCACATTCAGCCGAAACTGGCGATGATTGACGGCAACCGTTGCCCGAAACTGTCCATGCGTGCCGAATCGGTGGTGCAGGGCGACGGCAAGGTACCGGCCATCGCTGCAGCGTCGATTCTGGCCAAGGTCAGCCGCGACCGCGAGATGGCAGCGTTCGAATTGATTTACCCGGGTTACGGTATCGGTGGCCACAAAGGCTACCCGACGCCCGTTCACCTGGAGGCGCTGGCCCGCCTGGGGCCGACGCCGATTCACCGCCGCTCGTTCGCCCCGGTACGCCTGGCTTACGAGGCGCGGGAAAACCTGATCGAGAGTTAGTCGCAAGGCTGATGTTTTTGCCAAGGCCCGGTACAATCCGGGCCTTGTTGTCTTCACGTTTCTAGTTTCTAGACAGGATCACTATGCCGGCTTCATTCGTTCATCTACGCCTGCACACTGAGTACTCCCTGGTCGACGGTCTGGTGCGGATCAAACCGCTGGTCAAGACCCTGGTCGGCATGAACATGCCTGCCGTAGCGGTCACCGACCAGAACAACATGTGTTCCCTGGTCAAATTCTATAAAGCCGCCATGGGCGCCGGGATCAAGCCGATCTGTGGCGCCGACCTGTGGCTGTCGAACAAGGATCCGGATAACGCCCTGAGCCGGATCAGCCTGCTGGCGATGAACGCCGTGGGTTATCGCAACCTCACCGAACTGATTTCCCGCGGCTTCATCGACGGCCAGCGCAATGGCTCGGTCATCATCGAGCGCGAGTGGGTGGCCGAAGCCAGCGAAGGCTTGATCATGCTGTCGGCGGCAAAAGAAGGCGAGATCGGTCTGGCGATGCTCAGCGGCAACCCGGCCGAAGCGGAAAACCTGGCGCGCGAATGGATGGCCGTGTTCCCGGATCGTTTCTATCTGGAAATCCAGCGCACCAACCGCCCCAACGACGAAGAACAGTTACACGGCGCCGTGGCCCTGGCTGAAAAAATCGGTGCGCCGCTGGTCGCGACCAACGACGTGCGCTTCATCAAGCAGGAAGACTTCGCCGCCCACGAAACCCGCGTTTGCATCGGTGAGGGCCGCGCCCTCGACGATCCGCGGCGTTCGAAGAATTACAGCGATCAGCAATACCTCAAAAGCGCCGAGGAAATGGCCGAGCTGTTCAGCGACATTCCCGAAGCGCTGGAAAACACCGTCGAGATTGCCAAGCGCTGCAACATCGAAGTGAAGCTGGGCACTCACTTCCTGCCCAACTTCCCGATCCCCGATGGCATGACCATCGACGAGTATTTCCGCAAGGTTTCCTTCGATGGCCTGGAGGATCGCCTCAGCGTTCTGCTGCCCAAGGACACTACCGAAGATTACGAAGCCAAGCGTCAGGTCTACGTCGACCGGTTGAACTTCGAGCTGGATATCATCATCCAGATGGGGTTCCCGGGTTACTTCCTGATCGTTATGGACTTTATCCAGTGGGCAAAGAGCAACGGCGTGCCGGTAGGTCCGGGCCGTGGATCGGGTGCCGGGTCGCTGGTGGCCTACGTGCAGAAGATCACCGACCTTGACCCGCTGGAATATGACCTGCTGTTCGAACGTTTCCTTAACCCGGAACGGGTATCGATGCCCGACTTCGACGTCGACTTCTGCATGGACGGTCGTGACCGTGTAATCGACTATGTGGCCGAGAAGTACGGCCGCAACGCGGTAAGCCAGATCATCACCTTCGGTTCCATGGCGGCGAAAGCGGTGGTCCGTGACGTGGCGCGGGTGCAGGGCAAGTCTTACGGCCTGGCGGATCGTCTGTCGAAGATGATTCCGTTCGAAGTCGGCATGACCCTGGAAAAAGCCTACGAACAGGAAGAAATCCTCCGTGACTTCATCAAGGTCGATGAAGAAGCCGCCGAAATCTGGGAAATGGCCCGCAAACTGGAAGGCGTTGTGCGTAACGTCGGCAAGCACGCCGGTGGTGTGGTTATTGCTCCGACCAAGCTGACTGACTTCTCGCCGATTTATTGCGATGAAGCCGGTGACGGCCTGGTGACCCAGTTCGACAAGGATGACGTTGAGGCTGCTGGCCTGGTGAAGTTCGACTTCCTCGGTCTGCGGACCCTGACGGTCATCGACTGGGCGCTGAAAACCATCAACCGCGATCGCGCCAAGGTTGATGAGCCGCCGCTGGATATCGCGTTCATCCCGCTGGATGACAAGCCGACCTACCAGTTGCTGCAAAAAGCCGAAACCACCGCGGTGTTCCAGCTCGAGTCGCGCGGCATGAAAGAGCTGATCAAAAAGCTCAAGCCCGACTGCCTGGAAGACTTGATCGCACTGGTGGCCCTGTTCCGTCCGGGCCCGTTGCAATCGGGCATGGTGGACGACTTTATCAACCGTAAGCACGGTCGCGCCGAACTCGCGTACCCGCACTCGGACTACCAGTACGAAGGCCTCAAACCGGTTCTGGCACCGACTTACGGCATCATCCTGTATCAGGAACAGGTGATGCAGATTGCCCAGGTCATGGCCGGTTACACCCTCGGCGGCGCGGACATGCTGCGTCGAGCCATGGGTAAGAAAAAACCCGAAGAAATGGCCAAGCAGCGCGGCGGTTTCATTGACGGTTGCAAGACCAACAATATCGACGCCGACCTGGCCGGCAACATTTTCGACCTGGTAGAAAAGTTCGCCGGTTACGGCTTCAACAAATCCCACTCCGCCGCTTATGGCCTGGTGTCCTACCAGACCGCCTGGCTGAAAACGCACTACCCGGCGCCGTTCATGGCCGCGGTACTGTCAGCGGATATGCACAACACCGACAAGGTCGTGACCTTGATCGAAGAAATTCGCACCATGAAGCTGCGTCTCGACGCGCCGGATGTGAATACTTCGGAGTTCAAGTTCACGGTGAATGACGAAGGCCGGATTATCTACGGCCTCGGCGCGATCAAAGGGGTGGGCGAAGGTCCGGTGGAAGCCATCACCGAGGCGCGTCAGGACGGTCCGTTCAAGGATCTGTTCGATTTCTGCGCCCGCGTCGATCTCAAGCGTATCAACAAGCGCACCTTGGATGGTTTGATCCGCAGCGGTGCGCTGGATCGCCTGGGCCCTTACTTCCATGACGAGCAGAAAGCCTATCAGGCCAATATCGACCGCAACCGGGCGGTTTTGCTGAATGCCATGGAAGGGGCGATCAAGGCGGCCGAACAAACCGCTCGTACTCATGACAGCGGTCATGTCGACCTGTTTGGCGGTCTGTTCGTAGAAGAAGACGCCGATGTCTACGCCAATCACCGCAAAGCCAAGGAGCTGACCCTCAAGGAGCGCCTGAAAGGGGAGAAAGACACCCTCGGCCTGTACCTGACCGGTCACCCGATCGATGAATACGAAGGTGAGATCCGCCGTTTCGCCCGTCAGCGCATCATCGACCTGAAACCGGCCCGTGATACCCAGACCGTCGCGGGCATGATCATCGCCCTGCGAGTCATGAAGAACAAAAAGGGCGACAAGATGGGTTTCATCACCCTCGACGACCGTTCGGGCCGGATCGAAGCGTCGCTGTTCGCCGAAGCATTCCATTCGGCGCAGTCGCTGTTGCAGACCGACGCGATGGTGGTGGTCGAAGGCGAAGTCAGCAACGATGATTTCTCCGGTGGGCTGCGGCTGCGCGTCAAGCGGGTGATGAGCATGGAAGATGCGCGCACCAATTTGGCCGAAAGCCTGCGCTTGAAGCTGCAGACCCAGGATTTGAAAGGCGATCAGCTACGCTGGCTCGGTGAGTTGTTCAAGCGTCACCGTGGCGCGTGCCCGATCACCATGGAATACACCAGTCCCGATGCGAAGGCCTTGCTGCAGTTCGGCGAGACCTGGCGGATCGACCCGGCGGATGCCTTGATTCAAGCCCTGCGTGACCAGTTCGGGCGAGACAACGTCTTCCTCCAATACCGTTGACGGTCAGGTGCAATAGACGCGCCTGATCTCGACCTGAATTTTTAATCTCGACCTGAACGCGCCTCTCCCTTAAGGTAGGGCGCGAATAGACAACCGGCCGGCCCAAGCTCTCTTGGATGTCGACCCAAGACGGACGCCTATGAACCCGAATTTTCTAGATTTCGAACAGCCGATCGCCGACCTGCAAGCCAAGATCGAAGAGTTGCGCTTGGTCGGTAATGACAATTCGCTGAATATCGGCGATGAGATCTCCCGCCTGCAGGACAAAAGCAGCACGCTGACCGAAGACATCTTCGGCAAGCTGACCAGCTGGCAGATCGCGCGTCTGGCGCGTCACCCGAAACGTCCATACACCCTGGACTACATCGAACATATCTTCACCGAGTTCGACGAACTGCACGGCGACCGTCACTTCTCCGACGACGCTGCGATCGTGGGCGGCATTGCCCGTCTGGACGACCAGCCGGTGATGATCATCGGTCACCAGAAAGGCCGTGAAGTTCGCGAGAAAGTTCGCCGCAACTTCGGCATGCCGCGTCCGGAAGGCTACCGCAAGGCGTGCCGCCTGATGGAAATGGCCGAACGCTTCAAGATGCCAATCCTGACCTTCATCGACACCCCAGGCGCTTACCCAGGTATCGACGCTGAAGAGCGCAACCAGAGCGAAGCGATTGCCTGGAACCTGCGCGTCATGGCTCGCCTGAAAACCCCAATCATCGCCACCGTGATCGGTGAGGGTGGTTCTGGCGGTGCTCTGGCGATCGGTGTTTGCGATCAACTGAACATGCTGCAGTACTCGACCTACGCGGTGATTTCGCCGGAAGGTTGCGCCTCGATTCTGTGGAAGACCGCCGAGAAAGCGCCGGACGCAGCCGAGGCCATGGGCATCACCGCCGAGCGCCTGAAAGGCCTGGGTATTGTGGATAAAGTGATCAGCGAGCCTTTGGGCGGCGCGCACCGTAATCCGGCGGCTGCGGCTGCATCGATCCGTGCAGAACTGAGTTCGCAACTGGCGATGCTGAAGAAGTTCGATAACGAAGCGCTGTTGGCTCGCCGTTACGAGCGCCTGATGAGCTACGGTCTCTGATCTGACCTCGCTATACCCATGTGGGAGCGAGCCTGCTCGCGATGGCGGCTTAACATTCAACTAATCTGTTGGTTGTTATGCCCCTATCGCGAGCAGGCTCGCTCCCACATTTGTTTTGTGTAAAGGGAACGCTATGAGTCGGCCAATGATTGATTTGCCTGCCAAGCTGTTGCTGAATCTGAAACCGTGGCGCAATGCTACAACCTGGCGCATCGCGTTCTCCGGTGGTCTCGACTCCACCGTCCTGCTGCACCTTCTTGTACACCTCGCGAAAACCGACTCCTTGCCGGCGCTAAGTGCCATCCATGTTCATCACGGCCTTCAAGCGGCGGCTGATGCGTGGCCGGATCATTGTCAGTCGGTCTGTGATGCGCTGGGGGTGCCGCTGCAGGTTGTTCGTGTGCAGGTTCAACCCGGCGCCAGTATCGAGCGTGCAGCCCGGGATGCGCGATATGCCGCGTTCATCGAGGCGACTCAAGCCAATGAGGTGTTGATGACCGCCCAGCACCGTGACGATCAGGCGGAAACCTTGTTGTTTCGACTGTTGCGTGGGGCAGGGGTGAGGGGGTTGTCGGGGATGCCAAGTGAGCGTCCATTGGGGCGGGGGCATCTGTTGCGACCGTTGCTCAATGTCACTCGCGCCGAGCTAGAAGCCTACGCGACTGAACATCAGTTGAGCTGGATCGAGGATCCGTCGAACCAGGACCACCAGTTCTCACGCAATTATCTGCGTCATCAAGTGTTCCCCGTACTGACCGCGCGCTGGCCGCAAGCGGTGGCGACCATGGCGCGCAGCGCTGCGCATCTGAGCGAAGCGCAGGGATTGCTCGACGAATTGGCGCAAATCGATCTGGCCCACGCCAGCACCGCCAGTGATTTCGATTGGTTGGGTTTGCCGTCGCTGGAGTTGGCACTGCTGGAGAAACTGTCTGATGCACGTCAGCGCAATGCGCTGAGTCATTGGCTCAAACCGCTGACGACCTTGCCGGACAGTGACCATTGGTCGGGTTGGGAGAATGTGCGCGATGCGACCGGCGATGCGCGTCCGCTCTGGCGGCTGGCGGCGGGTGAGTTGCATCGCGCGGGTGGGCGTCTCTGGTGGCTGTCAGGTGGCTGGCTGCGCACTCCGCCATCCCCGGTGTCTTGGGCTGAGCCCTCGGTATCACTGGTGTTGCCGGATAACGGCGTGCTCACACTCACCGGTCAAATCCCCGATGGCCTGCTGCATATCCGCTATCGTGAGGGAGGTGAGGTGATGAATTTACCCGGTCGCGGCCATCGCGATCTGAAGCGATTGCTCAATGAAAGCGGCGTGCCGGGATTTGTCCGTGGCAGATTGCCGCTGCTCTATCGAGGCGAGCAATTGCTGGCGGTGGCCAACCTGCGGGGCTTGGATGGCAATGCAAAGGACCGTTGGAATTTGCATTGGCAGCCACCGCACGAAGATCTAGGTTTGAGCTGAAAGGGGCTTTCCGGTAGACTACGCTCCCTTCTTGATACAACTTCTGTGGATTCGCCTGAATTGCAGGAGTTGCCGATTACCAAGCAGTCTTTGCTGGGCGATTCCAAAAAATGTGTAGCGAGCAACCTACCGGTGTTTCATCTTCCGGTCTGTCCCAACGCGGCGGTTTTTTTGAAAGGTGCACTGTGATTAATGCAGGTGATCGGGGGCTTCGGCCTTCCTTCGCTTTCCCCGGCGGCTCGGACCGCTTTAACGCAGACTTCTAGGGTTTTTCATGACGCGCTACATATTCGTCACGGGCGGTGTTGTTTCTTCATTGGGGAAAGGCATCGCATCGGCTTCATTGGCGGCCATCCTGGAGGCGCGGGGACTTAAGGTCACCATGCTGAAGCTGGACCCGTACATCAACGTTGACCCGGGCACCATGAG
The DNA here is from genome assembly GCF_900105495.1 of Pseudomonas frederiksbergensis. Classification (NCBI taxonomy): domain Bacteria; kingdom Pseudomonadati; phylum Pseudomonadota; class Gammaproteobacteria; order Pseudomonadales; family Pseudomonadaceae; genus Pseudomonas; species Pseudomonas frederiksbergensis. The sequence goes on along the minus strand of NZ_FNTF01000002.1, from coordinate 5,995,132 downwards.
CCCGTTCCAGCACGGTGAAGTGTTCGTCACCCACGACGGCGCCGAGACCGACCTGGACCTGGGCCACTACGAGCGGTTCATCCGCACGACCATGACCCAGAACAACAACTTCACCACCGGCCGTGTCTACGAACACGTCCTGCGCAAAGAGCGCCGTGGTGATTACCTGGGCGCCACCATTCAGGTGATCCCGCACATCACCGACGAAATCAAGCGCCGGATCATCAAGGGCGCCGGCGATGCCGACGTGGCCATGGTCGAGATCGGTGGCACCGTGGGTGACATCGAATCGCAACCGTTCCTCGAAGCGATCCGTCAATTGCGTTTCGAAGTCGGCGCCAAGCGCGCGATGCTGATGCACCTGACACTGGTGCCGTACATCGCCACTGCCGGTGAAACCAAAACCAAGCCTACCCAGCACTCGGTCAAGGAACTGCGTTCCATCGGCCTGCAGCCTGACGTGCTGGTTTGCCGTTCCGATCACCCGATCGACATCTCCTCGCGTCGCAAGATCGCTCAGTTCACCAACGTTGAAGAGCGTGCGGTGATTGCGCTGGAAGACGCCGACACCATCTACAAGATCCCGGGCATCCTGCACTCCCAGGGCCTGGATGATTTCGTTGTCGAGCGTTTCGGCCTGCAATGTGGCGGCGCCGATCTGTCCGAGTGGGAAGCCGTGGTCGATGCCAAGCTCAACCCTGAGCATGAAGTCACCATCGCGATGGTCGGCAAGTACATGGAACTGCTGGACGCCTACAAGTCGCTGATCGAAGCGATGAGTCACGCCGGCATCAGCAACCGCACCAAGGTCAACCTGCGCTACATCGACTCCGAAGACATCGAAAACCAGGGCACTGCGCTGCTGGAAGGTGTCGACGCGATTCTGGTACCGGGTGGCTTTGGTCTGCGTGGCGTGGAAGGCAAGATCACTGCCGTTCAATTCGCTCGCGAAAACAAGGTTCCGTACCTGGGTATCTGCCTGGGCATGCAAGTGGCCGTGATCGAGTTCGCTCGTAACGTGCTGGGCTGGAAAGACGCCAACTCCACCGAGTTCGATCGCGCCAGCGGCCATCCGGTCGTGGGGCTGATCACCGAGTGGGAAGATGCCACCGGCGCCGTCGAAACCCGTACCGAAACGTCCGATCTGGGCGGCACCATGCGCCTCGGCGCTCAGGATTGCCTGCTGGAGCAGGGTTCCCTGGTGCACGATTGCTACGCCAAGGACGTGATCGTCGAGCGTCACCGTCACCGCTACGAAGTGAACAACAACCTGCTGCCGCAAATCATGGAGGCTGGCCTGAAAGTCACTGGCCGTTCCGGTGATGGCGCGCTGGTTGAAGTGGTTGAAGCTCCGGATCATCCATGGTTCGTCGCTTGCCAGTTCCACCCTGAGTTCACCTCGACACCACGCGACGGTCACCCGTTGTTCAGCGGTTTCGTTAAAGCAGCTTTGGTTCAACACCAGAAGAAGGCGTAAATCCGATGGCCCAGAAGATCATCCGCGTAGGCGATATCGAGATTGCCAACGACAAGCCAATGGTGCTTTTCGGTGGCATGAACGTGCTGGAAAGCCGCGACATGGCGATGCAGGTCTGTGAAGAATACGTAAAGGTCACCGAGAAACTCGGTATCCCTTACGTGTTCAAGGCCAGCTTCGACAAGGCCAACCGTTCCTCCGTGACCTCTTACCGTGGCCCTGGCCTGGAAGAGGGCATGCGGATTTTCCAGGACATCAAGCAAGCGTTCGGCGTGCCGATCATCACCGACGTCCACGAGCCTGATCAGGCCGCGGTCGTCGCTGAAGTCTGCGATATCATCCAGCTGCCAGCCTTCTTGTCGCGCCAGACCGACCTGGTGGTCGCGATGGCCAAGACCGGTGCGGTGATCAACATCAAGAAAGCCCAGTTCCTTGCGCCTCAGGAAATGAAACACATCCTGAACAAGTGCGTGGAAGCCGGTAACGATCAGTTGATCCTCTGCGAGCGCGGTTCGAGCTTCGGCTACAACAACCTGGTCGTCGACATGCTTGGCTTCGGCATCATGAAGCAGTTCGAATACCCGGTGTTCTTCGATGTGACCCACGCGCTGCAAATGCCTGGTGGTCGTTCCGATTCCGCCGGCGGTCGTCGCGCTCAGGTCCTCGATCTGGCCAAGGCTGGCATGAGCCAGTCGCTGGCCGGTCTGTTCCTCGAAGCGCATCCGGACCCGGACAACGCCAAATGCGATGGCCCTTGCGCCTTGCGTCTGGACAAACTGGAGCCATTCCTGGCCCAGCTCAAAGCTTTGGACGAACTGGTGAAGAGTTTTCCGACGGTAGAAACCGCGTAATCCTCATTTCTCCGGTAAAGTACCGCACGAATTAATGCTCAGGCCCTCGGGTCTGGGCCTTCTCGTCCGCAAGTCTGCCCGCTGCACATTGCTTGCCGGCGATACAAGATTTCCTTCAGCTGCGTCGTTTTCGTCAACTTTGGAGTGTTTACAACAATGGCAAAAATCGTCGACATCAAAGGTCGTGAAGTTCTCGACTCCCGTGGCAACCCCACTGTGGAAGCAGACGTGCTTCTCGATAACGGCATCATCGGCAGTGCTTGCGCGCCGTCCGGTGCTTCCACTGGCTCGCGTGAAGCACTCGAGCTGCGTGATGGCGACAAGAGCCGTTACCTGGGCAAAGGCGTTCTGAAAGCCGTCGCCAACATCAACGGTCCGATCCGTGACCTGTTGCTGGGTACAGACCCAAGCGACCAGAAAGCGCTGGATCACGCGATGATCAAGCTCGACGGTACTGAAAACAAAGGCTCCCTGGGCGCCAACGCGATCCTCGCCGTTTCCCTGGCCGCCGCCAAGGCAGCCGCACAGGACCAGGACCTGCCGCTGTACGCTCACATCGCCAACCTGAACGGCACCCCGGGTGTTTACTCGATGCCGGTTCCGATGATGAACATCATCAACGGTGGCGAGCACGCCGATAACAACGTCGACATCCAGGAGTTCATGGTTCAGCCAGTAGGCGCCAAGTCTTTCTCGGAAGGTCTGCGCATGGGCACCGAGATTTTCCATCACCTCAAAGCTGTTCTGAAGGCCCGTGGCCTGAGCACTGCTGTGGGTGACGAAGGTGGTTTCGCACCGAACCTGGCTTCCAACGAAGACGCTTTGAAAGTGATCTCCGAAGCCGTGGCGAATGCCGGTTACAAGCTGGGCACCGACGTGACCCTGGCGCTGGACTGCGCTGCCAGCGAGTTTTACGAAGACGGTAAATACAACCTGTCCGGCGAAGGCCAGGTGTTCACCGCCGAAGGTTTCGCTGACTACCTGAAAGGCCTGACCGAGCGTTATCCGATCATCTCGATCGAAGACGGTCTGGACGAGTCCGACTGGGCTGGCTGGAAAATCCTCACCGACAAGATCGGCGAGAAAACCCAGTTGGTGGGCGACGACCTGTTCGTGACCAACACCAAGATCCTGAAAGAAGGCATCGATAAAAAGATCGCCAACTCGATCCTGATCAAGTTCAACCAGATCGGCACCCTGACCGAAACCCTGGAAGCCATCCAGATGGCCAAGGCCGCTGGTTACACTGCCGTGATCTCGCACCGCTCCGGCGAAACCGAAGATTCGACCATTGCCGACCTGGCTGTGGGCACCGCGGCTGGCCAGATCAAGACCGGTTCCCTGTGCCGTTCGGACCGTGTTTCCAAGTACAACCAACTGCTGCGTATCGAAGAGCAGTTGAATGGCAAAGCCAAGTACAACGGTCGCAGCGAATTCCGCGGTTAATCGTTAATTGGTAAAAAAGACACCGGATTGTGTCGGAAAAATCGCAGCAGCGATGGATTTGCCACTAATCTGATGCCTTATAAGCACAAGCCTGGATCTTCCAGGCTTCGTGCTATCAGAAGCTTCAAAGTTTTGGCATGGCTGTCTTTTTTCACTGGATACCTGATATTCGATGCGCAGTCCCAATTGGTTGTTCCTCGTCTTGCTCCTGCTGCTGGCTGGCCTGCAATACCGCCTGTGGGTGGGTAATGGCAGTCTGGCGCAAGTGGCCGAACTGACTCAGCAGATCGCAGATCAACACGCTGAGAATGAGGGGCTGCTTGAGCGCAATCGGGTGATGGACGCTGAAGTCAGTGAATTGAAAAAGGGCATGGAGACCGTTGAAGAGCGGGCTCGTCATGAGTTGGGCATGGTCAAGGACGGTGAAACCCTTTACCAGCTGGCTCAATGAACCTTTCGTTACCGGCCTTCTGGGCTGTAATTCCTGCCGCGGGCGTCGGTGCCCGTATGGCCGCGGACCGTCCCAAGCAATATTTGCAATTGGACGGGCGCACTATTCTCGAACACAGCCTCGGCTGTTTCCTTGATCATCCTTCCCTGAAAGGGTTGGTGGTCAGTCTTGCTGTTGATGATCCTTATTGGCCGAACCTGGCATGCGCTGGCGATCCACGAATTCAGCGGGTTGAAGGTGGTTCCGAACGTTCCGGGTCGGTACTCAATGCGTTGCTGCATTTGCATGCGCAAGGCGCTGACGATGACGATTGGGTGCTGGTTCACGATGCGGCGCGGCCGAATCTGAGTCGTGATGATCTGGACAAATTGCTGGGTGAGCTCGCTGATGATCCGGTTGGCGGACTGCTGGCGGTTCCGGCACGCGATACCCTCAAACGGGTCGACAAGCACGGTCGTGTGGTCGAAACCGTGGACCGCAGTGTGATCTGGCAAGCCTATACGCCGCAGATGTTTCGCCTGGGTGCATTGCATCGGGCTTTGGCGGACAGCCTGGTGGCCGATGCCGTGATTACTGACGAAGCTTCGGCGATGGAGTGGGCGGGGCTGGCGCCGCGACTGATTGAAGGCCGGTCCGACAATCTCAAGGTCACGCGCCCTGAAGATCTCGAATGGTTGCGCCAGCGTTGGGCTAACCGCCGCTGAATGACTTGTTGACTGTTCTGCCGCCATCGCGAGCAGGCTCGCTTGTATGGTAGGACTTGAAGGGAGGAGGAGGGACAAGGCTCGATTCTGACTGTTGACGCAGTACAGACCGTGGGAGATTTCGCCCCTCCTCCTTTCACCCAAGCGCCGATAAAGAATGCATCTGGCTAGACCGACGATAGGAACAAGCCTGCGCCTCTGGGTGAGCCCTTCAAGTGCTTAAAACCATATCCCGGAGGAAATCCAATGGCAATGCCGGTTTCTGTCACAAAGCCGATCGTAGGTGTGGATGTCGCCAAGAATGAACTGGTGATTTATCAGTCTGATGGGGATTTGCTTGAAGAGATTCCCAACACCAAAACATCCATCAAACAGTGGCTGAAGGCGTTGTCGGGGACGGTGGCTATTGCCATTGAGGCGACCAACATTTACCACCTGGACTTCGCTGATCTGGCCTATGAGGCCGGTTGCACGATTTACATGGTGGGAGGCTATGAGCTCAAACATTATCGCGAAGGCGTGAAGATCCGCGCCAAAACCGACGCACTGGATGCCAAGCTACTGGCTCGTTACCTGAAGAACGAAGCCGAGGAGTTGCGTCCTTGGACCCCGCCCTCACCGCTGTACCGCCAGCTCCTGAGCCTTTTCCGCCGCCGCGCAGCCTTGGTCCAGGCCAGGGTCGGCCTGGTGCAGAGCTGGTCGAATGAGCCGCTGCTTAAGGCGGCTTTTGCCGAGCAAGTGAAGTCCATGCAGCAGCTTGAGACGCTGATCGAAAAGACGATCAACGATCAGCTCAAAGAAGCCGGTTTGCTCGGTCAATTGAAGCGCTGCCTGAAAGTTGAGGGTATTGGATTTTTGACTGGGGCCCGCTTGATAACTGCATTTCAGCGAGGAGATTTTAGAAACGCGGATGCCTTTATCGCCTTCCTGGGCATGGATTTACGGGTGGCGAAATCAGGACAGAAGGACGCTCGCCGCAGTTTGACCAAGCGCGGCGACCCCGAGGCCCGCCGACTTCTGCACAATGCAGCGATGTCGGCTAGCCGTACGAAAGCCTGGAAAGGGTATTACGAAGAACAAAGAACGCGGGGTTTCAGCACCACTCAGGCGCTGGTGATGCTGGCTCGCAAGCTTGCTCGGGTGGTATTCGCCTTGCTGAAAGGGCAAAGCGAATATCAGCCAAAAGCCAGTTGAGGGCTTTCCCTCAACCATAGAATCTCCCACAGTGTTTTGCGTTGACCGGCTTTTCGGTGTTTGCCAGCGACCCCTGTGGGAGATTCTATGTTGCAGGCAACCTAGGACTTAACTCCGATACTCCGGCCGCTCAGCCAACCCTTCCTTCAAGTAATCCACCAACTTGCGCACCTTTGGCGACAGATGCCGCTGCTGCGGATAAAGCGCCCACACGGCAGTGTTCGGCGGTTGGTGGGCTTCCAGCAGCGAAATCAACTCGCCGCTTTTAAGGTGCTCCAGCACGTAGTAGTCCGGCAACTGACACAAACCCACTCCCTGTAACGCCGCATCCAGCACCGCTTGCCCACTGTTGCAGCGCCAGTTTCCCTGCACTCGCTGGGAAAATTCCCGCCCGTTCTGTTCCAGTTGCCAGATGTCCGAGCTACCGATGAGGCAGTTGTGGCGGCTCAGTTCCGACAAACTGTGCGGCCGGCCGTAGCGTTCCAGATAGGACGGCGATGCACACAGGTACATGCGTCGTGGCGCCAGGCGTGTCGCTACCAGCCGCGAGTCCTGCAGGCGACCGAGACGGATCGCCAGGTCCAGCCCTTCGTGCACGAGGTCGAGTTGACGATTGCTCAGTTCGATGTCGATGCGCAGTTGCGGATAGAGCCCCATGAAACGGGTTACCAGCGGCACGATAAATCGTTCGCCGTACGCTACGGCGCAAGTCATGCGCAGCATGCCTTTGGGTTCGCTGGTCAGGTCGCCCACCGCACGCAGTGCTTCTTCGCGACCATCCTGCAGGCGCTGGCAATGTTGCAGGAAGGTTTGCCCGGCTTCGGTCAGCGTGACCCGGCGGGTGCTGCGATACAGCAGTCGCGTCTGAAGGCGCTCTTCGAGACGTACTATTTGTCGACTGATGTGGGAGGACGAAACCCCGAGGCGTTCTGCGGCAGCCGTGAACTGACTGCACTCGGCCACGGCGACAAACTCGTCGATACCTTCCCAGCGGTTTTCGGACATCAAGGATTATCCCTGTATGGCAATAATGTTTTGCTTTTGCCTGGATTATTCATCGTAAGGCGCTGTATTACACTCCTTGTCTTGTTTTAATTCACTGGAGAATCCACATGATCAAGTCGCGCGCTGCCGTTGCCTTCGAGGCCAAGAAACCCCTCGAGATCGTTGAAGTCGATGTCGCCATGCCCAAGGCCGGTGAAGTCCTGCTGCGTGTGGTTGCCTCCGGTGTCTGCCATACCGACGCCTACACACTGTCGGGCGCTGACCCGGAAGGTATCTTCCCGTCGATCCTCGGTCACGAAGGTGGCGCGGTGGTCGAGGCGATCGGTGAAGGCGTTACCTCCGTGGCCGTCGGTGATCACGTGATCCCGCTGTACACCCCGGAATGCCGCCAGTGCAAATTCTGTCTGTCGGGTAAAACCAACCTGTGCCAGGCGATTCGCGCGACTCAGGGTAAAGGCCTGATGCCGGATGGCACTTCGCGCTTTTCCTACAAAGGCCAACCCATTTTTCACTACATGGGGACCTCGACGTTCTCCGAGTACACCGTGCTGCCGGAAATTTCCGTCGCCAAAATTCAAAAAGAAGCGCCACTGGAGAAAGTCTGCCTGCTGGGCTGCGGTGTCACCACCGGCATCGGTGCCGTTCTTAATACCGCCAAGGTAAAACCAGGTGATACCGTCGCTATTTTCGGTCTCGGCGGCATCGGTCTGTCGGCAGTCATCGGTGCTGTCAAAGCCAAGGCTGCGCGGATCATCGCCATCGACATCAACCCGGCCAAGTTCGAGATCGCCAAGCAGTTGGGTGCAACCGATTGTGTGAACCCGAAAGATTTCGATCGTCCGATCCAGGAAGTCATCGTCGACATGACCGACGGCGGCGTCGACTTTTCCTTCGAATGCATCGGCAATGTCCAATTGATGCGTGCTGCACTCGAGTGCTGCCACAAGGGGTGGGGCGAGTCGGTAATCATCGGCGTCGCCGGTGCTGGCCAGGAAATCTCCACCCGTCCATTCCAGCTGGTGACCGGTCGCGTCTGGCGCGGTTCGGCGTTCGGCGGCGTGCGTGGCCGTACCGAGTTGCCAAGCTATGTCGAGATGGCTGAAACCGGCGAAATCCCGCTGGATACGTTCATCACCCACACCATGGGCCTGGAAGATATCAACAAGGCGTTCGACCTGATGCATGAAGGCAAGAGCATCCGTTCCGTCATTCATTTCTGAGGTCGGTCATGAGCCTGGAAAATATCTCCTGCCAGAAAAGCTTCGGCGGCTGGCACAAACGCTATCGGCATCGCTCCGATGTGCTCGGCTGCGACATGGTGTTTGCCGTGTACCTGCCGCCGCAAGCGGAGCAGGGCGGCAAGTTGCCTGTGCTGTACTGGTTGTCCGGCCTGACCTGCACCGACGAAAACTTCATGCAAAAGGCTGGCGCCATGCGCATGGCCGCCGAGCTGGGACTGATCATCGTTGCCCCGGACACCAGCCCTCGCGGTCCTGATGTGCCGGGTGATCCGGATGGCGCCTGGGACTTCGGTCTCGGTGCCGGGTTTTATCTGAATGCCACGCAGGAACCCTGGTCGCGGCACTATCGGATGCATGACTATGTCGTGCAGGAATTGCCCGCATTGGTCGAAGCCCATTTCCCGGCGTCGGACAAGCGCGGCATCAGCGGTCATTCCATGGGCGGCCACGGCGCACTGGTCTGCGCATTGCGTAATCCGGGACGCTATCAGTCGGTGTCGGCGTTCTCGCCGATCAACAATCCGATGGACTGTCCTTGGGGGCAGAAAGCCTTTTCCCGCTACTTGGGTGAAGACCGTTCGAAATGGCGCGAATGGGATGCCTGCGTCCTGATTGCCGAAGCGAACGAGAAGTTGCCGCTGTTGGTCGATCAAGGTGATCGCGACGATTTCCTCGCCACCCAGCTTAAGCCTGAAGCCTTGCAACAGGCCGCCAAACTGGCCGGTCATCCGCTGACGTTGCGCCTGCAACCCGGCTACGACCACAGCTATTTCTTCATCGCCAGCTTCATTGATGACCACTTGCAGCATCACGCACGCGCCCTAGGCGCCTAATGCAGGTAGAATCACGCCCTGACAAAAATCGGGGCGTTTTTTTATGCGTATTGGCCACGGCTATGATGTGCACCGTTTCGCTGAAGGCGATTTCATTACACTGGGCGGCGTGCGCATTGCACACGGCTTCGGGCTGCTCGCTCATTCCGACGGTGACGTCCTGCTGCACGCCTTGAGCGATGCCTTGCTCGGCGCCGCTGCGCTGGGTGATATCGGCAAACATTTCCCGGACACCGACCCGACATACAAAGGCGCCGACAGCCGAGTGCTGTTGCGCCACGTCATCGCACTGATCCACGCCAAGGGCTGGAAAGTCGGCAACGTCGATAACACCATCGTCGCCCAGGCGCCGAAAATGGCCCCGCATATCGAATCGATGCGCGCGCTGATTGCCGCGGATCTTCAAGTTGAGTTGGATCAAGTGAACGTGAAAGCTACCACCACCGAAAAGCTCGGCTTTGTCGGTCGCGAAGAAGGCATTGCCGTGCACTCCATTGCCTTGTTGCTGCGCGCATGAACGAACTGCAATTGCTCGGCCCGCGGGCCTATGGCGAAGCCCTCGGCACTGCAGTGCTGAAAGCCACGGCGGAAGATTTCCAGGTCGATGAAGTCCTCAACATTCCCCTCAGTGGCGACGGCGAGCACTTGTGGATCTGGGTGGAAAAACGCGGTCTGAATACCGAAGAAGCGGCACGACGGATCGCCAAGGCGGCGGGCGTGCCATTGCGCACCGTCAGTTACGCGGGCCTCAAGGATCGTCAGGCGCTGACTCGCCAATGGTTCAGCGTGCAACTACCGGGCAAGGCTGATCCTGATCTGTCGGCGGCAGAAAACGATACGCTGAAGATCCTCAAGACCGGCCGGCACAAACGCAAGCTGCAACGCGGTGCTCACTCGGCCAATGGTTTCACGTTGCGACTGACGCAATTCGCTGGCGACAAAGCGGCGATCGACGAGCGTCTGCAACTGATCGCCAAGCAAGGTATTCCCAATTATTTCGGCGCCCAGCGTTTTGGGTTTGACGGCGGTAACGTGGTCGATGCCCGTGCCTGGGCGGCGCGTAAAGCGTTGCCGGAGCAGCGCAACGTGCGTTCGCGTCTGCTCTCTACGGCGCGCAGCTTTCTGTTTAATCAGGTGTTGGCGGCGCGTGTCGCCGATGGCACCTGGCAGCGTGCCCTGGTTGGCGATCTGCTGGCCTTCACCGACAGTCGCAGCTTCTTTCCGGCCGGTGAAGCCGAGTGCAGCGACCCGCGCCTGGCGATTCTCGATCTGCACCCGACCGGTCCGCAGTGGGGCGAAGGTGACTCGCCGGCCACTGGCGCTGTCCATGAACTGGAGCAGGCAATCGCCACGCGCGAAGCGGACTTGCGTGATTGGTTGATTAACGCCGGTATGAGCCACGAACGTCGCATCCTGCGACTGCCCATTGGTGGGTTGACGTGGCATTATCCCGAGCCTGACATTCTGCAACTGGAATTCGTCCTTCCGGCCGGATGCTTTGCCACCGTATTGGTGCGCGAGCTTGTTGATCTGGTGCCGGTGGGGCAGACGGACAGCCCATGCGTATTCTGATTTCTAACGACGATGGGGTAACCGCACCCGGTCTCGCCGCGCTTTATGCTGCGCTGGCGGATTACACCGAATGCGTGGTTATCGCCCCGGACCAAGACAAAAGCGGCGCCAGCAGCTCGCTGACGCTCGACCGTCCGTTACACCCGCAAACCCTGGCCAACGGCTTTATCAGCCTCAATGGCACACCGACCGATTGCGTGCACCTGGGCCTTAATGGCTTGCTGGAGTGCGAGGCGGACATGGTGGTTTCAGGTATCAACCTGGGCGCCAACCTGGGTGATGACGTGTTGTATTCCGGCACCGTGGCGGCAGCCCTTGAGGGACGTTTCCTGGCGCGCCCTTCGTTTGCCTTTTCGTTGGTCTCACGGCAAGTGGAGAACCTTCCCACAGCCGCGTACTTCGCGCGCAAACTGGTAGAGGCTCACGCGGACCTTGAACTGCCACCGCGTACGGTACTGAACGTGAACATTCCGAATTTGCCGCTGGACCATATTCGCGGTGTTCAACTGACCCGCCTCGGTCATCGCGCACGTGCTGCGGCGCCGATCAAAGTGGTCGATCCGCGCGGCAAATCCGGTTACTGGATTGCGGCGGCGGGGGATGCCGAAGATGGCGGCCCGGGCACCGATTTTCATGCGGTGATGCAAGGCTATGTTTCAATCACCCCACTGCAACTGGATCGCACCTTTAATGATGCCTTCAGAAGTCTCGATGGCTGGCTGGAGGGGCTGAACTAATGGCTCGTGAACAAGACGATATTCTGCGTCGTGGTATCGGGATGACCTCGCAACGGACTCGTGAGCGCCTCATTCAACGCCTGTATGAAGAAGGAATTTCCAACGCCAAGGTGCTGGAAGTCATTCGCCGTACACCGCGTCACCTGTTTGTCGACGAGGCGCTGGCTCATCGTGCCTACGAAGACACGGCACTGCCGATCGGCAATAACCAGACCATCTCGCAGCCTTATATGGTGGCTCGCATGAGCGAGCTGCTGCTGGAGGCAGGTCCTCTCGACAAGGTGATGGAAATCGGCACCGGCTCGGGCTATCAGACGGCGGTACTGTCGCAACTGGTCGAACGGGTATTTTCAGTCGAGCGCATCAAGGTTCTGCAGGACCGGGCCAAGGAACGCCTGGTGGAACTGAACCTGCGCAACGTAGTGTTCCGCTGGGGCGATGGTTGGGAAGGCTGGCCGGCGCTGGCGCCTTACAACGGCATTATCGTGACGGCGGTGGCGACCGATGTACCTCAGGCGCTGCTCGATCAGTTGGCACCGGGAGGGCGGCTGGTGATTCCGGTCGGCTCGGGCGAGGTTCAACAATTGATGCTGATCATCCGGGAAGAGCAGGGCTTTTCCCGGCGTGTGCTGGGGGCTGTTCGCTTCGTCCCGTTGCTCAATGGGCCACTGGCCTGAGCATTTGTTTCAGGGCGCTGAATTCTCTTCGATTGCTTGTGTCTTACACCGGCATCGATCAGTTAAACGGATTTCATCGTCAGGCAGCAAACGTGTGCGCGAAGCCATTTCGCTTCATTAAAGGTAAAGCCTGCACGGCTCGTTATACTTGCGACATTTCATGCCGGAACACGGCAATCCACATTTTCAGCCACCACAAAGGGAGCGGCGGGTGAGTCTCACAGTCATTGCGCAGCGAATGGGTAAAACGAGCTTTCAGCGCCTGGTGACTGGCCTTGTCTTGAGCACCTTGCTGGTAGGTTGCTCCAGCAACAAGTCGAGTGATGTTCGCGTCGTCGATCGCAACAAAGCCGTCGCCCAGCGTCCGGCAGTGACCACGGGTCAATACGTCGTCCGGCCTAAAGACACCTTGTTCTCCATTGCCTTTCGCTACGGTTGGGACTACAAAGCCCTCGCGGCACGCAACAACATTCCTACGCCTTACACGATCCATCCGGGTCAGACGATTCGCTTTGACGGTCGCACCGGTTCAACGCCGACGCCGATGGCCAGCACCGCCGATTCAACGCCTTCTTCGTCGCTGAAAACCACGGTAATCCGGCGCCAGGCGAATGGCGCAACCACCAGTACAGCGGTGGTTACACCGTCCGTCGGCAGCAAGCCGACCCCTGCTCCGATGCCTCCTGCCGGTCCGGCCCCGACCGGCTGGGGGTGGCCATCTAATGGCATTCTTATTGGAAAATTCTCTTCAAACGGGAGTTTGAATAAAGGAATTGATATCGCCGGGGATTTGGGACAGCCTGTTTTAGCTGCGTCTGATGGGACGGTGGTATACGCCGGGAGTGGCTTAAGGGGCTACGGCGAATTAGTCATCATCAAACACAGCGACACCTACGTCAGTGCCTACGGACATAACCGCAGGCTGTTGGTTCGGGAGGGGCAGCAGGTCAAGGTCGGACAGACAATTGCCGAAATGGGGTCAACGGGTACAGACCGGGTGAAGCTGCATTTTGAGATTCGCCGACAAGGTAAACCAGTAGATCCGCTGCAATTCCTGCCACGTCGTTGATCGCTTTCCAGCCTGTTCCGTCGCGTAGAGGGAACAGGTTCCAGCGTTGCCAGGGATAAAGGCGCCGCTTGAGCCTGAGGTCGAACTCACCAAAGGACTATAACAATGGCTCTCAGTAAAGAAGTGCCGGAGTTTGACATCGACGATGAGGTTCTCCTGATGGAGACCGGCATCGGTACGGATTCGATGTCGAATGATGAAGGGGCTGCTCCACCTTCCGTTCGTGCCAAATCCAAACACTCCGCCTCGTTAAAGCAACACAAGTACATTGACTACACGCGTGCGCTCGATGCCACGCAGCTGTACCTCAATGAGATTGGTTTTTCCCCCCTGCTATCCCCCGAAGAAGAAGTTCATTTTGCGCGCTTGTCGCAAAGTGGAGATCCGGCCGGGCGCAAACGCATGATTGAAAGTAACCTGCGGCTGGTGGTGAAAATCGCCCGGCGTTACGTCAATCGGGGTCTGTCGCTGCTTGACCTGATCGAAGAGGGCAACCTCGGTCTTATCCGGGCGGTAGAGAAGTTCGACCCCGAACGCGGCTTCCGCTTTTCGACCTACGCGACCTGGTGGATTCGTCAGACCATCGAGCGCGCGATCATGAACCAGACCCGGACCATCCGGTTGCCGATTCATGTGGTCAAAGAGCTCAACGTGTACCTGCGGGCTGCACGGGAGCTGACGCAAAAACTCGATCACGAACCCTCACCCGAAGAAATTGCCAACCTGCTGGAAAAACCGGTGGGCGAGGTCAAGCGCATGCTCGGCCTGAACGAACGGGTTTCTTCGGTCGACGTCTCACTGGGTCCGGATTCGGATAAAACCCTGCTGGACACCCTTACCGATGACCGTCCAACCGATCCATGTGAACTGTTGCAGGATGACGACCTGTCCCAGAGCATTGATCAATGGCTCTCGGAGTTGACCGACAAGCAACGCGAAGTGGTGATACGCCGCTTCGGCCTGCGCGGTCACGAGAGCAGCACGCTTGAAGATGTAGGCCTGGAAATTGGCCTGACCCGGGAGCGGGTCAGACAGATTCAGGTTGAAGGCCTGAAGCGTCTTCGGGAGATTCTCGAGAAGAACGGCCTGTCGAGCGAGTCGCTGTTTCAATAAGTAATTTTCTGGCTGGCATTAAAAAGCCCCGACTGTTCGGGGTTTTTTATTGCCTGGAAGACAGGCTGGGAGTTCCGTCCGTAGTTCCTCTGGTTTGTAGTCTCCCGCTGTAAGAGTTTGCTTACTCTTTCGTAAGTGTTCGCTAATTTCAATGCGTAGCAGTCGTACATATTCCTACAAGAGCGAAGATTAACTTATTGATTTGTATGCTTATTTTTTTATGTGAATAGCGTGTGACAGAAAACTTCAGCTATTGGAGGCGATTGCTCTTGGTAGGGAATTCTCTAGTATCTGAACTGTGTCGACGGACAGACACACCCTTCAAGGATGAGGGGAAGGACATCGCAGGAAGCGATTCATCAGGACGATGAAAAGGAACACAGGGAATAGGGAAAAAATGTGGGCGGGTCAAACCGCCCCTTTTTTTGCCTGCAGAAAAGCAAAAAGGCCCACAAGGGGCCTTTTCGGGAACGCGGGGGCAATCAGCGTTCGAGATCTTTGATCTTGCCTTTGACACCATCCCACTCTTCGGCATCGGGCAAAGATTCTTTCTTCTCGGTGATGTTGGGCCAGATTTCCGCCAGCTCAACGTTCAGCTGAATGAATTGCTGCATGTCTTCCGGGACTTCATCTTCGGAGAAGATGGCCACGGCAGGGCATTCTGGTTCGCACAGTGCGCAGTCGATGCACTCATCCGGGTGAATCACCAGGAAATTCGGGCCTTCGTAAAAGCAGTCCACCGGACACACTTCTACGCAGTCGGTGTACTTGCACTTGATGCAGTTGTCGGTGACGACGAAGGTCATTTCTAATTTTCTCCTCAGGCGGCGGCAGCGGAGCCCCTTCACGTTGGGGTCGCCAGGTTTGGGAGCGATAGTCTGCTGGTCAGGCTATAAGCCAGCAGCATCCCAAACCGCGCGAGATTCTAACAGCTTGCAGGCAAGTGCGTTAGATCCGTGTCTTTAGTGTATAGAGCATTTCGAGCGCACGACGCGGCGTCATGTCGTCCAGATCAAGTTTGGCCAGATCATCCAGCACCGGATGCGGCAGGCTGGCGAACATGTCGCTCTGTTGCGGCGTGGCTGGTTTGCCTTTGGCGGTCTTGGGAGCTTCATGAGGCAGTGCGGTCGCTTCCAGCCGGCCCAAGTGTTCGCGAGCGCGCACGATCACTTCGCTCGGCACACCGGCCAACTGCGCTACCGCAAGGCCGTAGCTTTGGCTGGCAGGCCCTGGCAGCACGTGGTGCAGGAACACGATGCGTTCGTTGTGCTCGGTGGCGTTAAGGTGGACGTTAGCCACCAATGGCTGGGCTTCCGGCAACACGGTCAGCTCGAAGTAGTGGGTGGCAAACAGCGTATAAGCCCGCAGATGCGCCAGGCGTTCGGCCGCCGCCCACGCCAGGGACAGACCGTCGAAGGTGCTGGTGCCGCGACCGACTTCGTCCATCAGCACCAGGCTGCGCTCGGTGGCGTTGTGCAGAATGTTCGCGGTTTCGCTCATTTCAACCATGAAGGTCGAACGTCCGCCGGCCAGGTCATCACTGGAACCGATCCGGGTAAAGATCCTATCCACCAGAGACAACTCGCAACTGGCCGCCGGCACGAAGCTGCCGATGTGTGCCAGCAGCACGATCAGTGCGGTCTGGCGCATGTAGGTGGATTTACCGCCCATGTTCGGACCGGTAATCACCAACATGCGGGTGTTGTCATCGAGGCTCAGGTCGTTGGCCACGAACGGCGTGGTCAGCACTTGCTCGACCACCGGGTGACGACCCTGGCTGATGCGCATGCACGGCTCGCTGACGAAGCGCGGACAGTTCAGATCGAGGTTCAGCGCGCGCTCGGCAAGGTTGCTCAGCACGTCCAGTTCGGCCAGTGCCGCCGCGGTGTCCTGCAACGGCGGCAACTGGGCGATCAAATCTTCGAGCAGTGCTTCATAGAGCATCTTCTCGCGCGCCAGGGCGCGGCTCTTCGCCGACAGGGCCTTGTCCTCGAATGCCTTCAGTTCCGGCGTAATGAAGCGCTCGGCACCTTTCAACGTCTGGCGACGGATATAGTCTGCCGGCGCCGATTCAGCCTGCTTGCTTGGTAACTCGATGAAGTAGCCATGAATGCGGTTGTAACCGACTTTCAGGTGCGACAGACCGGTACGGGCCTTCTCGCGGGCTTCGAGGTCGATCAGGAATTGCCCGGCGTTTTCGCTGAGCGATTGCAAATCGTCCAGTTCGGCGTCGTATCCGGTTTTTAACACGCCGCCGTCACGGATAACGGCCGGTGGGTTGTCGATGATGGCTTTTGCCAGCAGCGCCGCCAGTTCCGGGTAGATGCTGGTGGTCTTCGCCAGTTGAATGATGTGCGGAGCTTCCAGCTCCGTCATCGCCACTTGCAACTCAGGCAATGCACCAAGCGCATCGCGCAGGCGAGCCAGGTCGCGAGGACGGGCATTACGCAGGCCGATCCGCGCCAGGATCCGCTCGATGTCGCCGATTTCCTTGAGCTGCGGTTGCAGTTTCTCGAAACGGTAACCGTCGAGCAGGCAGGTGATCGAGGTCTGGCGCGCCAGCAATACGGTCAAATCCCGCAGCGGGCGGTTCAGCCAGCGGGTCAGCAGACGGCTGCCCATGGCGGTCTGGCAGCGATCGACCACCGATTGCAACGTGTTGTCGCGACCGCCGGCCAGGTTGGTGTCCAGTTCCAGGTTGCGACGGCTCGCGCCGTCCAGCACCACGGTGTCGTCCAGGCGTTCATGGCGCAGGCTGCGCAAATGGGGCAGGGCGGTGCGCTGGGTTTCCTTGGCGTAGCTGAGCAGGCAACCGGCGGCGCCGATGGCCAGGGTCAGGTTCTCGCAGCCGAAACCTTTCAGGTCCTGGGTGGAAAACTGCTGGCAAAGACTTTTCAGTGCCGAGTCACGCTCGAAATCCCACGGCGCGCGGCGACGAACCCCACGACGTTTCTCCGCCGGCAGGTCTTTCGGCCAATCGTCCGGGATCATCAGTTCTACCGGATTGACCCGCTCCAGTTCCGCCAGCAGGTTTTCCCAGCCCTTGATCTCCAGCACGGTGAAGTTGCCGCTGGTGATATCCAGCACCGCCAGGCCGAACAGACGCTCGTCACCCAGCACCGCTGCGATCAGGTTGTCCCGACGCTCATCCAGCAGCGCTTCATCGCTGACCGTACCCGGCGTGATGATCCGCACCACCTGACGATCCACCGGTCCCTTGCTGGTCGCCGGGTCGCCGACCTGCTCACAGATCACCACCGACTCGCCGAGCTTGACCAGTTTCGCCAGGTAACCTTCCGCGGCGTGGTAAGGAATCCCACACATCGGAATCGCCTGGCCCGCCGACTGCCCACGGGCGGTCAAGGTGATGTCCAGCAACTTGGCGGCCTTCTTCGCGTCTTCATAGAAGATCTCGTAGAAGTCGCCCATGCGGTAGAACATCAACTGGTCAGGGTGCTGGTTTTTCAGGCGCCAGTACTGCTGCATCATTGGCGTGTGGGAGGACAGATCAGAAAGGGCTTTATTCATCGGATAATCAGGCAAATTCGTTGAAAGGTGTAGGGCAAAGGAGGGGCATCGGCCCGGCTTTTCCGCGATGGGCGCAAGGTTAACATGGGCGGTCCACCCGACGCAGGCATGAAAGCCCCGCGATACATTTCTTCGGTGTATGCACCGCATATGCGCAATTTATGCAATTTGGCATTTGTCTTCCGCGAAAAGAACAAGCACTATGCGTTTTATGCAAAAACGCAATGTTTCTACCGTCTTAAGAGCGCTGCTCGATCAGGCCGGGATCTCCCCCACGGAGCTTCACCGTCGTACCGGCGTGCCTCAATCCACTCTCTCGCGGATCCTCAGCGGGAAGATCGTCGATCCCTCGGACAAACACATCTCGAAGATCGCCGAGTACTTCGGCGTGAGCACCGACCAGTTGCGGGGGCGAGCGGATGTCGTGCCGGCAGCCAGCGCCGGGCGCGATCAATTGCATTCGGAACTCAAGGACATAAGTCTGTGGGACGACGATACGCCCGTCGATGATGACGAGGTCTCGGTCCCCTTTCTTCGCGAGGTTGAATTGGCTGCAGGATCAGGAAGATTCGTCATCGAAGAAAGCGAGCGCTCTAGCCTGCGTTTCGGCAAGCGGAGTCTGCGCCACAACGGCGTGCAGTTCGACCAGGCCAAATGCGTGACCGTGCGCGGCAACAGTATGTTGCCGGTGCTGCGCGACGGCGCCACGGTAGGCGTCAACGCCGGCAAGTGCGGGATTGGTGACATCGTCGACGGTGACCTCTACGCCATCAACCACAACGGCCAGTTGCGAGTGAAACAGCTTTATCGCCTGCCGACAGGGATACGCCTGCGCAGCTTCAATCGCGATGAGCATCCAGACGAGGACTACACCTTCCAGGAAATCCAGGAAGAGCAGATTGTCATCCTCGGTCACGTCTTCTGGTGGGGCATGTACGCCCGTTAGCCTCACCGCTGTCAGATAAAACCCACCACTGAGTGGGTTTTTTTTCGCCTGCAAAAAACCACCAGCGCCTTTGTCTGCAGGGCGTTAATGCGTTTGTGCATTTCTATCGCACAAATAAATGCGTTGGCGCATTGACTGTGTATGCATCAATGCATATTCTTTGTCTCAAGCCGCTCAACAAAGCAGCTCGAAACGAAGATCTCTAGTTCCACCACCAAGGCAGCGATGAACCGGCCTCAACGGTTCAGAGGGTTGGCAACTGACCCGGGTGTGCAGCGTAAAGCACCGCAAGCAGTTATCCGGCGGGCAGGGACCGCGGTCGGAAAAATAATATGAATGGGCCCGTACCGCGCCAGTAGCGCCGAAAGGTCGACGCGAAGGATCGCATTCTGAAAAGTCCGGTTAGCGCCGGGCATTTTTGGAATGCCCACCTGATGTAGGCAGATATTGAAATTAATAGGGATATGAACATGAAAAAATACGCACGCGTTGTTGAAGGCAAAGTCGACAACATCTTCGAAACAATTAACCCCATTACCGATGAGTTTCCATCCGATCAGCTCTGGGTGGAGGTCACTGGGTTGTCCACTAACCAGGTCGACTATTCCTACAACGCAGTGAACACCGACGGAGTATGGAGCTTCAACTCGGGTTTCCCTTGGCCACAATCGCCGCTGGGTGAGCAGCTGCGCAATGAGAAAGCCCAGCGACTCGACAAGATTACGGCCAGCGTTGAATCCACGGCGTTGCAATTCAAAGTAGATCTTGGGCACGCCACTGCCGCTGAAGAAGCTTACCTGCTTGCCTACAAGCAGTTTTGCGTCGCCTTCCAACAAGTCAATAAACAGCCGGATTTTCCGCTGACCATCGTATGGCCTGAGTTGGCATAAGAGCGCCACGGTTTGTTCAACCGCCGCTGTAGGCGAAGGACCGCATTACTGAAAAGCCCGGCCAGCACCGGGCTTTTTGGAATGCCTATCTACCGTCAGGCATCTCAAGAGACACCGTTTGAAAGACGCACACACACACACACACACACACACACACATCACTCATCAATCACCCCCCCCCAGGAGGCGTGACATGACAAACGAGCAACAAGCGTTGCTGGAGATGCCGATCTGGCTCGTCATCGTCCTCGCCCTGGTGGGTGGGGTGTCCGGCGAAATGTGGCGCGCCGACAAGGAGGGCGCCCGCGGCTGGTCATTGCTGCGGCGTCTGGCCTTGCGATCCGGGGCCTGCATGGTCTGCGGGGTCTCGGCCATCATGCTGCTGTATGCCGCCGGCGTGTCGATCTGGACGGCTTGCGCATTCGGTTGCCTGACGGCGATGGCTGGGGCAGACGTTGCCATTGGCCTTTATGAGCGCTGGGCGGCCAAGCGGATTGGCGTTTGCGAAGTGCCGCCGCGAGATACCCGCCAGGATCGCTGAACACAAAGCCCAATGGACTGGCGAGCAGCGGTGCCGACCGGCATCCGACCCGCAAGGATGCGGGTTTCCCAAGGCCAAGTACCTTTCACTCAAACCCGCACTTAAGCGGGTTTTTATTACCCGATGAAACCCCCATGAAGATCACTCCGCTGATCGACCCTCTGCATGATCATTGCCCAAGTCTTGTACATCGAGTCGCCGACGGCATTTTGGAGGCTATATGACTGTTACGCAGCAACAACTACAAATCGTTATGCCCAACGCCTGCTCCCAAGCGGGCGTTTTCATTTCCGCACTCAACACAGCCATGACCCGCCACAACATCAACACCCCGAAACGCATCGCTGCGTTTCTTGCGCAAGTCGGCCACGAGTCGGGGCAGTTGCAGCACGTGCGTGAGTTGGGCAGCGTTCAATATATGAAAAAGTACGACACAGGCGCACTGTCTGTACGCCTGGGTAATACGCCAGAGGCCGACGGCGACGGGCAAAAATACCGTGGCCGAGGCCTGATTCAGATCACGGGTCGCGACAATTACCGTCAGTGCAGTCTCGGACTCTTCGGTGATGATCGTTTGCTGTTTTTACCAGCACTTCTGGAAAAACCCCGGTGGGCCGCTGAATCGGCTGCCTGGTTCTGGGAGCGCAATGGCTTCAACGAACTGGCCGACCGTGACCAGTTCAACAGCATCACCCGTCGCATCAACGGCGGCCTGAACGGTTTACAGGACCGCTTGCAACTCTGGGCGCGGGCGAGGGCGGTGTTATGTCAGCCGTCGGTTTGATGCCGATGTCTTACCGCATCATTGGCGTTGTTGTGTTTCTGGCTGTGTTGTCTGGTGGCTCGGCGGCGCTGAGGTGGCGCTTTCAGGGTTGGCGTTATGGCCGGCAACTGGCGGAACAGGCAGCGTGCAACGAATTATCGCCATCACCGATGCCCGGAACCGCGGACTGATTGCCTTACAAGCCTGTCAGGCTTATATCAGAGCCCTCGCTCGCTAACATTTTGATCGATCCTGCGCCTTGCAAGCGTTATCCGCTCGTGTACGGTAGTTCTCATTCCGCTTGCTCAGGAGATGACCGTGAAAGAAATCACCCAACTGGCCGCTGAACTTGGCCGGCGCTTGCGGGTTCTCAATGCCCATGTCACCGCTGCAGAGTCCTGCACCGGCGGCGGGATCAGCGAGGCGATCACCC
Organism: Pseudomonas frederiksbergensis; assembly: GCF_900105495.1. Lineage (NCBI taxonomy): Bacteria > Pseudomonadati > Pseudomonadota > Gammaproteobacteria > Pseudomonadales > Pseudomonadaceae > Pseudomonas > Pseudomonas frederiksbergensis. The sequence continues at coordinate 5,973,661 of NZ_FNTF01000002.1, read as the reverse complement.
GCATTCCCGGGAGTTCGGCGTGGTTCGAGGCCGGGTATGTCACTTATTCCAACCGTCAGAAAACCTTGCAACTGAATGTACCCGAGGTGTTGTTCGAGACAGCGGGGGCGGTCAGTCGTGAGGTGGTCGAGGCCATGGTCCGGGGCGCGCAGGAGAAAAGCCAGGCGCGATTTGCCGTAGCGGTGAGTGGTGTGGCGGGACCGGATGGTGGTTCGCCGAGGAAACCGGTGGGTACCGTGTGGCTGGCCTGGGGCGTTGGAGAACAGGTGTTCAGCGAGGTGCAGTACTTTCGAGGCAGCCGTGACGAGGTCCGCCGACAAACGGTGAAGGCCGCGCTAGAGGGGCTGCTGCGCCATGTCGCTGGAGAAATCTCAAATCAGGGGTAGGCGATCCTGAAACGCTGTGGAATAATACTGGCTACTTATACAGGTGTTGGCCGTCAGGCCTTATTGATTACGTGAGGACTTTAATGGACGACAACAAGAAGAAAGCCTTGGCTGCGGCCCTGGGTCAGATCGAACGTCAATTCGGCAAGGGTGCCGTAATGCGTATGGGCGATCAGGACCGTCAGGCGATCCCGGCTATTTCCACTGGCTCTCTGGGTCTGGACATCGCGCTCGGCATTGGCGGTCTGCCAAAAGGCCGTATCGTTGAAATCTACGGTCCTGAATCCTCCGGTAAAACCACGCTGACCCTGTCGGTCATCGCCCAGGCTCAAAAAGCTGGCGCGACCTGTGCGTTTGTCGATGCTGAACACGCCCTCGATCCTGAATACGCCGGCAAATTGGGCGTCAATGTCGACGACCTGCTGGTTTCGCAGCCGGACACCGGCGAGCAAGCCCTGGAAATCACCGACATGCTGGTGCGTTCCAACGCGGTTGACGTGATCATCGTCGACTCCGTGGCGGCCCTGGTTCCAAAGGCTGAAATCGAAGGCGAAATGGGCGACATGCACGTGGGCCTGCAAGCCCGTCTGATGTCCCAGGCGCTGCGTAAAATCACCGGTAACATCAAGAATGCCAACTGCTTGGTTATCTTCATCAACCAGATCCGTATGAAAATCGGTGTGATGTTCGGCAGCCCGGAAACCACCACCGGTGGTAACGCGCTGAAGTTCTACGCTTCGGTTCGTCTGGACATCCGCCGTACTGGCGCGGTGAAAGAAGGTGACGAGGTTGTCGGTAGCGAAACCCGCGTCAAGGTTGTGAAGAACAAGGTGGCTTCGCCATTCCGTCAGGCCGAGTTCCAGATTCTTTACGGCAAGGGCATCTACCTTAACGGTGAGATGATCGACTTGGGCGTGCTGCACGGTTTCGTCGAGAAGTCCGGCGCCTGGTATGCCTATGAAGGCACCAAGATCGGTCAGGGCAAGGCTAACTCGGCCAAGTTCCTGGCAGACAATCCGGAAATCGCCGCCAAGCTCGAGAAGCAACTGCGCGACAAGTTGCTGACTCCAGCGCCGGACGTTAAAGCATCGCCAGTCAAAGAGACTGCTGATGACCTGGCTGACGCTGATATCTGATTGATCCGATGACCGCCGTACTCGATACACTCGTCGCGGTGCGGCGAACCGCAATGGACCTGCTCGCTCGACGCGAGCACGGTCGAGTCGAGTTGACGCGTAAACTGCGTCAACGCGGCGCCCTCCCTGAAATGATCGACACGGCACTCGACCGCTTGACGGAAGAAGGCTTGCTGTCCGAATCACGTTATCTAGAAAGCTTTGTTTCCTACCGTGCCCGTTCCGGTTATGGCCCTTTGCGTATTCGTGAAGAGTTGAGCCAGCGCGGCCTGCAGCGTACCGACATCGAACTTGCTTTGCGCGAGAGTGGTATCAACTGGCAGGAACAACTGGAAGACACCTGGCGGCGAAAGTTTTCCGGGCATTTGCCGATAGACGCCGGGGAACGTGCCAAACAGGGCAGGTTCCTGAGTTATCGGGGATATTCCATGGAAATGATCAGCCGCTTGTTCAGTGGCCGAGGGATGGACGATTGACTGAAACGGCTCGCTATTTCGATAGCGGGCCGTTTTTTTTGCTTACGTAACCTTGGACGGTTCCCGCGAGCGCTGTTGCGCCTGGGGTTGGGATTGTGCCCAGTTTTCCGGCAGGTTGATGTAGTCCACCAGTTCCCGCAGGCGTCCATGATCACGGGCGTTGAAGGTGAAAGCGAGTCGTGCCAGGTGGCTGAACTGCGCTTCGTCGTGTTCCTCTCCGCTGTAGGCATGTTGATGGAAGTGATCGCTCAGACAGAGGTCGGCAAAGGCCTCTTGCATGTGTTCGAGCGCCTGGTCGTTGAGCTTGTGATTCATGCGGATCACGAATTGATGCTTGAGCCAGCGACTGGAGTGAAAGTTACTGTAGAACTGGTTGATCTGCTCAACAGCGTCTTCCGCGCTGTAGACCAGACTGACAAGTTTCATATCGGTCGGCAGGATGTAGCGATTTTCCTCCAGTTGATGGTGGATGAAGTCCAGCGCACCTTGCCAGAACTTGCCGCCGGGCGCGTCCAGCAATATCACGGGCACCAGCGGACTTTTGCCTGTCTGGATCAGTGTCAGCACTTCCAGCGCTTCATCCAGGGTGCCGAAACCGCCAGGGCACAGGACCAGCGCATCGGCTTCCTTGACGAAAAACAACTTGCGGGTAAAGAAGAAGTGGAAGGGCAGCAGGTTGGTGGTGCCATTGACGGTGGGATTGGCATGTTGCTCGAAGGGCAGGGTGATATTGAATCCCAGGCTGTGTTCCAGGCCAGCACCTTCGTGGGCCGCCGCCATGATGCCGCCACCGGCACCGGTAATGACCATCAGGTCCGAGCGCGCCAGCTCGGCGCCAAGTTCCCGGGCCAGACCGTATAAGGGATGTTCTATAGGTGTTCGGGCCGAGCCAAAGACAGTGACCTTTCGGCGCCCCCTGAATTGCTCCAGAACACGGAAAGCGTGTTCCAGTTCACGCAGGGCTTGAAGGGTGATCTTGGCATTCCAGCGGTTGTGATCTTCCTGGGCCATGCGTAGCACGGTCAGGATCATGTCGCGGTAAATCGGGATGTTGGGGCTGTTGGGTGAAACCAGGTTGAGTTGCTCTTCGACCTTTCTGATGAGGTCGTGGCCGCTTTCTTCAAAATGACGGCTCAGTAGGTCATTCGGTTGGTAAGGCATCAACTTCTCCTTCCATACAGGCTCTGTTTTTCCCTTGGATGAAGGAAACATTGGCACAACAAGTCACATATTGGGCAGCCCCTTTCCTGCCCTGAAAAGTAAACGTGAACACTATGAATTTAGACCCTCATAGTGTTTTTCGCTGACTGATCATTGCGCCGCAAAGTCTTTCCTGGCAACCGCTTATTGGGGATTTGCAAGGTGCTTTCACCGCTCGTCCGAACACAAGGCGAGTGTCCGACAGTCTGATTTACTGAATTACAGGCACCACACGACAACTTTGCGTCAAAGGCAGGACGCTCGTTACAAGCTGTTGAAGGATTTTTATCGCTCAAGCAAGGGCGAGAAGCATGGAGGCGGGAAGGTATGACCAGAGTTATTCTGGAGATCGATACGCAACTGTATCGATTACTGAAATCATCGGCCGAGACCAATCATTTGAGTCTTGAAGAGGAGTGTTGCCGACGTCTAGAGGGCGCCGACCGACGCTCGCGTTACTTGCAAGCGCTGTTGGCAGAACTGCGCGCCGAGGATGAACAGCGGCGCGCCAATTCCCAATGATTACTTCTTCTTGGTCGGAGCCGCTTTCGGGCAGTCCGATTCCTGATAGCTGGCGGAGCCGACTGAGCGGTTGGTCTTCACTTCAGTGAAGTCGTAACGCATGACCGCACCCTTGGCCATCAGTTTGCGGAACGATGGGTTGTTGCATACAGAGGCGCCAAGCTGGAAATACACAGCTTTCGGGTCGGCACGCATCTTGTTGGCGTGGCTGCTTTGTACGCTCAGATGATTGATCAGCGTGTTGCCTTCGACGGTGTAGCCCTGATCAAGAATGTCTTCGTTGATCGCCCGTGGAGTACCAACACTGCTTTGTGTGGCGACGTTTCGCAGCTCTCTGTTGAGATTCTGCTCACTCAAGGAAGCAGCCTGAGCGCTGAAGGACGACGCCAGCAAAATGGCAGCGGTGGGAACGATAAGGCGCAGCATGAAACTCTCCTGGTTCAGTGACTGGTGGTTCGACCCGTCACATGACTGTGCGTTCAGTGGCGGCGAATTATAGGGGACGAGGCCTGGACGGTACAGGCTTGCGCCGGCTGCTCTGATAAACTGCCGCCACTTTCTGCCCTGCCGAGTGTTTTTCGTGTCGATTTTCTTCCCCTGCCGGCGTTGCCTTCGATGATCCCAGCAACCCCACGCTTTGCTGCAAACGCAGTAGCCCGCTTGCGCGATGAGCGAGAGGAAGAGGGCATCAAGCCGATTCAGGCCCGAGGCTGGAGGGCGCCGCGTTGCCGAGCCTGCCGCGTGATCGAGAGCCACTGCCTGTGCGCCTGGCGCCCACAGGTCGAGGCCCGTTCTGGCGTGTGCCTGATTATGACGGGCAAGGAAGTGTTCAAACCGAGCAACACCGGTTGGCTGATCGCCGATGTGGTGCGCGATAACCATGCGTTCATCTGGTCGCGTACAGAAGTTGACGAGCAACTGCTGGCGCTGCTGGCCGATCCGCAATGGCAGCCTTATCTGGTGTTTCCGGGAGAGTACGTCGAACCCGAACGTGTCACAAACAGCGTCGATGCCGATAGTTCGAAGCGTCCGCTGTTCATTCTGCTGGATGCCACCTGGACAGAAGCCCGGAAGATTTTCCGCAAAAGCCCCTACTTTGACCGGCTGCCGATCCTGAGCCTGTTGCCCGAGAAGTTATCGCGGTACCGGTTGCGCCGATCGACCCGTAGCGAGCATTTATGCACAGCCGAAGTGGCGGCGTTGTGTCTCGATCTGGCGGGTGATACCGCGGCGGCGTCGGCACTGGACGCTTATTTCGATGTGTTCAGCCAGCATTACCTTGATGCCAAGCATCAGCTTGAAATGAATGTTTCAACACCGGCACACGCCGAACTGATGCCTTTTGTGTAAAACGGCGCCCTGTCCCGCGCCGATTGTCGCCCATACTGCAAAGAACTGTACTGGCCAAGCACCTTGACCACCCCGACTTCGCTGGGCATGCTTGGCGCCGATTAGGGCGCGGCCAAAGTTTGATACGCCGTATTCTTTACGTGGGATAACCATGTGATTGGCGTTGAACGTGCCCTGTTGGTACAGCTCCGTGGCTGTACCTCGAGTTGTTTGAAAAACAGGATCATTTGAAAAATGGCCACATACGAAATCCTGATTGCCGATGACCACCCTCTTTTCCGTAGCGCCCTGCATCAAGCGTTGACCCTGGGCCTGGGCCCGCAAGTCCGTCTGGTGGAAGTGGCAAGCATTGCCGAACTGGAAACCCGTCTGGACGAGAAGTCCGACTGGGATCTAGTGCTGCTGGACCTGAACATGCCGGGGGCCTACGGTTTTTCAGGGCTGGTGTTGTTGCGCGGTCAGTATCCGCAGATTCCGGTGGTCATGGTGTCGGCTCAGGAAGAAGCCTCGATCATGGTCAAGTCCCGTGAGTTTGGCGCCAGCGGCTTCATCCCCAAGTCCAGTGATCTGAGTGTCATCCAGAAAGCCGTGCGCGCGGTGCTCGATGGTGATGTGTTCTGGCCGCCCCAGGCGTTCGAGGCGGTCAGCGTTTCCGCCGAAGCCAAGGCCGCCAGCGAAGGCCTTGCGAGCCTGACGCCGCAGCAGTTTCGTGTGCTGACCATGGTCTGTGAAGGCTTGTTGAACAAGCAGATTGCCTACGAGCTGAGCGTTTCCGAAGCGACGATCAAGGCCCACGTGACGGCGATTTTTCGCAAGCTGAATGTGCGGACCCGGACCCAGGCGGCGTTGCTTCTGCAACAACTTGAGTCAATTTCGAGCTAAGCAGGCGCGGCGCGTTCACGCTTTTTTGACTTGGCTTACTCTAGCTTTCCCACTTCCTTTTTGGTCAGTTGCCTAATTTATGTCACCTTTCAAAGGCCAAACCGGCCTGAAACGCATCCTCAACGCCTCCGGTTATTCGCTGGACGGTCTGCGTGCAGCCTTCACTGGCGAAGCGGCCTTTCGGCAACTGGTATTGCTTAACGTCATATTGATCCCGCTGTCGTTCTTCCTGAACGTCAGTCGCGTCGAGCAGGCGTTGCTGATTGCAGTCTGTCTGTTGGCGTTGATTGTCGAATTGCTCAATTCGGCCGTGGAAGCGGCCATCGACCGCATTTCCCTTGAGTTGCACCCGTTGTCCAAGAACGCCAAGGACATGGGCAGCGCTGCTCAGTTAGTGGCGTTAACCATGATCGGGCTGGTGTGGGCGGTCATCCTGCTTTAAGCGATGGTAGGCAGGACGATCTCGTCGCTGCGCTGAACCCCGGCGGTGAAAGCGCGGCACAGGTCGAGGAATTCACGCATCGCCGACGTCTGATATTTCTGTTTGTGCCAGATGAAATAGAACTGCCGCGCCAGATCCAGATCCGGCGTCTCCACCGCCACGAGACTGCCGCGACGGAATGCGTCGCGCAGTGCCAGGCGAGAAATGCAGCCAATCCCCAACCCGGACTCCACCGCACGCTTGATCGCTTCGGTGTGTTCCAGTTCCAGCCGGATATTCAGCGAGCTGCGATGGTGACGCATGGCCTGGTCAAAGGTCAGTCGCGTGCCGGAGCCCTGTTCCCGCAGAATCCAGGCCTCGTGGGTCAGCTCTTCCATGGTCGCCGTGCCGCGCTTGGCCAGTGGGTGCTGGGGCGCGCAGAACACCACCAGTTCATCCTCGACCCAGCTCTGCACTTCGATGTCTGGATGACTGCAGTCACCTTCGATTAGACCCAGATCAATTTCATAGTGGGCGACCTGCTGCACAATGTTGGCAGTGTTCTGCACGTGCAGCTTCACCTGGCTTTCCGGATGGCGCTGCATGAAGCTGCCAATCAGCAAGGTGGCCAGGTAATTGCCGATGGTCAGGGTCGCGCCGACCGCCAGAGAGCCGAATCCGGACTTGCCATTGAGCAAGTCTTCGATTTCCTTGGACTGGTCGAGCAGCGCCACCGCTTGCGGCAGCAGCTGTTTGCCGAGGGCATTGAGACTCAGCCGTTTGCCGGCGCGGTCGAACAGCTGGCAGCTGGACTGGCGCTCTAGCTCGGTGATCGAGGTGCTCGCCGCCGATTGCGAGAGGTTGAGCAGACCCGCAGCACGGGATACGCTTTCCTGCTGGGCGACGGCGACGAATACTTGAAGTTGACGGAGAGTAAATCGCATATCGATATAACCGATAACCCTTATCTTAATAATCCAGTTAACAGATATTGTGGCTGCCATTAGAATGCGATGCAATTGCGCACAGCAGCTCATTTTTTTGCAGAGCCGGCGCAGAGCTCGCGCAGACCAATCTCCAGGAGTCCCACGTACATGAGCAACATGAACCACGAGCGTGTCCTCAGTGTTCATCACTGGAACGACACTCTGTTCAGCTTCAAGTGCACCCGCGATCCGGGCCTGCGCTTCGAGAACGGTCAGTTCGTGATGATCGGCCTGCAACAGCCCAACGGCCGGCCGCTCATGCGCGCTTACTCGATTGCCAGCCCGAACTGGGAAGAGCATCTCGAGTTCTTCAGCATCAAGGTGCCTGACGGCCCGCTGACTTCCCAGCTGCAGCATCTGAAGGAAGGCGACGAGATCATCATCAGCAAGAAGCCTACCGGCACGCTGGTGCTGGACGACTTGAAGCCTGGCAAACATTTGTACCTGCTGAGCACCGGTACCGGTCTGGCGCCTTTCATGAGCGTCATCCAGGACCCGGAAACCTACGAGCGTTTCGAAAAAGTGATCCTGTGTCACGGCGTACGTTACGTCAACGAAGTCGCTTACCGCGAATTCATCACCGAGCACTTGCCGCAGAACGAGTTCTTCGGCGAGGCCCTGCGTGACAAGTTGATCTACTACCCGACCGTGACCCGCGAGCCGTTCGAGAACGAAGGTCGCCTGACCGACCTGATGCGCAGCGGCAAGCTGTTCAGCGACATCGGTTTGCCACCGATCAACCCGCAGGACGACCGCGCCATGCTGTGCGGCAGCCCGAGCATGCTCGACGAGACCAGCGAAGTGTTGAACAGCTTCGGTCTGAAAGTGTCGCCGCGGATGCGCGAGCCGGGTGATTACCTGATCGAGCGAGCGTTCGTCGAGAAGTAAGCAGCGCTGCAATCCATGTGGGAGCGAGCTTGCTCGCGATAGCGGACCGTCAGTCAACGTCATCGTTGAATGTTTCGCCGCCATCGCGAGCAGGCTCGCTCCCACATTGGTTTGGTGGCGACCATAAAAAGCCCGCGTTGCCTGTAATGGCAGCGCGGGCTTTTTCGTTTTTGGCGTTCAGACGTTCGCGGGAATGACTTCCAGAACGCGGATCAGGTCAGGCGTCGGGTAATGCCAGCGCACATCCACATCCCAGAACTGCGCACCGTATTCCCGTTCGGGTGTAGGAATCTGGTACGCCGGACGTGGGTCTTGTGCCAGGCATTGCTCGATCAACTCCACCAGCGGTTCTTCAAGGCGCTGAGCATGGCCGTGAGCCTGTTGCAGTGCTGAATCCGTCCACTGCACGGGAATCAACTGCGGCGCGGCGCTGGCGATGCGGTTGGAGGCCGTGTCGATGATGTCGGCGTAAGGCACGTAGGGCTTGATGTCGAGAATTGGCGTGCCGTCCAGCAGGTCAATGCCGGATATCCACAGGCGATTGGCTTCAACCTTGTCCAGCTTCACCACGGATTGGCCGATGCCATTGGGCCGATGCGTCGCGCGGGTGGCGAACACACCCATGGATTTGTTACCGCCGAGACGAGGAGGGCGGACTTTCAGTCGTGGCTTTTCTTCCAGGGCCTGGTGAAACAGGAACAGCAGCCACACGTGGCTGACCTGTTCCAGACCTTGCACCGCATCGCCCTGATCGAACGGCGCCACCAGTTCCAGCACGCCGCGAGCGGCCGGAGCCAGTTGTGGCTGGCGCGGGATGGCGAACTTCTCCTTGAAACAGGAGCGCACAAAGCCGATGGGGGAAACGCTGTAGGTCATGGTCTGGGGTCGAGGCGGGGTGAGGGTGGGCATGATAACCCACACAATGATCGTTCCCACGCTGCGTGGGAATTGCCTCAACAGACGCTCCGCGTTCGCTTTGGAAGGAACGCGGAGCGTCCCGGGCTGCATTCCCCCGCGGAGCGTGGGAACGATCATCAATCACCGCGATTGAGCCTGTTCCACCAACCACCCCATCAAGTCGCGCAATTTCGGCGAGGGTCCGGGTTTTTCGGGGAAAACCAGGTAATACGCGAGCCCGGTCTTTACCTTCAATTCAAATGGCATGACCAGCCTCCCGGCACTCAAATCATCGCCGATCAACGACCAATCCCCGATCGCCACGCCGGTCCCTTGGGACGCCATCGACATCGCCAGGTCCAGCGTTTCGAAATGCTGACCCTTGCCGACATTGCTCAAGCGAATATCCGCCGTGGCCAGCCAGGCTTTCCAGTCCCGTTCATCCCGGGTCGGGTGCAGCAACATGTGCTGCTCCAGATCCTGCGGCGTCATCAGCGGCACTGGACCTTCCAGCAGAGGTTTGGAGCAGACCGGTGTCAGTTGCTCATCGAACAAATGAAAAGAGGCCAGCGCGCTGTCCGGCGGTGCGCCGTACATCACCGCGGCATCGAACTGCTCGCGATGAAAATCCACGCCGTGCTTGACCGTGGTGGTCAATTCCACTGGCACATCCGGGCGTTCCCGTTGCCACTGCAACAGCCGTGGCAACAACCAGCGCATGACACACGTCGGGGCCTTGAGTTGCAGGGTTTCGCGCTTCTCGCCGATCTGCTCCACGGCCTCGTCGATCAGGCCGAAAACCTGCTGCACCCGTGGCAGCCATTCCCGTCCTTCGGCGGTCAGGCTCAAGCCCCGCGCCTGGCGAATGAACAGCTCATAACCGAGGTGATCTTCCAGCCCGGCGATCTGCCGGCTCACCGCGCCTTGGGTGATGTGCAGCTGTTCGGCGGCCCGGGTGAAGTTGCAGCACTGCGCGGTGATCAGAAAAGTGTGCAGCGCCGGCAGGGGAGGCAGTCGTTTCATTGGGATCCAAGGTATGACGTGAGGACATGGCTAGTATGACTTTTTATCCATTGTTGCGGCTACGTGTCGCCCGTTCCAATGAGGCCATCCCTGGACTTGCCGACCCATCATAAACACTGCGCAGGTCCGGCGTCTCAAACGAACAAGAAGGGCAAAGACATGGCGACGTGCGGCGAAGTATTGGTCAAGTTACTCGAAGATTACGGGGTCGAGCAGGTGTTCGGCATTCCCGGGGTTCACACCGTGGAGCTGTATCGCGGGCTGGCCCGTTCGAGCATCAACCACGTCACTCCGCGGCACGAACAGGGCGCCGGTTTCATGGCCGACGGTTACGCTCGCACCAGCGGCAAACCGGGCGTGTGCTTCATCATCACCGGCCCAGGCATGACCAACATCACCACCGCCATGGGCCAGGCCTATGCCGACTCGATCCCGATGCTGGTGATCTCCAGCGTGCAATCGCGCAGCCAGTTGGGCGGCGGTCGCGGCAAGCTGCACGAGCTGCCGAACCAGAGCTCATTGGTCGGCGGCGTGGCGGCGTTCTCCCACACCTTGATGTCGGCGGCTGAATTGCCGGGTGTCCTGGCGCGCGCTTTTGCGCTGTTCCAGGCCGGCCGTCCGCGCCCGGTGCATATCGAAATTCCGTTGGACGTGCTGGTCGAAGAGGCCGATGACCTGCTCAACAGCGTACCGGTGAACATCGACCGCGCCGGTGCCTCGCCGAGCGCCATCAGCCGCATGACCGCGCTGCTGGCCGGTGCCAAGCGCCCACTGATTCTCGCCGGTGGCGGCGCCATCGATGCCGCCGCCGAGTTGACTGAACTGGCCGAACGGCTGGACGCCCCGGTGGCCCTGACCATCAACGCCAAAGGCATGCTCGAATCCAATCACCCGTTGCTGATCGGCTCGACCCAAAGCCTGGTCGCGACACGTGCTTTGGTGGCTGAAGCTGACGTGGTACTGGCAATCGGCACCGAACTGGCCGAAACCGATTACGACATCACCTTCGCCGGCGGTTTCGAAATTCCTGGCGTGCTGCTGCGTGTGGACATCGACCCCGACCAGACCGTACGCAACTACCCGCCGAAAGTTGCGTTGGTAGCCGACTCGCGCAACGCCGCCCAAGCCTTGCTGAGCGAACTGTCCCACCACTCGCTGGCCGAGCGCCGCAACGATTGGGGCCAGGTGCGAGCTGCGCGTTTGCGCGATGAATTGGCCGCATCCTGGGATGCCCCGACGTTGGCCCAGACCCGTTTCCTGGAAACCGTCTTGCACGAACTGCCAAACGCAGTCTTCGTCGGCGATTCGACCCAACCGGTGTATACCGGCAACCTGACCTTCAACCCGGAACGCCCGCGTCGCTGGTTCAATTCGTCCACCGGTTACGGCACCCTCGGTTACGCCTTGCCGGCCGCGATTGGCGCCTGGCTCGGCGGCAATGTTGAAAACGGCGCACGTCCTCCAGTGGTGTGCCTGATCGGCGACGGCGGCCTGCAATTTACCCTGCCGGAACTTGCCAGCGCCGTTGAAGCTCGCACCCCGGTGATCGTCCTGCTGTGGAATAACCAGGGCTACGAAGAGATCAAGAAATACATGGTCAACCGCGCCATCGAGCCGGTCGGCGTGGACATCTACACCCCGGACTTCATCGGCGTGGCCAAGGCGCTGGGTTGTGCAGCCGAAGCCGTCTGCGGTGTCGAGCAACTGCGCAGCGCACTGCGCGCCGCCACCGATCGCCAGGGTCCGACCCTGATTGAAATCGATCAGACCCAGTGGATGAAGGTGGTGTCGAAATGAGTTTTCCAATCACTTTGGATGGCCTGTACATCAACGGCCAATGGTCCGCCGGCAACGAGCATTTGCGCGTGATCAACCCGGCGACCGAAGCGCTGTTGACCACCGTGAATGGCGGCGATGAACGCGCAGTCGAGCAAGCCGTTACTGCTGCGACCAACGCCTTCAAGCAATGGTCGACAACCACTGGCGCCGAGCGCGGGGCGATCCTGCGCAGAATCGCCGCGGGTGTGCAGGCCGGTCGTGAGCAATTGATGAAATTGCAGTCGAGCAACAACGGCAAACCACTGTTTGAAGCGGCCATCGACGTCGATGACGTGATCGCCACCTTCGAGTACTACGCAGGTTTAGCCGAAGGGCTCGATGCCAAACAAGACAGTAACGTCGAGCTGCCAACCGACGACTTCAGCGCTCGTGTGCGCCGCGAGCCGTGCGGTGTGGTCGGCCTGATCGTGCCGTGGAATTTCCCCATGGTCACCACCGCCTGGAAACTCGCCCCGGCCCTGGCCGCCGGTTGCTGCGTGGTACTCAAGCCGTCCGAAGTGACGCCGCTGCCGGAGCTGGAACTGGCGACGATCATCGCCGAGGCCGGTCTGCCAAACGGTGTGTTCAATCTGGTTTGCGGCACCGGCCTGGCCGTCGGCGCGCCGCTGTCGGCGGATCCGCGCATCGCCAAGATTTCCTTCACTGGTAGTAACGCGGTGGGCGTGCAGGTGATGCAGCGGGCGGCAGAAACCGTGAAGGGCGTGAGCCTTGAACTGGGCGGCAAATCCTCGCTGCTGGTGCTCAAGGACGCGGACATCGAGCTGGCCGTGGAAGTGGCCTGTGGTGGTGGTTTCTTCAACGCCGGGCAGATGTGTTCGGCCACCAGTCGCGTGCTGGTGGCCGATGAACTGGCGGACGAATTCCTCATCCGTTTGAAGGCCCGCGCCGAAGCCATTCGCGTGGCCGACCCGTTCGACCCGAACGTGGAAATGGGCGCACTGGTCAACCAGGCGCAATACCAGCGCGTGCTCGGTCACATCGATCGCGGTTTGAGTGCCGGCGCCAAACTGGTGTGCGGCGGCAATCGTCCGGCAGACCTGCCTCGCGGTTATTTTTTACAGCCGACGATTTTCACCGATGTGCCCTCAGGCAGTGCGCTGTGGTGCGAAGAGATCTTCGGGCCGGTGATCTGCGTGCGCAGTTTTGCCAGCGAAGCCGAGGCGATTGCCCTGGCCAACGACAGCCAGTTCGGCCTGGTGGCCAGTGTGGTCACGCGCGATGCCGAAGCGGCCGATCGGGTCGCCAACGCTTTGCAGGCGGGGCTTGTGTGGATCAACGCCCCGCAAGTGATCTTCCCGCAGACCGCCTGGGGTGGCTACAAACAGAGCAGCATCGGTCGCGAATTGGGGCCGTGGGGCTTGCAGGCTTTCCAGGAAATCAAACACGTGATTCGGGCTGTCTGACGGCACGAAAAAGGTGAGCGCATGCCTCGTGATGAGGCATGCACTGGCGTCATGGCTTCGATGAGTTTTTATCGATAGTCAGGTGTTTTACACGACCTCAGGATGAACTCGCTGGCTCAGCCAAACCCCCGAAAATACGGGGGCTAATGCTGAATCGGTCGCGCGGATGCAACAGTTTCGACCTGCCTTATACCTACAAAAACAAAGGGAGTCCGTAATGGGCGAACATGATCTGAACAGACGTCAATTCATCAAGACCGTAGGCGTAGCCTCGGTGGCAGCGGCCGCCATGAGCATGCCGTTCATCAAGGCCAATGCCAGCGACACACGCTTCCAGGGCAAAACCCTGCGCTTGCTGACTTGGTCCGATGACACCGGTTTGGCAGCCCTGCGCAATATCGCCGCGACCTTCGAAGCCAAGTACGGCTGCAAAGTCATCGCCGACCGCACCGGCAGCACCTCGGAAATGGTCGCCAAACTCAAGGCCGGCGGTGATCGTCCGCAGTACGACATCATCACCCTGGCAGGCGTCGGCGCCGAAGGTCTGGCCGCCGCCAACCTGCTGGAAAAACCCGACCTCAACCGCATTCCCAACCTGATCGACGTACCGGAGAAATACCGCACCGGCGCCAACGGTCACGGCATCGGTTACCTGCTGTGGTGCAACAGCCTCGTCTACAGCACCCGCACCATCAAGGAAGCGCCGGACAGCTACGCAGCCCTGTGGGACGCGGAGCTGTCGCCGAACATCTTCCTGCCGCCGCCGAACTGGACCGAAGCGATGGACCTGATCATCATCGCCGCCAAACTGGCCGGTGGTGACGAACACAACATCGAGCCGGGCTTCAAGAAGCTCGCCGAGCTGAAAGATCGCGTAGTGACCCTGGGTGAAAACCCGAACCAGATCGCCGAACTGTTCCGCACCGGTTCGCTGGACATGGGTGGCCTGTACGCGCCGGCGTTTTTCCCGAAACAAATCCGCGATCCGGCTTACGGCCTGGGTGCCACCTTCGGCATGAAGGAAGGTTTCTACACCGACCTGATGCTCTCGGTCATGCCGAAAAGCCGTCCGGGCGATATCGACCTGGCCTATGCCTTTATCAACCACTCCCTGGACCCACTGGTGCAGGGCAAGATGGCTGAGGACATCTACAACGGTCCGGTCAACGCCAAGGCGATCATCTCCGCCGAAGCGCGCAAGAGCCCGTACATCCTCACGCCGGAGCAGATTGCCGAGAAAGCGATCATGCACGACAACGCCTTCCTGGCCTCCGTGCATGACCAATGGATTCGTCGTTACACGGAAATCTTTTCTTCCTGATCGAGTGACGACCACAGGATCTTCAGCCACTGAAGATCCCCTGTGGGAGCGAGCCTTTGTGGCGAGGGGGCTTGCCCCCGTTGGGACGCGAAGCGCCCCTAAATCCTGTCATCGCGGTGCATCAGGTGCACCGCGATGACAGGATAACGACTGCTTCGCAGCCGAACGGGGGCAAGCCCCCTCGCCACAAAGGCTCGCACCCACAAGGGGCCAATGTGATTTCGAGACCTGTGCTTGCTCAGCTGCTTTCCATTGACGAGACCCTTGCTATGGAACACCAACCTCTGACTCATCCTGTTGCCGCCGCTGCAGTGCGCGCCAATCGGGGTGTTTCGCCGACGACGCGTGCCTGGTTTTTCCTTTCGCCGTCGATGCTGTTTCTGGGCGTATTGATCGCCGCCAGCCTGCTGGTACTGCGCATGAGTGTGGGCACCAAAGGCGCGGAATGGACCGGGTTCAGCCTGGCCAGTTACGCCCAATTGCTGGAACCGTATTACCTCAAATCCTTGCTGCTGACCCTGCGTCTGGCGCTGATCAGCGCAGTGATCGCCGTGGTGCTGGCGATCCCGGTGGCCTACACCATGTCGCGGCTGACCTCGCCCTTCGTGCGGCGGATCTTCCTCGCCGCGGTGCTGCTGCCATTGCTGGTCAACCTGTTGCTGCAAAGCTACGGCTGGCTGGTGATTCTCGGTCCCGGCGGGATGCTCAATCAGGCGCTGATGGGCCTGGGCCTGATCAAGCGCCCGATCATGCTGCTCTACAACCAGAACGGCGTGTTGATGGGCCTGGTGCAAACCGCGTTCCCGTTGGCTGTGCTGCCGATTGCCAGCGCCATGCGCGGCGTCGCCCGGACCTATGAAGAAGCCGCCGCCACCCTGGGCGCCAGTCGTTTTCAGGTGTTCCGCCAAGTGGTACTGCCGATGAGCATGCCGGGGATCATCACGGGTGCGACATTGGTATTTGCCTACAACGCCAGCAGCTTCGTGGTGCCCTTGCTGCTCGGTGGTCGACGCGTGCCGATGCTGGCCGTGATGGTCCATGACCAGATCGCCCCGCTGATGAACTGGCCCGCCGCCTCCGCTGCCGGTGTGGTGCTGATTGTCACCACGCTCGCGATCATGACTTTGTCCGAATACATCACTGGCCGTCGTCGGCGCATGCTGGAGGCTTCCCAATGAGCACCCTGATCAAAAAGCGTTATGGGCTGTTGCCCGGCGAGACCGGCAAGTTCGCCGGCATTCTCTCGGGCTTCATCCTGCTGCTGGCGGTGCTGCCGATCCTGACCATGATCGTCATGTCGTTCAGCGGTGCATCGAACCTCGATTTCCCGCCGAGCAGCTACAGCCTGCAATGGTACGAGGCCGCCTGGAACACCTTCGTGTCGCCGGATTCCAGCGATGTGCTGAGCCTGGGCAAAGCCATGACCACCAGCCTGATGGTGGCGTGCCTGACCATGATCTTCGCGACGATTATTGCGGTGCCGGCAGCCTATGCCCTGACCCGTTGTGAGTTCCGTGGCAAGGCGGTGGCGCTGCAATTGATGTCGCTGCCACTGGTGTTCCCGATGGTGGTGTTGGGGCTGGCGTTATTGCTGGTGTTCGACAGCTTGCCGTTCCACATCACGACCTCGCGGTTGGTGATTGCCCACGTGATCCTGGCGCTGCCGTTCGTGGTGAAAAACTGCACCGCCGCGATGCTCTCCATTGGCAGCGAAGTCGAAGAAGCCGCGCAGATGCTGGGCGCTTCACCGACCCGGGCGATTATCGATGTGGTGGTGCCGTTGATGAAGTCGGGGATTCTGGCGGGGATGCTGCTGGCGTTCATCGTCTCGTTCAACGAATTCACCGTGACCTATTTCCTCTACACCATCGACGTCATGACCGTGCCGATCTGGATGTACAGCCGCACCGTGTCTTCGCTCGACCCAACCGTATTCTCGTTTGCCGTGCTGATCGTGCTGATCGACTTCGTGCTCATCTGGGCGCTGGAAAAGTTGGTTGGCGAAGGCGGCGTTTCGTTCTGATTTCTTGAGGTGATTCAAATGACTGGTCTGATTCTGGAAAACGTCGAGAAACATTACGGCTCGGCCTGCGCGGTAAAGGATGTAAACCTGCATTTGCCCGAGGGCAAGCTGGTGTGTTTTCTCGGCCCGTCGGGCTGCGGCAAAACCACCTTGCTGCGGATGATCGCAGGGCTTGAAACCCTGAGCGGCGGAGAGATTCGCCTGGACGGTGAAGACATCGGCCACACCCCGGCGCATCAACGTAATTTCGGCATGGTGTTTCAATCCCTGGCGCTGTTCCCGCACATGACAGTGGGGGAGAACATCGCCTATCCGCTGAAACTGCGTGGCGTCAGCAAGGCTGATCAGCAGGCGCGGGTGGCGGAGTTGCTGCAACTGATTCAGTTGCAGGAAATGATCGACCGTCCGGTGTCGAAACTCTCTGGCGGTCAACGCCAGCGCGTGGCGATTGCCCGGGCGATTGCCAGCCGCCCGAAAATCCTCCTGCTCGACGAGCCACTGTCGGCGCTGGACGCCAAGCTGCGTGAATCGATGCAGGTGGAAATCCGTCAGCTGCAACAACGCTTGAACATCACCACCATCATGGTGACCCACGACCAGCGTGAAGCCATGACCATGGCCGATATCGTCGTGGTATTGGGGGAACATCGGGTGCAGCAAGTGGGCTCGCCGATTGAGATCTACCGGCATCCGGCCAATGAATTCGTCGCGGATTTTATTGGTTCAGGAAACATTTTCCCGGCCACGGCGCTGGGCAACGGCAAGGTCAGCTTGCCCGGTGGCGATGCGCTGCAAGTGCCGATCTGCAGCAGCATTGTGGTCGGTGAGAAAGTGAAGATGCTGATTCGCCCTGAGGACCTGCAACTGTCGCATCCGCAGGCGACGGCGGGTAATCGGCTGCTCGGCAAGGTGACGTTCGTGCGTGATATTGGCGCGACGATTGAAACGACCGTGGAGTGTTCCGGGGTGTCGTTTACGGCGTTGAGTACGCCGTGTCAGGGGTTTGGGTTGAGCATTGGCAATCCGGTGTCGGTGACCTTGCCGGCTGAGGCGTGCCGAGTGTTGAGCGCCTGACTTTAGAGGTGGATTGACTGTACTGGCCTCTTCGCGAGCAAGCCCGCTCCCACAGTTGACCGCGTTCTCATGAACAACTCGGTCTAATGTGGGAGCGGGCTTGCTCGCGAAGGCGTAAGTCGCAGCACCACAAAAACTGAATCAAACCGACAACCGCAACCGCGCCAAATCCCGGAGCGGCGGAGCCCCGAACAATCGGCTGTACTCCCGGCTGAATTGCGAAGGGCTTTCATACCCCACCCGATACCCCGCCGCCGAAGCCTCCAAGCCTTCGGCCAGCATCAACCGCCGCGCTTCTTGCAGGCGCAATTGCTTCTGATACTGCAGCGGACTCATCGCCGTCATCGCCTTGAACCGGTGATGCAAGGTCGACACGCTCAGGTTCACTTCCTTCGCCAGATCATCGATGCGCAACGGCTGTTCATAGTTGCCGTTGAGCCATTTGATCGCCTGGCTGATGCGATGGCTCTGGCTGTTGGCGATAGCGATTTCGTACAGCCGATGGCCCTGTTGACTGCGCAACAACCGATAAAGAATTTCCCGGCGAATCAACGGCGCGAGCATGGCGATGTCTTTCGGCGCATCCAGCAAACGAGCCAGACGCAGCACGGCGTCGAGCATCGCAGTGTCGATCCGTTCGACATACAAGCCGCGCCCAGTCGGTCGGGTGGGCACACCGAGAGGACCGGCATCGGCAATCAGCGCGGAGATTTCCGCCGGGTCGATATCCAGCCGCACCGCGAGGATCGGTTCTTCAGACGTGACGTTCACCACGCGTCCGCTCAATGGCATCGAGACGGAGACCACCAGGTAGTTCAGCGGATCGTAATTGAAGTATTCATCGGCCAGCCTGACCTCTTTACGGCCCTGCGCCATGATGCACAACGCGGGTTGCGCCAGTACCGGGGCAAACTCATGGGACTGGCTATGGCGAGACATGAAGAGCGAGCCGACGGCAGTCGCATAAGTGCCATCGTCCGTCGTGTTGCGGCGAATGATAGCGGCCAGTTCTGCGCGCTGTTTCTCCATGTCGGTGTCCAGCGGGGCTTGAAAATGATCGAGCGACGACATGCAAGGCATCCTCGGTGGGGCGTTGGTAATGAGGTGAGCTTAAGTTTGTGCAAGACGAAGCGGTAGACACATCCTGCCTCAACCTTGCCTGATTCTGCACGGAGTGAATTGACGTCACCTCTATGACAGGGCAACCCCAGGAAAACTTGCTTGAAAGCCGTGTTTCAGCCCTGTGACAGGATTTACACGTTGTTACAGGTGCGGGGGTGCAGCTTCGCAGGATTGTGCAACAAGCCGGCAGGAATCGACTAACCGCGCTTCCACCGGCGCGCTTAACCTTGGATCCTGTCGCAGCCCGTCCCACGGCTGCCACTCGAGTACCTGGGAGGGTTGAACATGTCTACGCAGATCCCCGTCAGTCATATGGCCTTTGTCCGCGCCCGCGCCGGGCGTTCGGCGGAACTCGGTGCACGCCTGAGTGCCTTGATCGAGCCGTCCCGCAGCGCGCCGGGTTGCCTGAGTTTTGCCCTGCAACAATCGCAGTGCGATCCGGAATTGTGGCTGGTGTCCGGTTTCTGGATGAACCAGCAGGCCATGACCGCTTATTTCAGCACCCCGGCCATGCAGGTTTTTGCCGGGTTGGTGCAAGACCTGGTGGTCAACAGCCTGGATTTTCATACCTTCAAGGATGTGTCGGCCGCCCAGGCGCTGGGGCAGTCCCAGTCATGGGTACACAAAATGGCGGGTTGAGGGTTTAATGGCTCAATTCTCCATTCAGCAGGATCCGCGAAATGGCACGCAAAGCCTTTGAAACCTTCGAAGCCGTATCGGCCGTAGTACCCCGTGAAGGCGGTTATAACGCCGCGATTGCCACCAAGGCCATCGGTGGTTCGGGTGCACCGCGCTTTCACAAGCTGCTCGAAGAGCAGACCTTCAAAACTGCCCGCGAGGCCGATGAAGCCGCCGCGCTGCAATTGACCCACCTCAAAGATGTCAGCGAAGACGGCGACCTGATCTGGTAACTACTTGACCGCCCCCGGGCGATACATCTTGAACAATGCCTCAGGCCCCAGCTGGAAATAATCCGCTGGCCCGCCGCCGCGCAGAATCGGTTCTGCCGCGGCGGTGTCGTACACCCCATCCTTCAACAGCCACTTGGCGATATGCACGGCGACCACTTCGCCGAGAATCAGCCAGCTCGGCACCACGTTGCCATCGGCCCGCTGCAACTGAATGATCTGCGTGACCTTGCATTCGAAGGACACCGGGCTTTCGGCGACGCGCGGCACCTGGATGATTTTCGACGCTGCCGGGGTCAGTCCGGACAGCTCGAACTCGTTGACCTCAGGCCCGACCATGGCGCAGCTCTGGTTCATCTGCTCGGCCAGCGGACGGGTCGCCAGGTTCCAGGCGAACTCACCGGTGCGCTCGATGTTGTTCAGGCTGTCTTTGCGCCCGACACTGGAAAAACCAATGATCGGCGGAATGTAGTTGAAGGCGTTGAAGAAACTGTAAGGCGCCAGGTTCAAGCGGCCATCGGTATCCTGGGAGGAAATCCAGCCAATGGGGCGCGGGCCGACGATGGCATTGAACGGGTCATGCGGCAGGCCGTGGCCGTTGGCGGGTTCGTAGAAGTGGATGTCGTCGGGCATGGGCGTGGGTTCCAGAAGCTGTATTCGTGGGCGCTCATAGTGCTGGGACGAACAGATAATTTCCAGCGATGAGATCCGAATAATGTGGGAGTGAGCCTGCTCCGGGCGGCGTTCCGACGATAGCGGCGTCACAGACAACAAATTGGTTGCCTGACACACCGCAATCGTCGGAACGCCGCCCGGAGCAGGCTCACTCCCACAGGGTTAGGGTTGAGGCAAATAAAAAGGGGCAGACCCGTTAAGGTCTGCCCCTGTTTTTTATTGCGCGGGCGGGATCAGTCCGTCTCGATCCGCGAGTGTTTGCGGGTGTCTTTCATGGTGATGTACACCAGCAACGACACCGCGATGCACGCCGTGACATACCAGTAGTAACCGGTTTCCATGCCAATGCTCTTGAACCACAGTGCGATGTATTCAGCGGTGCCGCCGAAGATCGACACGGTCAGCGCGTACGGCAGGCCGACGCCCAGCGCGCGGATTTCGGTCGGGAACAGTTCAGCTTTGACCACCGCGTTGATCGAGGTGTAGCCGCTGACGATGATCAGCGCCGCCATGATCAGGAAGAACGCGCCCCACCAGGTTTGCACGGTGTGCAGGGTGGTCAGGATCGGCACGGTGAACAGCGTCCCGAGGATACCGAAGGCAATCAGGATTGGCCGGCGACCGACTTTATCCGAGAGTCCGCCAACGAGTGGTTGCAGGCACATGAACAGGAACAGCGTGGCAGCCGAAATAGTGGTGGAGTCGGAGATGCTCATGCCGACGGTGTTCACCAGGTATTTCTGCATGTACGTGGTGTAGGTGTAGAACGCCAGGGTGCCGCCCATGGTCAGGCCGACCACGGTCATCAGTTCCTTCGGATGGCGCATCAAGGTGCGCATCGCGCTTTCCTTGGCCTTCTCTTTCTTGGTGAACGACTCGGTTTCTTCCATGCCACGACGCAGGTACAGCGCGACCACGGCACACAGCGCGCCGATGGCGAACGGGATGCGCCAGCCCCAGGCGTACAGTTCTTCAGTGGTCAGGGTCTGTTGCAGCACGATCAGCACTGCCAACGCGATGAGCTGGCCGGAGATCAGGGTCACGTACTGGAAGCTGGAGTAGAAGCCGCGACGATCCTTGGTGGCCATCTCGCTGAGGTACGTTGCCGAGGTGCCGTACTCGCCACCGACCGACAGGCCTTGCAGCAGGCGAGCGAAAATCAGCAGGATCGGTGCGCCAATGCCAATGGTTTCATACCCAGGGCTCAGGGCGATCAGCAGCGAGCCGAAACACATCAGATACACCGAAGCCATCAGTGCTTTCTTGCGACCGGCCTTGTCGGCGTAGAGGCCCATCAACCAGCCACCGATCGGGCGCATCAGGAAGCCCACGGCGAAGATCGCGGCGGTGTTCAGCAGTTGCGCGGTGGTGTCGCCTTTGGGGAAAAAAGCCTTGGCAAAGTACAGGGAGAAGGCGGCGTAGACATACCAGTCGTACCACTCGACCATGTTGCCGACAGAGCCGCTGAAGATCGATTTGATGCGACTGGCAGTGGTTCTTTCTTTGGCCGGCAGGGCAGCCGAACCAAGGGGCAGGGTGTTGGAGTTATCCATTGAAGGATCCTCGTTTAATTGTTTTTGTGGAGCGCGTTGAAACGCAGCCTGCTGGGGCTATAGCAGGAGATGTGCCAAGGGGAGGAGGGCCGGTTTAGAGGGGGTTTGCAGCTTGAGTGAGCGGAAATCCGCTTATGGAGCGTTGGGTGACAAGCGGATTTACGCCGAATCTGATCGTTCCCACGCTCTGCGTGGGAATGCCTCAACGGACGCTCCGCGTTCGGCTCTAGATGGGACGCGGAGCGTCCCGGGCTGCATTCCCACGCGGAGCGTGGGAACGATCAGTCGTGCAGGAACATCTCCCGGGTCAGGCCATGGCGCTGCATCTTTTCATTGAACGTCCGGCGCGGCAGTTGCAGTTCTTCAAGCACCGCTTTCACATCCCCCTTGTGCCGGGTCAACGCCGCGCGCAAGCAATGTGCTTCAAACGCTTCCTGCTGCGCCGCCAGTGACTGGCCGGGGTCGATCCCCGCCGGTTCCGGCTCGCCCAGGCCCAACACTTGTCGCTCAGCGACGTTCGCCAATTCGCGCACATTGCCCGGCCAGTCGTGGCTCAGCAGGTGGCTCAACTGCGGGCCGCTCAGCGGTGGAAACGTGCGTCCCAACCGTTCGGCGGCATTTTGCGCGAACGACTCGAACAACAACGGAATGTCTTCACGCCGCTCGCGCAACGGTGGCAGCCGCAACTCGGCCACGTTCAACCGATAGGCCAGGTCCTCACGAAAACGTCCGGCCCGGGCTTCGTCGAGCAAGTCGGGTTTGGTTGCGGCGATGATCCGCAAATCCACGCGGATGCTCTGGTTCGAGCCCAACCGCTCCAGCTTCTGCTCCTGCAACACCCGCAGCAATTTCACCTGCTGGGCCAGCGGCATGCTTTCGATTTCATCGAGAAACAGCGTGCCGCCATCGGCGTATTCGAGCTTGCCGATGCGTTTGCCCGAGGCACCGGTGAACGCGCCGCTCTCGTGACCGAACAGCTCGGCCTCGAACAACTGCTCGGGAATTGCTGCGCAATTCAGCGCCACAAACGGTTTGTCGGCACGCGGACCGAAGTCGTGCAGGCACCGGGCAACCAATTCCTTGCCGCTGCCGGTTTCACCGCGAATCAACACATTGACCGGCAGCGACGCCAGGTCCAGCACTTGCCGACGCAGCGTCTGCAAACCACGGGACACGCCCAGCAACGTCGCATCGAGTTTGGCGCGGTTGTCCGCCTGCTCGTGCAGGGCGCGGTTTTCCAGCACCAGCCGCCGCTTGTCCAGTGCGCGGCGCAGACTGCCGAGCAGCGTTTCGGGGCTGAAGGGTTTTTCCAGGAAGTCGTAGGCGCCATCGCGCATCGCTTCGACCGCCATCGGCACATCGCCGTGACCGGTCAGCAAAATCACCGGCAAGTCGGCATCGCGGCGCTGAACTTCGGCCAGCAGTTCCAGGCCGGTCATGCCAGGCATGCGCACATCGCTGAGGATCACACCGGGGAAATGCTTGGGCAGCTGCGCCAGGCACTCATCGGCGCGGCTGAACAACTGCACCTCGAACCCCGACAGGCTCAGCCATTGTTCGACGGCACTGCGAATGCTGCTTTCGTCGTCGACCACCATCACGGAATTCAGCATGAGCCAGGGGCCTCCAGGTCGATGGGCAAGGTCACGGTGAACACCGCGCCGTTGGCATGATTGTCGGCGCTCAGGCGTCCGCCCGATTCGTGAACGATGGCAAAGGATACGGCCAGCCCGAGGCCCAGGCCATCACCCACCGGTTTGGTGGTGAAGAACGGATCGAACACGTTGGCCAAGTGCTCTTCGGCAATGCCACCACCATTGTCAGAAACTGTCAGGCGCCAGAGTTGTTCGTCGGCTTCGAGACGGATTTCCAGGCGTTTGCAGGGTTTGTCCTGCATGGCGTCCAGGGCGTTGCGCAGCAAATTGATCAGCACTTGTTCCAGGCGAATCGCATCGCCACGCACCCAGGCCGGGCGCGTCAGATGCAGCACGGTGCTGATGTGCTCGTCACGCAGGCGCGCATCCAGCAACTGCAAGGATTGATCGACCACCGCCGCCAAATCCAGGCGCTCACGCAGGCCGCTGGGGCTTTTGCGGGCGAAGGTTTTCAGGTGGCCGGTGAGGGCGGCCATGCGCGTCAGCATGTCATCCACCGGTTTGAGCGCCTTGTAAGCGTCGTCGACCCGACCGTGATCGAGCAGCAGCCTCAGCGTGGCAAGCTGCATGCGCTGGGCAGTCAGCGGCTGGTTGATTTCATGAGCCAGCGCGGCAGACATCTGGCCGAGAGCGGCGAGTTTGGCCGACTGCACCAGACCGTCTTGGGCGGTGCGCAGGTCGCGGGTGCGTTCTTCCACCAATTGTTCCAGCTCTTCACGACTGCGCTGGCGCAGTTTGGCCAGACGCCAGCGCTGATTGAGAAACAGCAACAGAAACACCACGGCCAACCACAACCCGGCGGCGGCGAGCCCGGCGTTGCGCCTGTCTTCGAACGCGATTTGCGGGCGACGCAGCAGGTGCAAGGTCCAGCCTTCGGTGCTCAGCGGCAGCGATTCCCACAGGTAATTCGCCGTCCCGCCAGGCCCCACGACCTGCGTCAGGTCACTGTTGTCATCGAAGCGCCGCACCGATTGATATTCGAGCGGTGTCAGCGGTTGTTTGTCGTATTGACGGGTGGCCTTGAGTTCGGCGTGATCGCTGTCATTCAGCGGTTTCAACAGGCGATAGCGCCAGCCCGGCTGGTTGGCGATAAAAACAATCCCGCGTGCATCGCTGACCAGCAGCGTGTCGCTGCCCTGACGCCACTCGCGCTCCAGTTCCGGAAATTCGAGTTTCACCACCATTGCACCGAGGAACTGGCCGTCGTCACCGGTGACCGCGCTGGATAGGAAGTAACCGGGAATCCCGCTGGTCACGCCCACCGCGTAAAAGCGCCCGGTGCCCTGGGTGCGTGTTTGGCTGAAATAGGGGCGAAAGCCATAGTTGTGACCGACGTAACTGCTGGGCAAACGCCAATTACTCGCGGCCACCGCCAGACCGGTGCGGTCCAGCAATTCCAGGGTCGAGGATTGCGCCGCGCCGTTGATCTTTTCCAGTTTGCGGTTCAGTGCGTCCTGCTGTTCAGCGGACACCGAACCCTTGAGCGCGGCGCGTAACTCCGGGTCCAGCGCGAGCACGGCCGGCAGGGCGCGGTAGCGGTCGATCAGGGTGTGCAGGGAATTGGCGTAGAGCGCCAATTGCTGATTGGCGCGGGCGGCGTCTTCGACCAGCGCCTGGCGTTCGGTGTGGCGGATGGCAAAACCGGCGGCGAGAATCGCGCCAGCGGCTATGACCAGGGTGTAGAGCACCAAACGCAAGAAACGTGAAGTCGGCTGCATGCTGTAGAAAACAGATAGGAGAACGGGCGGGCACCATAACATGGGCCCGTGGATCGTTCTGCCCCGAGATGCAGTCGCCTACACGGCGGTAAATTTACTGGATCTGGAGCGCAGCATGGTTTGGGTATCCTTCAGCACACCTATTACGTCTCTCGTCTCTTGCCAGAGGCTCTGAACCGAGTCCCCTGCCGATTCTCCAAAAAGGCTGAAGGTGTTCATGGCGCTAACGTCCATCGAATTGAAAAACGCTTCAATACCGGCCATTCGGGTGTCCAGCGCGTCAATCAGGTCGGTCAGATTAGTGTCTGCCTTGGCGGTTTTTTCTGCCGACAGCTCGTTTCCGGCGCCGTTGACCTCATGAATAATCTCAACCCCGCCAAGCACCATGCCCAGTCCTGCACTGGCCTCGCTGGCAACCTGCGGGGCGAATATTTTCAGGGCCACGCTGGCGCCAACACTGGCACCTTCTTTGCCGGCCTTGAGCCGGCCTTTTGTATTGCTCTTGATCATTTGTTCATATTTTTTCTCGATATAGGGGGTGAACGCCATCGTCTTGTATTCGGCTTTATTGATGATTTTCTCCGGGGAGAGCTTGCTGCCCTTGAGATTTACAGAAGCACTGGCACCTGTTCGTTCGGCGATGTAGTCCACCGCAAAACTGACGCCCTTTTTCACCGCAAATCCAAGGGCTACGGCTGCCACATTACCGACACCGGGTGCGACAGACGCCAGGGGTTGTAAGGCAGCCCCGATCGCGATCCCTGCGCCATAACTCAAAATTTGCCCACCAAGGTGGACGCCTGTTCTGCGAGTGGTGGAGACTGCGTGCTCCGAAGGTGAGCGATGGTTGAGGATCTGCTGCTGAGCATCCAGTCCACGTCGTTTCGACAGGCCCAATACTTTCAGGTGCGTTTCAATATTTTTTTGCAGCGCCTGTCTTGCCCGGACAGGCGCACTGGCTTGGCGCATGCTGGCGTACTCGATGTTTTCCCGCGCTTGAAATCTTCTCGTTGCCTCGCTAAAAGAATTGCTTCTGGTTTCGCCATTGACGTCGACGTACAACATCGGGTTGTTCCCCACAAACCCATACAAGTTCAGCCCATCCACATCCCCCGCCGGGTCAGCACTCACCCAACGCTGCAACCACGGCGCGTAATAGCGCGCACCGTAGTAATACAGCCCGCTGTCATCCATTTCCTTGCCCGAATAGCGGATGGTTTTGTAGTCGACGTCCACCTCACTTCCCCGCGCGAACCAGGCCGTGGCGCCGAACGGGTAATAACCTTCCTCGCTGATCACCTGTGCATTTTGATCGAGCTCCAGCGTGGAGGAACCCAGATGGTCATCGACGCTGTAGCGCACTTGATCGGCGGCGATGTTCGCGGGTTGGCCGCTGACCCAGTGCAGGCAACGCACGCTGCCGTGCCCACCGGGCAGGGTGATCACGTGCAGTTCTTCGCCGTTGTCACGGGTGCGGATTTCCAGGCCCGGCAGGTAGATCACTTCCTGGAAGTGAGTCAGCGAAGGTGTGTGGGTTTCATGGCGTTTGAACACGCGCACGCCCTGGCTGTAGCGGTAGAACTCCTGGTCATTGGTGCCGTTGTCGCGTTTGACCAGCGTCACCGATGCCAGTTGGTCCAGGGTGTTCCACGTCAAGGTCTTGCCCGGCTGCAAGTGCTGGAGGTTGCCATGAACATCGAACAACGCGGGGAAAACCGGGACAGGATCTCCCTCTTTCCAGCGCACACCACGGTTGCTGCCAGGGTCGATGAACATCGCGCGGGTGTGTGAGGTCCCCGCCCGCACGTGACGCAGTTCGATCAGGTTGTTACCGGCGTCGTACTCGTAGTGTTGGGTGTAATTGAGCCGATTGTTCGGATCCCCGGGCAGGGGCCGACCCGGAGCATCCGACGGCGGCGCATCGTCGTAACCGCTGGCGCGGGTCAGGCGGTACAGCGAGTCATAGGTGAAGTCGCGGTGGCCGTCGACCAGCTGGTTGGCGAAATGGATCGGCTGGAAGGTGTGGTCTTCGAGGCGGGTGATGTTGCCGACACGATCATAGAAATATTCCAGATCCTGCAGCGCCTGCTCGGCTTTTTTTTGTGCCCGTTGTGTCGCCAGGCGCCCATCGGCCGGGTCGTAGGTCCAGGTGCTGAGCACCTCGTTGCCGGCGCGTTGTTCGATGATCTGGCCGGCGGCGTTGTACTGCGCGTCTTGCAGAACCGGCTGCCAGTTCGGGCTGTCTTTGATCCGCAGTTCAACCTGCTTGAGCTGCCCGGCGATGTCGTAGCGCGACTGTTGCTGGTGCTCACCGGCATCGGTCTGGCTCAGCACTGTTCCGATTGGGCTATACATTCGGCTGCTGCGGTAGGGGGGGCCCTCGACCAGGGTTCGGGTTTCGCGCAAGGGTTGTCCGAGCAGGCTGTAGCTGTCGAAACTCAAGGTGCCGGAGCGGTCGAGTTGCCCGGTCAATTGGCCGCGCAGGTTAAATGCGGGATCGGCGGAGTCATCGGCATAGGAGAAGGTTTCGACGTTCGGCGTATCAATTTCCTCGACGGCAATCGGCCGCAACTGACGGTCGTAGGTGGTGCGCCAATGACTGCCGCGTTGGTCCCAGCGCTGCAATGCTTCCCCGGCCAGCCCCGGCAGGCTTAAACGCCAGCCTGCATCGACGGAGTCGACTTTGAGCGATTCACCGGACAGGCTATAGATGGTGGCGAGGTTGGGTTTGGAAGCGGTGCCGAACAGGCGCGGATCCCATTGCTCTATCAGTCGCCCGGTGGCGTTGTAATGCTGGCGGTTGATCAGGGTTGCGAGTGGCCCGTTGACGACCTTGCACAGGTAAGCCACTTGCCTGATCGGTAAGCCTCGACTGTCATAGGCAATCAGCTTCGGCGCGCAACGCGAGGTCGATATACTCATTGCTGAATCTCAGGCGGCATTTTTTTTCATCAAGTACTGAGACATCCGATCAGTTAGGTCGAGTACCCGTATGATTCTGCCGCTGGTGACGAGCTCCGCTTCACGCAATACCTTGAGCGTCCCCGCGGCTTCACCCTCGTGTCCGCTATTTTCAAGTTCTGTCAGGGCCACATTGGCTAGGTCTTCTTGCTCGTCAAGGTGGCTGAGCAGGGCAGTGAGTTCATCACGGATTACATCCAGGTCTCTTTGGCCGAAACTGTCATTTAAGGCTTCTGTCACCTGGATACCTAGTCGCAAAAAGCCGAGTGCCTTTTCCAGATGCGAAGCGTATTTGAACCCTTTGTCGGCTAACCCGACGCCCGCCACGATCGCCGTCTCTTTGATTCCTTCTGCGGTCCTCGGGTCGTACTTGCTGACTAATTCTTGCACTTCTTCCAACGCACTGAAGGGCGTGATGTTGGCTGTCTTGTTCAGGCTTTCCAGGCTGAAGTCACCGGATCCGGGCAGCAATGGATACCCGAAACGGGTATTTTTGGCAGCTTCGTCCAGAGCGTTGCTCGTGATATCCGCAGCTGCGGCACCCGCAACAACGGCGGCGACGGCTGCAACCGGTCCGAGGGGGGCCGTCGCCGTTGCAGCCAGCATACCGGCCGTCGTGGCCGTTACGGCCTGTGCGGAAAGACTGACTGCTGTAAAGCCGAGTTTTAATCCAGATCTTTTATAGATATCTCGTGTTCGGGTCATGTTGTAGAGCTGATAAATCGCCCTGTCCGCCCTCTGACTGACCACTGACAAGAGACTGACATATTCATTGAGGGACGCTCTTAGTTCGGCGGGAGAGCGTTCGGCACCATTCTCATCGAAGTAATTCAGGGGATTGTTCCCCACAAACCCAAACAAATTCAGCCCATCCACATCCCCCGCCGGATCGGCACTCACCCAACGCTGCAACCACGGCGCGTAGTAACGCGCACCGTAGTAATACAACCCGCTGTCATCCATTTCCTTGCCCGAATAGCGGATGGTTTTGTAGTCGACGTCCAGCTCGCTGCCCCGCGCATACCAGGCCGTGGCGCCGAACGGGTAATAACCTTCCTGGCTGATCACCTGTGCCTGTTGATCGAGTTCCAGCGTGGAGGAGCCCAAGTGGTCATCGAGGCTGTAGCGCACTTGATCGTTGGCGACGTTGGCCGGTTGGCCGCTGACCCAGTGCAGGCAACGGACGCTGCCGTGCCCGCCGGGCAAGATGATCACGTGCAGTTCTTCGCCGTTGTCGCGGGTGCGGATTTCCAGGCCCGGGAGGTAGATCACTTCCTGGAAATGAGTCAGCGAGGAGGTGTGGGTTTCGTGGCGTTTGTACACGCGCACGCCCTGGCTGTAGCGGTAGTACTCCTGGTCATTGGGGCCGTTGTCGCGGTTGACCAGCGTCACCGCTTCCAGCTGATCCAGGCTGTTCCACGTCAAGGTCTTGCCCGGCTGCAAGGCCTGGAGGTTGCCATGAACGTCGAACAACGCGGGGAAAACCGGGGCAGGATCTCCCTCTTTCCAGCGCACACCACGGTTGCTGCCAGGGTCGATGAACATTGCGCGGGTGTGTGAGGCTCCCGCCCGCACGTGCCGCAGTTCGATCAGGTTGTTACCGGCGTCGTACTCGTAGTGTTGCGTGTAGTTGAGCCGATTGTTCGGATCCCCGGGCAGGGGCCGGCCCGGAATGTCCGACGGCGGCGCATCGTCGCAACCGCTGGCGCGGGTCAGGCGGTATAGCGAGTCATAGGTGAAGTCACGGTGGCCGTCGACCAGCTGGTTGGCGAAATAGATCGGCTGGAAGGTGTGGTCTTCGAGACGGGTGATGTTGCCGACGCGATCGTAGAAATATTCCAGGTCCTGCAGCGCCGGCTCGGCGTTTTTTTGTGCCTGTTGCGTAGCCAGGCGCCCATCGGCCGGGTCGTAGGTCCAGGTGCTGAGCACGTCGTTGCCAGCGCGTTGTTCGATGATCTGGCCGGCGGCGTTGTACTGCGCGTCTTTGAGCACCAGCTGCCAGTTCGGGCTGCCTTTGATCCGCAGTTCAACCTGCTTGAGTTGTCCGGCGATGTCGTAGCGCGACTGTTGCTGGTGCTCACCGGCATCGGTCTGGCTCAACACTGTTCCGATTGGGCTATACATTCGGCTGCTGCGGTAGGGGGGGCCCTCAACCAGGGTTCGGGTTTCGCGCAAGGGTTGTCCGAGCAGGCTGTAGCTGTCGAAACTCAAGGTGCCGGAGCGGTCGAGTTGCCCGGTCAGTTGGCCGCGCCGGTTAAACGCGGGATCGGCGGAGTCATCGGCATAGGAGAAGGTTTCGACGTTCGGCGTATCAATTTCCTCGACGACTATCGGACGCAACTGACGGTCGTAGGTGGTGCGCCAATGACTGCCGCGTTGGTCCCAGCGCTGGAGCTCTTCCCCCGACAGCCCAGGCAGGCTCAAACGCCAACCGGCGTCGACGGAATCGACTTTCAACGGCTCACCGGACAGGCGATAAACCGTGGCCATGTTGGGGACGACACCGAACAGTCGCGGATCCCATTGCTCGAGCAGTCGCCCGGCAACGTCGTAGCGCTGGCGGCCGATCAGAGTTTCCACGGGGTCGGCAGCGACCTTGCGCAAGTACGCGACCTGGCGAATCGACAAGCCCCGACTATCGATGACCGTCAGGTTCGGGGTGCGCCAATGAACCGAGGTCGTCATGGCTTGCCTGCTTTCAGCTCACCTTCAGGCGGTACAACGTAGGTGTCGTTGAAATCCAGGCTGGTGGTGTACCAGGGATGGATGATCTCGAGCGCGACATCTCCTTTGGCGTTGATGACTTTGTACAGACGACCCAGCACGTCGTAAAAGTTCTGATCGTGATGGCCGAACTCCCGGAAGGAATGGTCATTGATATAGCAATGTCTATCGGCGAAATAAGGGCGAAATACCCGAACGGCCGACCCCTTGTTGTTGTATTCCACACGTTCGCTGACGCGCCAGCGCGGATCGGCGTGCGCGACCTTGGGTTTGCCGTCTTCAATCACCAGCTCACCGTTGACCACCACAAACGCCAGCCCCGGTTCGACCAACTGTTTGGTCTGCAGTGTCCGGCCGAAACCGTCCACAAAGACTTTGACGATCTGGATTTGTTGCAGCTCATCATCCCAATAGCGGTCGGCGGTGAGGACGACGCTGTGCACCGGTTCGCGGGGCACCGTGCGGATCAGGTCGAGCAGCGCTTGTTCAGGCGCGGTCAGGGACTTGAGCCGGGACAGGCGACGGCGGGCGCTGGCACAAATGTGCAGGCTGGGTAGCACGTAACCCTGGGCGATCCAGGCGGCCAGCCAGTCAGGTGTCTGGCTGACGGACGGGGGGAGTTCGCCCATCCAGCTGAACAGGTCCTTGCGCAATACGCTGGCTGCTTTTTGCAGGGCGCCTTTGGGATCTTCGATGGCCGGGTCTGGACGATGGTCAATGGGACGTTCGTGTTCGTCGAGGGGGCGAAAACCAACTTTTTCGCCGCCTTCAGTGCCAAAAAAACTGATGGCAAGGGGTTGCCCGGACGGCTCATAAAGGGCTTCCTCGACATTGTCATTGGCATCGAAGCGGCGCATGAGTTGCAGCGCGTGGTAGTCATATTCGAAACGGGCTTCGCACAAGTCCGGCTGGGTGATGCTTTTCGGCAGCAGACAGTAGGCGTCGTATTGGGCTTTCGTGATGCCGTAGCTGGGGGTTTCGTTGTACGCCATCACTTTGTAAAAACTATCGAGCTCGCCGTACTTGGCAAAACCGTACCGGGACGACCATAGGTTTCTCTCCTTGTTCTCTTCCTCGTCTGCCTCTGGGTCTATCCCCAGCACCAGAGGCATGGCCGAATAACCGATTTTTTCCAGTTCGTCCCGAATATCCAGCAACGGCACCGTGTCGTAGGCTTGCAGTGCGGTCTTGTCCAGTTGGGCAATTTCCAGCGGTGCCCGCAGTGCCTCGAAATCAGCCTCGCCGTCGGCAAGCAGTGTTCGGTTGTCGGTCTTGAAGTAGCGATAGACCGACTGCGTGGTCAGTAGCCGCTGAGCCACCCATTCGGGCGAGGCGTACAGTTCGAGAAGCCCTTCATAAGAAATGTCTGCGGGGGCGAGTCCCCCGGCGGCTGGCTTCTTGGGCAGTACCAACGCATTGCCCCGTTGCAGATAGGGCAGACCCAGTCGCCAGCCTTGCCAGCCTTGCCAGTCCTCCAACTTCTGCAAATGAATGAACTCGGCGCGGGTTTCATTCAGGTAATAGGACTGTTGCGCCGGGTCATGGGCATCAAGCCACCATTTCTGTTCATCGACATCGTCAAAGGGCGGTTCATCCTGCTCGGTCCTGCGCCGTGCATAGCTAACCGTGATGGCATGCACAGGCAGCCCGAACTCGTCGTGGCTCAAGGTGATTTCATGTCGGCACAGCGGGTCATTCACGAAGCGTTCGTACTGGTAACTGATCGTTTCCAGTTGCAAGGGCAGCATGACCGGGTGCGCGTCATGGTCTGCCTTTTTGCGCTGTTCGCGAACCTTGTAACGGCTTTCCTCCACCGCGAACGGCACCGCCGTGGCCAGGTCATCGTCGGCGGCGTAGGTCTCCACGCGCAACACCGAACCGGCGAGGGCGTTGGCGATTTCGTGGGCGGTGGCTTCGTCGGGCGGCGGGATCGGCTCATCGAAAGCGTCGTTGTGGTGGTACTGGCAGAACAGCGTGGGTTTCAAATCACAGGCTTCGGAGTCACGGTTGAAATAGCCATCGCGTGGCAGGTCGATTTGCCGTCCGGTGTGGAACCAGGTGCAGACCAGCGCCGGGGCGGTAAAACCGGTGTCATCTGCCCGTGTGGCCGTTTCGCTGTCGGTCTGGCGCAGCAGGCCAAAGCCACGAAACTCGCGGTTCCGGCCATCGTAGTAACCCTGCAAATACTGGAAAAACTGGTTCAGGCAGTTGCCGGTGATTTCATCGAGCTGGCTTTGTTGCTTGACCACGGGCACCGGGAACGGCAAGTAGGAAATCGGCAGACGTTTGAGCTTGAGTATCCGATTTTTTTCATCCAGCCATTCCTGCGCCGAACTGCGATACACCACCTGGGTGCTGCAGCCCATGTTGTTGTTGCTGGCGACCAGCATGTACGGTTTGGCGCTGACGAAATCGTAGCGCCAGTGCCGTGGTTTCATGTGCGGCACGGTCAAGATCAGGCTCGCGCACCCCAGGCCTTGCAGGTCGGCAAGAGTGACCTGGCACAGGTTGTCGTAGCGGATTCCTTCGGGCCACGGCACCGTTACGGGGATTTGCTCCAGACCATTGCCGCCATGATTGAAATAGATCTCGAAACAGTCGGACTGCAGATAAATCAGTGCCGGTGCACCAGAGCCGTCCAGATCGGCAATCCGCACCCGCGCCGCGTCGAATGTCGCGTAGTCGAAGGGCAGGGCACTCATGACGAAGCCTTTGCCGAACCGACCGTGACCAAGGTTCGGCCAGCATTTGATTTCGTCGTGGCGGATGCGGCACAGCTCGGTCATGTCGCTGCCCAGTAAATTGCCGAGCAACACCAGTTCGCTGCGAGCGTTGCTGAACAGCGGCAGGCGGTCGGTGTCCGGTGTGTGCTCGACGTCCTGGCCCGGCGCGAAACCTTCCTCACGCCGATTGGCGTACAGGCGCACGCTGCGCGGGCCGATCAGCGCCATCGAGCTGAGCCCGTCGCCCATCAAATCGCCAGACTGTGTAAGCGTTTGGAAAAACTCCACCGGGAATGCTGTAAAGGGAATGAACCCTGACCAGCTGCGATCGGGGTTGAGGGTGTGGAAGCCGCTCATGCCGGGGGACGCGAGGATCCAGTCCAGCCGGCCGTCGCCGGTCAGGTCGGTCAACGCCTGATAGGTCGGTTGATTGCGATCGGCTACGGGAATTCGCGACAGTTCTGTCCAGGGACCGTAGTGGATGTCATCGGCCCCTGTCAGCGCGCGCAAGGGTTCGCGGTAATACCAGCTCTGGTCGTAACGGCAGAGAAACCCCGGCACACCTTCACCGAACAGATCAACGCATTGATGAAGCGCGCCGTCCTCGATGCCGGGCATGTTTTCGAACGGGAACGGACTCGACTGCTTGTTGAGTTCGAACTCTGAATAGTCGAAAACCACTGGCGGCATGTTTTCCACGGCGCCGCTGGCGTCGTATGACTGATAGTGCGCTTTTTTCAGTTGGTTATATGTCCGGTGAGTCGTAGGGTATTCCAGCAACAATCGCCGAACCAGCACAGGTTTCGGACCTAAGTGCTCGGGGAAATGGTGAAACATCAAGACCTGATGGCACAGGCGGCGGGTCCCTAGTTCAAATCCGTAGGTGTAGCTGTGGAAGGGATCGCTGCGCAATTGCCACTCACCATGACCATTGCCGGGAGCATCGAACGGCGGGCCGTAGATCGGCTTCTTTTCCAGGTCGAGGGTGCGTTCGCCGTAGTCGAACAGCAGGTGGAAATGCCAATCCAGGCTCGCCGGGTTTTCCACTGTCCAGGCATACAGGTCTTGGCTGGCCTTGGCATTGCCGTAATACACCCGGTGCAGGTAACGCTGGGCACGATAGTCGTGTTTGTCCTCCGGGGTGTTAGCCTGATCCTCGGGCTTATAGTCGAAACAGATGTGTTCGCCATGAGGGTTCATGCTTTCTAGCAGCAACCACACACCGATACGCAGCGCCGCGACAGGGTTGGTTGTGTCTATAGGTTCGGCGCGCCGCGAAGCGTCGGTCTTACCGTAGACATGCAGGCTGCCATCGGCCCCGTGCACCAGCCAGAAGGGCGGCTTTTCCTCCGGTTGCCACAGCTCGATCAGCTCGAACGAACTCTCGACCCGCGGCCAGTAGCGCACAACGTCGTGCTTGCCAATGGAGAGGCCGCGATATTCGGTTACTTCTCTGGACGTTGGCTTGCCCTCGGCATCCAGCTCGGGCATCAACTCCTCGCCGCCAGGGCCGACCATGATGTCGGTGGCGAGGTAATCGGGCACACCCTTGCTGGTCTGGCGAGTGATGGCACTGGTCCCCAAACGCCAGCCAATGCCGAACGGACCGTTACCGCCCTGGCTGTCATAGCCCAGCGCCATGGCGGGGTCGAAACCGCGCCCTGCTGAAAGGGGCAGCGGCAATTCGAATGAAGCACTGCCCGTTACGCCGACCGATCCCCAGCTTTTGCCGATCGTGGCAATGGAAGCGCTCTTGGCGATCGAGGGTTCAGTGATGCTCAGGGACGCTTGCTCTTCCATGGGGCTGATCCTGTATCGGCTTTGCGCTCTTCCATAGCAACGGAGTCGCGTGATGGAGCGACGCTAACAAAATCAGGGGAAGGTGTGACCTGTCACATCTGACAGGTGGGGCGGGGTTTTCTAGACCGAATATGTTGAAAAACGCTGTGCGTTATAGCGAATGGTAAAAATGGGGCGCAAAAAAAACGGCCGGGACATCTGAAAGACGACCCGGCCGTATGGGCAAGCTCAAGCGTTTACTGCACTTCTACCGCCAGGCTTTCACTGATCTTTTTCTGCCAGATGGCAGGACCGGTGATGTGTACCGACTCGCCCTTGCTGTCGACCGCAACAGTCACAGGCATGTCCTTGACGTCGAACTCGTAGATCGCTTCCATGCCCAGTTCGGCGAAAGCCACCACGCGGGATTTCTTGATGGCTTGCGCCACCAGGTAAGCCGCGCCGCCGACTGCCATCAGGTAAACGGCTTTGTGGTCCTTGATCGCTTCGATCGCAGTGGGGCCGCGCTCGGATTTGCCGATCATGCCCAACAGGCCGGTTTGCTCG
This sequence comes from Pseudomonas frederiksbergensis, assembly GCF_900105495.1. Taxonomy (NCBI): domain Bacteria; kingdom Pseudomonadati; phylum Pseudomonadota; class Gammaproteobacteria; order Pseudomonadales; family Pseudomonadaceae; genus Pseudomonas; species Pseudomonas frederiksbergensis. The sequence goes on along the minus strand of NZ_FNTF01000002.1, from coordinate 5,937,449 downwards.
AGGATCTGACGGGTGAACTTGTCCATCCGCGTCGCGGTGGTCGGGCCGGCAGGGCCAACCACTTCTTCGCGCACCGGATCAACCGGGCCGACGTAGTAGATGAAGCGACCCTTGAGGTCCACCGGCAGGGTTTCACCCTTGTTCAGCATCTCGACCATGCGCTTGTGCGCCGCGTCGCGACCGGTGAGCATCTTGCCGTTGAGCAGGACGGTTTCGCCCGGCTTCCAGCTCTGCACGTCTTCCGGGGTCAGGGTGTCGAGGTTGACGCGACGGGCCGATGGGCCGGCTTCCCAGACGATTTCCGGGTAGGCGTCCAGCGGTGGCGCTTCCAGGGAGGCCGGGCCGGAACCGTCGAGCACGAAGTGCGCGTGACGGGTGGCGGCGCAGTTCGGGATCATGCACACCGGCAACGAAGCGGCGTGGGTCGGGTAATCCATGATCTTCACGTCGAGCACGGTGGTCAGGCCACCCAAGCCCTGGGCGCCGATGCCCAGTTGGTTGACCTTCTCGAACAGTTCCAGGCGCATCTCTTCGATACGGTTGGACGGGCCGCGCTTTTTCAGCTCGTGAATGTCGATGGATTCCATCAACACTTCCTTGGCCATCACCGCGGCTTTCTCGGCGGTGCCGCCGATGCCAATGCCGAGCATGCCCGGTGGGCACCAGCCGGCGCCCATTTCCGGAACGGTTTTCAGCACCCAGTCAACGATCGAGTCGGACGGGTTGAGCATGGCCATTTTCGACTTGTTCTCGGAACCGCCGCCCTTGGCTGCCACGTCCACTTCCACGGTGTTACCCGGAACGATGGAGTAGTGGATAACGGCCGGGGTGTTGTCCTTGGTGTTTTTACGAGCGCCCGCCGGGTCGGCGAGGATCGAGGCACGCAAGACGTTTTCCGGCAGGTTGTAAGCCCGGCGCACGCCTTCGTTGATCATGTCGTCCAGGCCCATGGTGGCGCCATCCCAGCGTACGTCCATGCCCACGCGAACGAAGACGGTAACGATGCCGGTGTCCTGGCAGATCGGGCGGTGGCCGGTGGCGCACATCCGCGAGTTGATCAGGATTTGCGCCATGGAGTCACGGGCCGCTGGCGATTCTTCGCGCAGGTAGGCTTCGTGCATCGCCTGGATGAAGTCAACGGGGTGGTAGTAGGAAATGAATTGCAGGGCGTCGGCAACGCTCTGAATCAGGTCGTCTTGCTTGATCACGGTCATGAGTCGCGCTCCTCTAAAAGACGGGAACATTCAATAAGGTGCTTGCAGCTTGGGTGCATCGGTCGGTTGCAAGCACCTTTCAAGGCACGCCGGGGCTGCTGGCGCGACGCTAAAAAGGCGCGGCAGTATAACGCGCCTCGGTTCCGGGCACACCCGCCGACAGTCAATCGTTGGTCGCATAAAGCGGTTAAGGCGATGGTTGTAGTTATTGTGGCGAGGGGGCTTGCCCCCGTTGGACTGCGCAGCAGTCCCCCAAAGTCCACATCAATGTGTCAGTCGAACCGCATGCATAGACTTTGCGACTGCTTCGCAGCCGAACGGGGGCAAGCCCCCTCGCCACAGCAGGGGCGCCTTTACTACAGGTATGGGTCAGATATTCAGCTATATGTGTATTTTAGGGTCATGCCTTTGACGCCAGTTTTTCGCCCTGAAAATTGAATGGTCATTTATCAGGCACGCAACTAAAGTGGCATTCGGTCTGTAGAGTAGGACACTCAGCAGCCTCCCTTCGCACGGTGAGTCAACGATTGACCCATAACGCCATCCAGCGCTTGTTGCTCAAACGCTTCGCCCTCGCAGCCGGCACTTACGCCCTGGCTTTGGTGCTGTTGTGGCTGGCGTTTTTCACCGGCCATTACGAGCAATCCCTGGCCAACGTGGCCATCGGCAGTGCGCTGGTCGTCATCAGCCAGGCCGCGTTGTTCGTGGTGTTTTACAGCGGCTGCAACCTGCGTTTTTCCGACCCCAGCCTGACCGAAGCGCAAGTGTTGCTGGGGCTGGGTTGGCAAACCTGGCTGATCGCCCATCTGGACGAGGCACGCGGCGCGTTCCTGGTGTTCTACGTGCTGATTCTGCTGTTCGGCTTGTTCCATCTTTCACGCTTTGCCTTCTTGCGGTGCGCGCTGTTGGTGTTCGTCAGTTTCAGTGCGATCACGCTATGGGAGGGTTACCACTTTCAGTTACCTGACCCGGCACTGGCCGCGTTGCAGGTGTGCGTGCTGCTCATCGTGCTGGTCTGGCTGGAGCTTTATGCCCGTCACGTCCAGGCCTCCCGTCAACGCATGCGTCAGCGCCGATTTGCCTTGCAGGCGCATCAGGACACCCTGCGCGGGATGATGCGCCAGCTCGAAGACCTGGTGGCCACCGACGAGCTGACCGGGCTGTTCAATCGCCGGCATTTCCTGCGCCTGGCCTCCCGTGAGCTGAAGGCCATGGACGCCGATGTCATGCATGGCCTGGCACTGATCGACCTCGACCATTTCAAGCGGATCAACGATGTGCACGGCCATGCCGCCGGTGATCAGGTGCTGCAAGCCTTTGCCGCCGTGGCCACCGCCTGCTTGCGCGATGGCGATGTCCTGGCCCGTTACGGTGGCGAAGAATTCGTCGTGCTGTTGTCCGATTGCAACGCCGAGCGCCTGACCTCCTGTTGCGAGCGGCTGCGCATTGCGTTCACCGATGTGCAATTGATCGGACTCGACGTCGCCCATCTCAGCTTGTCGGCGGGCATGACGTTGCTCGAACTGGGCGACGATCTCGATGAAGCCTTGCAGCGTGCCGATCAGGCGCTTTATCGCGCCAAGCGTGACGGCCGCAATCGTTGCGCGGCCGCGTGGGAGAACGTCGATGCCTGAGTTACGGGTCGGCGAACGCCAATGGTCGGTGGCGGCGGGCAGCAACCTGCTTGATGCGTTGAATCAGAACGGCGTGTCGGTGCCCTACAGTTGTCGCGCCGGCAGTTGCCATGCGTGTCTGGTGCAATGTGTCCAAGGGCTGCCGAGCGACAGCCGCCCCGACGCCCTCAGCGCAGACCAGCGACAGCAAGGCTGGCGCCTGGCGTGTCAGTGCCAGGTGGTCGAAGACTTGCAAGTCCACACGTTCGATCCGCTACAGGACGGCCGCCCGGCCGAGGTGGCGGCTGTCGATTGGCTAAGCGCCAGCGTGTTGCGTTTGCGCCTGGTCCCCGAGCGTCCGTTGCGCTACAGCGCCGGGCAGCATCTGGTGTTGTGGGCAGGCAATGTGGCGCGCCCGTATTCATTGGCCAGCCTGCCGGAAGAAGACCGTTTTCTGGAGTTCCACCTCGATTGTCGCCAGTCGGGGGAATTCAGCGATGCGGCCCGTCAGCTGAAAATCGGCGATGCGCTCCGCCTCGGCGAACTGCGCGGCGGAGCGCTGCATTACGACCCGGACTGGAACGCCCGACCACTTTGGCTGCTGGCCGCCGGCACGGGGTTGGGCCCGTTGTTCGGCATCTTGCGAGAAGCGTTACGGCAAGATCACCAAGGTGCCATTCGCGTCATTCACCTGGCCCATGATGCCGAGGCGCATTACCTGGCCAAACCCCTGCAAGCCATGGCCGCCAGCCGCGCGAACCTGAGCATTGAGCTGTGGACAGCGGCCGAGTTGCCCGAGGCTTTGGCGCAACTGCGGCTTGTTTCACGGCAAACCCTGGCCTTACTCTGCGGGGCCCCTGACAGCGTCGACGCCTTTGCCCGGCGCTTGTACCTGGCGGGATTGCCGCGTAATCAACTGCTGGCGGACGTTTTTGTTCTGCGCGGTTGAGCGCTGATTTTTCAGACGCGAGACCGACCATGAGCGATGCCATCCAGTTTGAACGCGAGCGCGGCCTGCTGACCCTGCGCTTCAACCGCCCAGACAAGAAAAACGCCCTGACCCGCGCCATGTACAGCCACTTGGCCGAAGCGCTGAAACTGGCGGATACCGACCCTGAAATCAATGCCGTGCTGATCACCGGGACTGCCGAGTGCTTTACCGCCGGCAACGACATCGCCGACTTCATCCAGCAACCGCCGGGCAACCTCGACAGCCCGGTGTTTCAATTCATGCTCAACCTGCTCGAATGCCGCAAACCGGTGATTGCCGCCGTGGCCGGTGCAGCCGTGGGCATTGGCACGACGATGTTGCTGCATTGCGATCTGGTGTATGTCAGCCGCGATGCGCGCCTGCGCATGCCGTTCGTGAATCTGGGGCTATGCCCGGAGTTTGGTTCCAGCCTGATCCTGCCGCGGTTGCTCGGGCAGGCCAAAGCGGCGCAATTGTTACTGTTGGGTGAGAGCTTCAGCGGTGAACAAGCCGCACAGTGGGGGATAGCGACCGAAGCCTTGGACAGTGGCGAAGCGGCGTTGGCCAAGGCGCGGGAGATGGCGTTGCGTTTCGAGTCGCTGCCGCCAGAAGCGGTGCGCATCAGCAAGCAATTGATGAAAGCCGCGGACCGCGAACAACTGCGCAAGGCCATAGAAGAAGAGAGCGCACAGTTCACCCAACGGCTGCGCTCGGCGGAAGCGATTGCGGCGTTGACCGGGTTCATCAAACGGCATTGATTCTGCGGTGACTGGGCGGGCCTCATCGCGAGCAGGCTCACTCCCACATTGATCTGTGGCGTACACAAAATCCGAGGCCAGTTCAACCAAACCCCTGTGGGAGCGAGCCTGCTCGCGATGAGGCCAGGTCAGGCAAATACACATCCCGGATCAGAAACCAAAAAGCCCCGCCATTCACAGGCCGGGGCTTTATGCGTATGTGCGCCCAAAAACTGAAAAAACACGGGCCGTCTACTGTCAAGTCTGACAGTAGACGGCCCCCACCTTCACTGTTCAGATGCTTTGACCCGGAACAGTCTTTAAAACACCCGGTGATCATTCATTGTTTGAAGGAGAACACAATGTCAGCACAAGACCTGCTCTCTGGCACGCTCGATCCTGCCTTTGGAGTAAACGGCAAGGTCCACCTTGACTTCGACGCAGCGATAAGCGCCACCATCAAGGGACTGACTGTGGCGGCCGATGGAAAAATCTATTTCACCGGGAGTTACATCGCTAACGAACATGCCGGGTACATGCTCGGACGCCTCAATGCCGATGGATCGCCTGACCCGACATTCGGCACCCAGGGTCTTGTCATTGATTCGTTCGCAGGTGAACCCGACTCCGCTGGCAGTACCATTACCCTTCTTGAAAACGGGAGCATTCTTCTTCAAGCCTCAACCCGTGTAGATCTGTACCTCGCGTACGTCCCGGCGTTGGCCCGCTACAACCACAACGGCAGCCTTGATCCAGATTTTGGCACTGGGGGTAAAGTGATCATCGACACCCCGCTTGCCACTGCCATTGACCCACCGGATCAAACGGCAATGACCCCGACACGCCAGGCATCAGACATTGCCCAGGTACTTCCCGACGGTAAAATCCTGGTATGCACCTATCGTCCCCGGGTAGGAGCGATTTTCAGACTCCAGAGCAACGGTTCACTCGATCTGAGTTTCAATGGTGTTGGCTACATTACCTTGAGCCACCCTGACGCACCTGATCAGCCGGTATTGATTGACAACGTATTGCTTCAAGCAGACGGCCAGTACCTGGCCTGTGGCAGTTTTAACCAATCAAAAAATGCTTTTGTCGCTCGTTACAACACGGACGGCAGCCTGGATCGCACCTTTGGTAAAGACGGCTTCGTTCTCGTTGCCTCTCCTTCTGACGACAAACGCCTGCGCTTCACACAGATGTCGATGCAACCTAATCAACGAATTCTCGCTATTGGCGAAGTTCTCTCCACTCCCTATGAAGGCGTGATGGTGAGTCTTGAGCCAGATGGAAGTCCAAACATCCAGTTCAATGGCGCGCGCCCGGTTTACACGCAACTGGACGATAAACCGACCAGCTGGGTAGGTGCTGCGATGCAAACCGACGGGAAGATCGTCGTGGCGGGAGCCATACAGGGTTCTGACGCCATTCACTTCGACGGCGTTGTCGCTCGTTTCCAGAGCAATGGCACCCTGGATCCTGTGTTCAACGGATCGGGTTGGGCCCGTACCGGTTTCGACAAAGGTGATGGTGTCACTGCGATGACGCTGCAGACCGACAATAAGACGCTGCTCGCGGCTGACGATCAATCGCAAAAATCAGCCATCCTGCGTTACCTGGCGTAGCCCTTCACCCAGGCCCGAAAGGGCTCGGGCACGATTGTCATCATCCTCAGTCGGGAGAGCAGGACCATGTCCAACGTACACAACCAGTCACCTTCAGCTTCTGGCGATCTAGATCCCGGCTTCGGCGATGGCGGCCGAATTTACCTGAGTGTTGAGGGCTATGGCGAAACGGTAAAAATACAACCCGACAATAAAATCGTCGTTGGATTTCGCACTGGCCCCGGCTTCGGGCTGGCTCGTCTCCAGCCAGATGGCTCGCCAGACATGACCTTTGGTATCGATGGATACGTCATTGGAGAGTTCGGCCAGGATAACGAGATCACCCCGGTGACTGATCTGCACCTGCTGCGCGATGGTCGAATTCTACTCGTCGCAGAGAAGACGACATCAATGCGCACGTACCCGGCACTGGCCATGTTCCATCGCGATGGCAGTGCAGATACGACCTTTGGCCAGAACGGACAACAAATCGTCCAGCTCAAACCTGGCGGACAAGACGAGCTGCAAACAGGATTCTGCCGCCATTCAACGGTGTTGGCCGGCGATAAAATACTCCTGACACTCACCCCTCAAAGGATAGTGAACGACCGATACGAAGGGCTGCTGATTCGACTTGAACCCAATGGTTCTCTGGACACCACATTTAATAGCGGAGGCTATGTCCCTGTCCCTTACAAAGACACTGGGCTGACGACGCTTGAAGGTGTTGCCGTGCAAGCCGATGGCCGTTACCTGGTCGCCGGTACGACGCGAATACGTACACACACGTTCAGTTTTATGACACGGGTTCATGAAAACGGGGGCATCGACGCGACATTCGGAGAGCTAGGTTATGCCACGGTCGAGATTCCAGGGGTAAACACTTATCTGGGACCGATAGCCCTCACCCAGGACGGCAAAACGGTCGGCGCAGGACATCTGGGCGGGGCGTGGTATACCGGCCGTGGGCTTCTATCGGTTATCGACACCGAAGGCCAACCGGATGCGCAGTTCAACAATGGAATGCCTGCCCTGCTGTCCATCCCGCAAATGGATGTGATCTGGCGCGATGTCATTGTCCAGAACCAACACCTCACACTGGTCGGCGGCGGCCAAACATCGGAAGGCATAACCCGGTATGCCATCGCCCGCTACCTGCCCTCCGGACAATTGGATAGTCGTTTTGGACAAGAGGGCGTTATCCGAGGGGAACCCAGGGTATCTATCGCTGCGGCAACGGTGCGACAGCACGACACGAATATCATCACCGTCGGTACCACTGAAGGTAACGGTGAACGTGTGACGGTCAGTTGTTATTCAGGATGAGCCGGTCAGCCCATTGATGAACGCCGCGGACCGCGAACAACTGCGCAAGGCTATAGAAGAAGAGAGCGCACAGTTCACTCAACGGCTGCGCTCGGCGGAAGCGATTGCGGCGTTGTCAGCGTTCATCAGTAAACACTAGCCGATCGTTCCCACGCTCCGCGTGGGAATGCCTCAACGGACGCTCCGCGTTCGGCTTTGGGACGCAGAGCGTCCCGGGCTGCATTCCCACGCGGAGCGTGGGAACGATCATAGGGAAACCAAAAAGCCCCGCCATTCACAGGGCGGGGCTTTTGTTTTTCAGCAACCGATCACTCAGACCATCTTGTCGCCAACGTGCAGGATTTTCATCCCGTTGGTGCCGCCGATGGTGTGGTAGCTGTCGCCCTTGGTCAGGATGACCCAGTCGCCTTTCTCGACGACACCGCGTTTGAGCAACTCGTCGATCGCGGCCTGGCTGACTTGCTCAGGCGGCAGCGATGCCGGGTCGAACGGCACGGTGTAGACGCCACGGAACATAGCAGCCCGAGCCTGGGTTTCGCGGTGCGGGGAGAACGCGTAGATCGGGATCGAGGAACGGATGCGCGACATGATCAACGGCGTGTAGCCACTTTCGGTCAGGGCGATGATCGCCTTCACGCCAGGGAAGTGGTTGGCGGTGTACATGGCCGCCAGCGCGATGCTCTGGTCGCAGCTTTCGAAGACCTTGCCGATGCGGTGGCTGGAGGTCTTGCTGGTCGGGTGCTTTTCAGCGCCGATACAGATGCGCGCCATGGCTTGCACCGCTTCCAGCGGGTACAGGCCGGCAGCACTTTCCGCCGAGAGCATCACGGCGTCGGTGTAGTCGAGTACGGCGTTGGCTACGTCGGACACTTCAGCGCGGGTCGGCATCGGGTTCTGGATCATCGACTCCATCATCTGGGTCGCCACGATCACAGCCTTGTTGTGGCGGCGTGCGTGCAGAATGATTTTCTTCTGAATGCCCACCAGCTCGGCGTCGCCGATTTCCACACCCAGGTCACCACGGGCAACCATCACGGCGTCGGAGGCGTTGATCAGGGCGTCGAGGGTTTCGTCGTCAGCCACGGCTTCGGCGCGTTCGATCTTCGCCACCAGCCAGGCAGTACCGCCGGCTTCGTCGCGCAGTTGACGGGCGTATTCCATGTCGGCGGCGTCACGTGGGAAGGACACGGCGAGGTAGTCGACCTGCATTTCCGCGGCGAGCTTGATATCGGCCTTGTCTTTTTCAGTCAGGGCCGGAGCGGTCAGGCCGCCACCGCGACGGTTGATGCCTTTATGGTCGGACAGCGGGCCGCCGATCAATACGGTGCAATTGAGTTCGGTGGCATTGGCGGTATCAACGCGCATCACCACGCGACCGTCGTCGAGCAGCAGCTCGTCGCCCACGCCGCAGTCTTTAACCAGGTCCGGGTAGTCGATACCGACGACGGTCTGGGTGCCTTCGGTCAGAGGATGGCTGGTGGAGAAGGTGAATTGATCACCGATCTTCAGCTCGATCTTCTTGTTGGCGAATTTGGCGATACGGATTTTCGGGCCTTGCAGGTCACCCAGCAGGGCGACGAAGCGGCCGTGCTTGGCTGCGAGGTCACGCACCAGCTTCGCGCGAGCCTTGTGCTCGTCGGGGGTGCCGTGGGAGAAGTTCAGGCGGGCGACGTCCAGGCCAGCCAGAATCAGCTGTTCGAGAACTTCCGGCGAGTTACTGGCCGGGCCAAGGGTAGCGACGATTTTGGTGCGACGGACGGACATGCATAGACTCCTGAGTTCAAGCGCTGGGTGAGGCTACTATGGTCCGATGTTGTAGTCATTGTTCGTTTGCACTACTTATTCGTTTGTTTCTTGAAACGAACAATCCCGAAAGTTTTCAGCCACACCGATTCAATAGACCTACCATTTGTCGGCACTGTTAGTTCTAACAGGTAGGCGGGCGCTTGAGCGCGGGGTTGAATGCGCTGGAGCTTCGTCAACAGGTGACGAGTCAGGGAGATGACAACATGACTACAAACTCTCAGCAACCGGCGGAGCCGGTAATCGTTGAACCGGGAACGGCCGCTACAGTGGAAAACCCAGTCAGATTAAAGGGAACCGGTGTTCCAGATGCCATCGTTGAGGTTAGAACGGAAGACAAGCTTTTGTTATTGAAAGTCCGCGTATGGTCGGACGGTACTTGGTCAGGTAATGCTTCTGAAAACCTGCCTGAGGGTCGGAATACTATTTCGGCAGTCCAGACCAATAATTATGGGCCTTCGCCTGCGTCGCGGAGTCGATCCTTCGTAGTCGAATGACCGGAACGTCTTCGTTCATTTGCAAGCCCACTGAGCCTTGGCGGCTCAGTGGGTTTTTTTTTCGCTCGGTCAGGACGTTGAGTGCCACCTTGCGCGAATACTCCGAAGCGGGTGATTCGTTACCGCTTGTCTTATGCTGCTACACGCTCATTCCCGCACCCGATCATTGAAGATTTTCGCCAACGGGTCGATACAGAGCTCAAGACAGGAGAACCCCCATGCGATTCGTGCTCATTGCCGCCCTTGCCATCAGTGCCCTCAGCGTCACGGGCTGCACCCGTTGGTCGATGAACCATCATTTGAATAACGCTTACAGCGCCTACGACCGCGGCAATTGCGAGCAGGTAATGCTCGAACTGTCCAAAGTCGAACGCGCCAGCCGAGCGCGGCCTTACGTGTGGCCGGAAGCATCGATGATGCGCGGCTTGTGCCTGGAACGGCAGAAACTGTTTGTCGATGCGGCGCAAACCTACCAGTTCATCATCGCCGCGTACCCGCAAAGCGAATACGCCTACCGCGCCCGCGCCCGCCTGGAAACCTTGCAGTCGCTGGGCCACTATCCGCTGCGCAGTGCGGCTGCGGTCGTGCGCCCGACGCAGTTCTGATGGTCCTGATCGTTCAAAGGCTGGCTCACCGGCGGTGGTGAGCTATAGTCGAATAGATCGATTCAGAGCCTTGCCTCTGATCGACGCAACACCTGTGATCGGCAGGAGTAAGCGGCAGCGGCGTTATGGACTGTCGCACCGGGATCGGGGAGAGCGCGCCCATGCTTCTATATAAGAGAAGCAGGCCCGTTCCGAAGCATTAGTGCGGCTCTGCTTAAGAGCCTTGCTGGGCCATTTGCGCATGTTTACTGACCGCCGGATCGAGCGGCATCAACTGCCGTATTTTCTAAGAGTGTTCAACAGCGTCACCGACAAACCCATCGGCTTTCTGGGCAACGTCTCCGAAGACGGGCTGATGCTGATCAGCCAGCTGCCGATGATGATCGGCGCCGATTTCGATTTGCGCCTGAAAATCCCCGACAGCGATGGCTGCATGCAGGTCATCGATCTTCAGGGGTGTTGTTTGTGGTGCCATGAAGACACGACCCCTCACCACTATGACGCCGGGTTCAGCCTGCAACGGGCACCGCCGGAGTATGGGCAACTGGTCAGCGCCTTGAAGCAATATTTCAGTTTTCAGCCGCTGCCTGCTTCTGCGTGATGCCCTGCGGTGCCTGTACTGGCGCCTTCGCGGGCAAGCCCGCTCCCACAGTGATCGCGTCGAACAAAATGTTGGCGTACACCACCGAACCTGTGGGGGCGGGCTTGCCCGCGAAGGCGTTAGCGCAGGCGCCTGATATTTAAGCTCAGGTCACCTTGATCGCCGCCTCGTTCGCCAGCGACCGCTCCACCAGCATCAACCCCAACTCACTCAACTGATAAATCGCCATCGCCAGATGCCGCGGCTTGTCCTCCAGGCTTTCGGCCAGGTCGAGCAGCAGAATGCTGACCGAGGAAAAGGTTTCGTAAGTCTGGATGGTCAGGGCTTCGGGGTTTGCATCGGGGACGACGGTGAACATTTCCATGGCACGGTCCTGGGATGAAGGGAGGCGGTTGATGTGGGGTTTGAGGTAATGGTCCAGCGCCTTGTTGGCGGCGGCGTTGAGCTTTTTTGAATGGAGGGTGGAATAGGGGGAAACCGGGTCGGCTTCGGGGGATTGGGTGTTGCCTTGAACATAGTCGATCTCCGTAAGGGAGCCACCACCGTCTCGCGACTAAACGAATTAGGGTGGCGGCTGGACGCAGGTTAGTCGACCGGCGGAGATACGAAATCCGGCGCGCCCGAGGGCGCCCTGCGTACAGCCACCATCAAGTGCGGGGATAGGGAATTCCCGACTGGATGACGCTTATGCACATCGTATCGAACCGCCGGGCGACTAAACCCGATCGCTGATTGGCAGCGACGCGGATCAAGTTACGGGGCAAGACCAAGGCGCACAAGCCGGCGGATTCTGGCGGATCTGTAGGCAAATGCGCAAGGCGCTGTAGCCGTGAACTGAAGGGTTGAAAACATTAGGAAAAGTGACGAGGTAGAGGGTTGCCGTTCGTCGGCACTGTCAGATTTGACAGGTGTATGGCATGCGAAAACAGCCTAAAACAATTTTCGAGAGCCCACCCCAAACGGTAATACGATCATGACCGACGAACTCAATGACCTGGCCCAAGAAGGTGATCAACTTCCTGTATTTAATAAGCCCCCGAGCCCGAAAATACTAAGTCCCGTCAGCATGAGTATTGTAAATGGAAACATACAAGGGACGGTCTTTGTTGATGTCAAGTATGATGGTTATAGGGTTGCGATAGCGCTCTATGTTTCGGATACGCTGATCCAAACAAGATATATACACAATGCGTATTGGGGAAATAACACGTTCTTTATAGAAACAGCTTTTCCAGGGCCCGCTTACCTCAAGGCTTGGGGTACTGCTAATGGAGTTGATTCAGACCCGGAAGAAGTCGAATTTTATGTAAGTTCTAGGCCGGTGATTAATACCCCGGAAGAACGCGAAATTGTATCTGCCAGGCGTCCTGTAATTGAGGGGGTGGGAGGTGGGAGTTGTTCCCTCAGGGTGATGAGAAGTGGAACGAATGAAGCGCTGAGTGATTATTTTTACAACTTTTTAAATACGTGGTCGATCAAGCTCAATAAGGACTTGTCTGATAATGCCGAGTATTCGATTACCATTGAGCAATCCAAGCCAGGGTATACCACGCGTTTTAGTTCAGATCGTACCTTCATCACCAGGCTGGTACCCGAACCACCGGTTATCACCTCTCCCGCCCCCCGATCGTTACAGGAAACGACATTTGTAATGGGGGGGCGTAATGGAATGGTGGGCGCTACTGTCCACGTGTTGCTTGAAGGTCCCTTGCCCCTTAAGGAAGTCGGTAAAAGCACTGAGTTGACAAGCGAAACCTGGACTGCCTCCGTCACGGTGAAGCCGGGGCCGGTCTCGCTCGTAGCCAAGCAAGTTAAAGGTACAAAGGAATCGGTTTTAAGCACCGCTGTCGGCTTCTATATTCGCCCACCCAAATTGATGAATATCCAAGTTGAAAACCTGGCGACGCCCGGAAGTGTGAAGTTTTCAGGAGCTGGTTATGATGGCGCCACCGTCGAGATCACCATTAAAGAACCTGAAGAAACGGCACCACCGCCCGTTGTACAGGTGAGAAACGGCCAATGGGAAACCACGGCGACGAACTGGACCTTTGGTACGTACAAGCTGACCGCGGTTCAGAAGGTGCCCGACAATGCCAATGGCTGGATACCTTCCCTGTCGCTCGATTTCGACGTTGTCAGGAAAGTACCGACGCCCACTGATGTGAAGTACACCGTGGATAACCGCACGCCGATGTTCAGCGGTAATGGCGTGAATGGGGCAACGATTGTCATCACGGACGCTACAGGCAGTTCTGTGAGCGTTCCGGATGCTTCCGTCGCCGCCGGAACCTGGTCAACCCGTGCCACGACACCTTGGGAGCCGGTGAACTCGCGAGCCATCAACGTGGTGCAGAAAATCGGAACGGAGACCTCTGATCCCGTTCAGATCAGGGTCACCATCGAAAATCTTGCGCCACCGACCGAGGTGGACTATAGCGTCTCGGACTACACGCCAACCTTTACCGGCAAAGGCATTGTCGGGGCGACGATTCACGTTCTGGACGCGGGCGGTAATGATGTCGTTCCCCCCCTTCTGCTGACCACCTCGAACTGGACAATCCGTGCGTCGAGTCTGTGGGGGCCGATCAAGTCGCTAAAAGTCACCGTTGTGCATAAACAGGGTGGGCTGTCTTCTACGCCTGTTGAACTGAATGTGACCAACCCGTTGCTGGCACCTGACATCTCCCGTGTCACCGTCGATGAGTTACAGGCAGAAGTAGCCGGCACGTGCTGGGCCGGGGCGGTGCTCACCCTAAAGTTCAGCGACAGCGCCGATTTGCATCAGCCTGTTGTCAGCAACGGCACCTGGGTCTTTGAACGCCCGACTCCGTTCACTCCGGGTGGAGATTACACGGTCACTGCATGGCAGGATTATGCCGAGCTGGAGCCGTCCCCCGTTGCCTCGAAAACCTTTACGATCAAATTGCCAACACCGCGGATTACCGATCCGGGTGATAAGGCAGAGGTGTGGCGCGACTTCACCGTAACGGGTGACAAGGGTTACAAGGGCGCGACAATGAAACTGCGCAACGCTCAATTCGGCAATGATCTGGGCCAGCCCAAGGTATTGACCGAGAACGGTGAATGGTCAATCGATCTCACTGGGCTGGACTTTCGTGGTTACACCATTGACGCGCAGCAATCGCTTGGTCAGCGGGAGTCCGAGCGCAGCGAACTCCGTGCATTCGAGGTGGTGCTGGTGCCCCCGATCATTGAAGTGCCGGTGGAAAACGGCAGCATGCCGCGAACCTCGACCCTGTCGGGATGGGGCGCGCCGGGGGGGAAGGTAGGGGTTTGGTTGAAGGATACTGCCGAGCCTTTGCTTGAAAATATTGAAGTGGATGATGACGGCTGCTGGAAAGCCGAGGTGACCTTGCCGGTCGGAGCCAAAACCATCTGGGCCAGGCAAACCTTTGGGGGGCGAACATCCAAGGACAGCCAGCCTCTGAATTACAACGTGGTGCCAGCGGCCCCGGTTATCGAAACCCCTGTTACGGGCGAGCGCATCGGTCGGCGGGTGGCGGTGTCAGGCTTCGGTGTTGCGGGGGACAGCGTGGCGGTGAGGCTCGGCGATGTCGCTCAGACGGTACTGGGGCGAAGCCCGGTGCTGGAGGATCGCACCTGGTCGGTAACGGTGGAATTCGATCAGCCCGACGGGCGCTACCCACTGTTGGCTGTAGCGTCGAGCGAGGGGTTCGACTCGGCAGATTCAGTCATACGCCAGGTGGTGTTGGGTACTTATCGGCCCTCTGTCGATGTGCCTGCGCAAGGACAGTGGGTCAGTCACCCGGTCGAGTTCAAAGGCCAGGGCAGGCCGGGCGTCGGGCAAGTGGTGAGCTGGTTCAATCCGGATCACGTATGGGCACCCGATCTTCCCGTCACGGGTGGAGGCTGGCAGGGGGACGCTCAGCAATCGCTGCCCCGGGGTGGCCAATGGTGCCGGTTCAGGCAAAGCCTCAGTGACAGTGCCGATGGCGCGACGGTTTCCGACTGGGTCGAAAGTAAACGCTTTGAAAGCGAGCCGCCGACAGCGGAGTCCTGACACTCGATTTCCGATGAGTGGTCACAAAGACTGTCATTTATGACAGTAGACGATGACCGCCTTCGGAGGCCAAATCTCTTCAGTCGAACGCACGGCCTGCGAATTTCGTCGGGCCGTTCAGGACGCTTATCCACTCAAGGAACCTGACCATGTCTGACCCTCGCCCTGCTTCACAACTGCTGAGCCAAGTATTCAGTGAAGAAAAACTCACAGAGTACCTCGACCTCGCGACCTACCTGGAAGAAGGCGGGTCTATCTTTCCTTTGGTGGAGAAGGGCGTTCAAGGGCTGGTGAGGGAATACAAGGTTAGCCCCGATGATGCGCGCCTGTTTTTGCGTCGGGCCAACAGCATGGCTGTCTACCTGCGGCGCCAGTTCATCGAGCACAGCCTGCACGGTAAAAATACCGAAAGCGCCGCACCGCGCAGCGGTTTGTTGTCGATGGTCGAGGGGCCCAGTTTCGAGCGTTTGTTCGATCCCCGTTTCGACAGTCTGTGCCCCCCGGATGCTATCGAGTCTCTTGCTTCGTCTGCGGCGTATTTGGTTGAAATGGTGAGGTGGGTCATAGACCGCATCGAGCATTTTTCAACCGGTCCGGTTCCTCTGCGACTGCGTGAGCGCCGCAAAGACCTGATGAATCTGTCCGTCGACTTCAATGCGATACATCGACCAGTGTCTGCGGTCGACATCATCGTACCGGTGCTTGAAACATTCATCAGGGAACACAAGGATCCAGATCAAGCGGATCCAACGGATCTTGAGTTGGCGATGATCAATGCGCGATATCCCAACGGGCTTCCGTACTACCAGCACTGGGTTACCCTGGATGCGGTCGCCCGTCACCATGGCCTGTCGGTGGGCAATTTTGCGCATATGGTGGATCTCTCCTTTCCCTACTTTTTGCAAGATCAGGCGTGGGACGAGGATGCGGGTCGAGCCCTGGCCCACGCGTCGCGGCTGGGACCTTATCAACGACAATTGCTGACCGAGGATCCGCCGGCATATGCAAACCGGGAAGAATTTTACGCACTGAATTTCGGTACCGATAACTCTTCGAAGTATCAGAACCTCAATCAAGTTCGATTCTTCGGCGAGCGAACCAAACTCGATACCCCAGGGCTCGAGGCGCTGCTGTCGGTTCGCAGCTTTGCCCCTCTGCGCTCGCCCAATGTGACGGAGACGGACACAAAGCCTGCGGGGCCAGAAAGCTGGCGCTCCGGTTCGGTTTATCTCAATGCCCACACCCCCCTGCCGTCAGCATTACGGGTGAAGAAGTGGAGGAAGTGTTTCTGCATCGGTTGTCAGCCCTCCCCGACAGTGCCGATGATTTTGAGCGATATGACCGAATGAACCGCAAGTTGCGCCTGGATCGGTGGCTGGAACTGCCCAGCGATCAGGTGGATGCGCTGTTAGCGGCAGCCATAAGGGCTGAAGTGCGCGGTGGTGCGCAGGCCAATGCGTGGGAAATCACGGAAAGAGTCGTGCACGCATTGGGCCTGTTTCAATCATTGCGTGAGCGCTATGGGTGCACGGCGCAAGACTTCGCAGTGTTTATCGATGAGTTGTCGATTTACGGTCGTGGTGAAGCGCGCTCGCAGTTCGATCAGGTTTTCAATGAGGAGGGCGAATATTCTCAAGCCTTGCAGCTCGATGGCGGCAAGTTTCCGGTGATTCCGGCACAGGGCGTGTCCGATTTGACGGTCGCCCGGATATGCAATGCTTTTACGATCGATTTGCAGACTTACAGTGTTCTGGCCCAGGCGATTGCCGAAGCACAGGATGTCGAGGACAACATGTTGCAGCGTAACGCGGCGACCTTGTCCAGTTTTTACCGTCTTGTGAAGCTGTCGGGCCTGTTGGGTATGTCGCCGGTCGATGGCATCAAGATGCTGACATTGTTGGGTGGAACATCTTGGGTCAATGGCCTGGCGGGTGCTCCCCGGATCAGTCTGACCCCACATAATACGGCCATAGTCAATACGCCGGATGTGTTGAACCTCATCTATGCGATGCACTCCTGCGCGGGGTGGTGTGCCGACCGCGGCATTGGGGTGCCCTGGATGCTGCAGCAGGTTTCACCGCCGAAGACGTTGGTCGTCTCTGAAAAGGAGCTCGAGTTATTCAAGCAGGTACGCAATCTGTTGCCTGGTGCACTGTTCACCGACGCGGCGTTGCTGATGGCCGGTGTGCCAGCGCTGCCGGGTGCCAACTGGCTGGACCTGTTGACGGTGCTGGTCGATCCCGACGGCTTGATCAAGGCCCCAGCGGGAACGGAGGCCGACTATCAGGACTTTGCACGCGAAAAGTTTGATCAAGCGGTGAGGGATGGCTTGGGTGAAAGCAATGCAAGCGTGCGTGCTGTTATCGTCGAAAAAATGCTCACCGTGCTCTTGCAGGTCAGAGAGGCTCAGGCATCGGTGGTCAAGGAGTGCCTGGTGGTACATACGGGCCTTAATGCCGAGCAGGCATTATTGGTTCTGGCCTGGGCCAATGCGACGGTGTATCGGTTGTTGCGTCAGGTGCTCGAGCATACGGGACTGGGGCTCGACGAGTCTGTAAGGGGGCGCAACGAACAACCTGACCCATTGCTCGCGCTGTTGGCCGACGTACGCCGCCGTAGCGCGGTGGTCCTGGAACTGGGGCTTGGCGCCGAGCTGTTGCGGGACTATCTCGATTATGGCCACAAGGCCTGGATGGACCTGGACGACAAGCACGCGTTTACGGTGAAGACGCTTTATTACTTGACGACACTTACCCGGGCGTTTGGGATGAGTGCGCAACCCCCGCAGAAGTTGCTCGATTATTTGCGCGAGGTCAACGCACTGCCTTCCTCGCTAGGCACGGATGCAACGCATTTGGCCCAACAAGCGGCATCGATCCGGCTGGCCGAGTTTTTCAACTGGAGCGTTCAGGAGGTGCGCGAGTGCCTCGGCCGCGTGTCTCCAGAACTCAGAATCCTCAAAAACCTG
Organism: Pseudomonas frederiksbergensis; assembly: GCF_900105495.1. NCBI lineage: Bacteria > Pseudomonadati > Pseudomonadota > Gammaproteobacteria > Pseudomonadales > Pseudomonadaceae > Pseudomonas > Pseudomonas frederiksbergensis. The sequence goes on along the minus strand of NZ_FNTF01000002.1, from coordinate 5,919,469 downwards.
ACCGAGTTGGATCTGTTCATGCGCGTTCGGGTTCTGGCGACGCACACCGGTATGGATGCCCTGACGATCTTCCTGATCGGCACGTTGCCGGAGGTTGTCGATAGGCAGAGGTACGAGGTTGCCGCAGAGCGTGCTTTGCTGAGTCTGTCCGAATCCCCTGAGCCTGCGCTTGCCTTTTCCGAGGATCTGAAACAGATCGTCACCTCGACCTGTACTGTCGACAACAGCACGGTCGTTGCCGGCAACCCACAAGGAAAAATCACCTTCACCGTGACCCTCAAGGACAGCGGCGGACAACCGTTGAGTGGTGTGAACGTTTATTGGAGCGCCACCTTGGGCAGCATTGCTACCGAGGAAACAGATGTCTATGGGGTGGTGCAAGCAGAGTTCATACCCGGCAAGGTCATGGGTACGGATACCCCGCAGTTCTGGCTGGATCTGTTCGAGCCGGAGTACGCGCCTACCATCAACGTCATCGCAGACCACGCTACCTTGAGATTTCCGCCACCGCTCATGGCGCAAGTGCCGTTGCGGACCGTGGCGTTTGGTGAAGAAATCGAACTCTACGCCACGCTGAAGGATAGATACGGAAATCTTGGGAAAAACAGCCTCGTACAGTGGTTTTTCAACTCATCGCAGTCCGGTATCGAGCAACCTGGGCTGGTCATTCGCCCGAGCCAGGCTTTCACGAACCAGGAAGGCCAGGCGCGCGTGTTCGTCTCCAGCCCTACCGGTGGAGAGTTCGAGATCAGCATCCTGGCACAAGGAAGTGAGACGACCGCCTATTTTGAGCCAATCACCTTCGCCGCCGAAGAGCCTGAACGATGAACTGCCTCGATGGCTGGTCGTGTGTTCCCGGTTCAAACCCTCTGGAGGAAAGATCATGGCACTGAACAATATGGCTGGATTGCTCGAAAAACGACGTAATGCGTTGGTCGAGTACTGCATCGGGCAAGTCGGCAAAAAAGGTGAGGCCCCGTACTACTTCTTGCGAACCCCGGCAGACCTGTTCGAATTGCTGCGCATGGACCCGCTGGACAGCTACCCGGTTCAGAGTTCCTGGGTCGCCGAAGCGACGAGCTGTGCCCAGCAGTTCATTCATGCCGCGTACCGCAAGCTCGAACCGGGCTATGAGACGATTGAATTCGACAAGCGGGATCTGGCCACCTGGGAGCTTTACAGCAATTACCCGGATTGGGCAGCGCTACAGCTGATAGCACTTTATCCGGAAAACTTCATTAACCCTTTTGTGCGGCAGCGCAAGACCAGCCTGTTCAAAACCCTTGAAAACAACCTGAACCAGACCCAGTTGAACAGCGACTCCGTTCAGCGCGCTTTGGGGGAGTACCTGCAAACGTTCGAGCAGACCTGCAACCTGGATGTGATCAGCAGCTACATGGATGGAGCTTCGCCCACGCGTGCCGATTATTACTTTGTCGGTCGCGAGCGTTCGTCTGCCCCACGGTACTTCTGGCGCAAGGCCGAGGTGGAACTCTCGACAGCCGATATCGCCATCAATCCGGCGGCATGGGGGGAGTGGCAGCTGGCGGATGTTCCCGTGGGGGCGAAGGTGCTGGACATGCGTCCGGTGTTCTGGAACGGGCGCTTGTGCCTGGTGTGGGCCGAGTGGCGCGACAAGGTGGCGGGGCAGGAACCTGACAAGTTTTTGCCGCATCAACTGGACATCAACGTGGCTTTCATGGCGCAGAATGGCCAATGGTTGGCGCCGTTGAGCCTGCACAGTTCCAACCCTCTCGATGACTTCTCTGCAGGCGCTCGGCTGATTGCCACCGTTTGGGCTGATTATCAAAACCCCAAAGGCAAGCTTGGCGTCTTGTTGACTAATGGCACTACCCTCAACGAGTACGTAGTGCGTGATGTGCTGTTACGACCATTGACCGGCGATGATGGCCGCTGGCTGAATTACGCGGCACAGCATCGCTTTATCGCTGCCGAGACGGTTCAGCATCCGCTGATGAATCAGCCGAGCGTTGTGCCCACTGTCGTGACAGCGGGCACCTTGACGCCTTACCTGGATCTGCAGGCCCTGGCGTTTCGCCAAGGTGACAAAGATGTTCTTTTCGTCCGGGGCATTTGCAGGCCTACAGGGCTGCCCGGCGGCAACGTCGAGCTGGATCTGACGTTAGAAGGTCGTGACGGTTCAGATCCGGCGCCAATTAAAAAACCCTTCCCGATAGCTGGCGGTTGGAGCACTGATTGGCAGACCTTCAGTCGCGATAAAGGTACATGGCCGCAGCCGTCCACTTTTTTCTTTGGCGGGGCAGCAGGCACTTCCCCAGGACGCATGAAGTTTGAGTTGACGATCATCAACGTGACGGACTTCATTGCACCAAAGTTGCACAAGAACAGCCGCGATGCGGCACAGTTTCTAGATCTGAGAGCGTCAAACCTGACGCTAAAATTCACCCGTCTGAACTCACTGTTCGGCCCGGAACTGGTGCAGCGTTCGAACATTTCCGTCGATGCCGTACTGGATTGGGACACACAGTTTCTGCAAGAACCACCTCCGGCTTCAGCGTCTTTCAACGAGCCGAACGGTGCGTTCAACGGCGCCAACGGATTGTTTTTCTGGGAGCTGTTTTTCCATTTGCCTCATCTGATCGCGACGCGTCTACGGGCAGAGGATCGTTACCTGGAGGCGCAAAAATGGCTGCATTACCTGTTTGATCCGCAGGCGCCAGCGGATCCGGAAACCCCCCTACGGCCGAATCCAAAACCCGCGTATTGGCGCTGCCGTCCATTGAACGCCGAAGGCAATGTGGGCTTTGAAACCCGAGCCCCGACCGATCCGGACGCCATTGGCTATTCCGCGCCTTATCACTTCAAGGTTCTGGTGTTCACGGAGTACGTCAAGAATCTGGTGGCCTGGGGGGACTGGTACTACCGACAACTCACCCGCGATAGCCTGGTGGCGGCAAAGCTGTGCTATGTCCAGGCTGAATTCCTGATGGGCCAACCGCCGTTGGTGCGAACGGCGAACCGTTGGCAAGCAGACACGCTGAGCAATCTGTTAAACAACAGTACTTCACGACCGGCGCTCGAGCGGTTCGAAAAAACCTTCGAGTACAGCCTGGCGGATTTTCCCGTCGCCACCGAGGCGCCGCTCGAACTCGGGCTACTGGCAAACGAACCGTTCACCTGTCCGATCAATGAGCAGTTGCTTGCACTGTATGACTTGCCGAATCAACGTTTGCATAACCTGCGCCACAATCTGACCCTGGATGGCAAACCGCTGGATATACCGCTCTTCAGCCCACCCACGGATCCGAATCAACTGTTGCGGGATCTCGCGTCTGGAGGCGTGGGCGGACCAAGACCGATGGGTGGGCGCCTGGTGGTCGGTGCATTCCGTTGGCGCGTGACGTTCGAGGTCGCGTTGCGTGCAGTGCAGGTCCTGCAGGAGTACGGCAATCAGGTGTTGCGCCTGCTTGAACAACGGGATCGCGCCGAACAGGAAGAAATGCAGCAAACCCATTTGGTAGAGCTTGGAAACTATGCCAAGACCGTACAGGAGCAAGCCATCGCCCAGATGCGAGCGAACGTAACAGCGCTGGAGCAAAGCCGGGCAGTCGCGCAGGAACGGGCTGATAACTATGCACAACGCTATGACGAGAATGTGTCGGCGGTTGAATACGAGGTCATGGAAAATCTGTATCTGTCAAAACAATTGTCGTTGGCCGCCGCAAGCATCAAACCCGCCGGCGCGGTGCTTGCCTCTTTGCCTAATGTTTTCGGTTTGGCGAATGGCGGGCATCGCCTCGATAAAATTGCTGATGCGGTTGTCTTCGGATTGGGCGTCGGCTCGTCGGTGGTGCAAATGGACGCAGACAAACAGGCCGCCACCGAAGGCTACCGTCGTCGCCGCGAGGATTGGCAGTTGCAACGCGATCAGGCGTCGGCGGAAGTCCGCGCAATTGATGCGCAAATCGTCGCCCAGAACTACGCCGTACAGGCTGCGCAAACCAGCCTGGAGCAAACCCTGAAGGCCAATAGTCAATCGTTGACGGTTTACAACTTCCTCAAGAAGCGTGCGACCAATGCTGAACTGTTCGGCTGGTTGCTCGGCCAGTTCAAGGCGTTGCACTACCAGGCGTACGATGCGGTTGTCAGCTTGTGCCTCAGCGCCCAGGCGTCGCTGAGCGCCGAAACAGGCGATTACGATTCTCAGATTTCATTGCCCCAAGTCTGGCTGGACAACCGCCACGGTCTGACCGCAGGCGACCACCTGCGCTCTTATTTGCTGCGCATGGAATGTGAGTATTCGAAACGGTATGAGCGGCGGCTGGAACTGGTCAAAACCGTTTCGCTTCGGCAATTGTTCGAGGACACGATCGAGCCGCAGCCGGGGGTACCACCTGGCAGGAGGCGTTGGATCGGTTGACGAGTAAAGGAACATTGGAGTTCAGGCTCACGCAATTGCTTTTTGATCGTGACTATCCAGGGCATTTCTGCCGGCAAATCAGCTCGGTCGAGGTCGATTTGCCGGTGCTGATCGGGCCTTACCAGGACGTGCGGGCCACCTTGTTGCAGATCAGCAGCATGACGGCAACCAAGGCATCGACAGCGTCGGTGAGGTATTTGCACAAGCCGGATGGCGCTGTGGCTCCATCCGACGTGCAAATCAATCTGCGCAGCGGTCAGCAAATAGCGTTGTCGATGGGCATTGCAGACAACGGCTTGTCGGCGATGAAACCCGATGAAGGTTTGCTCAACCCCTTCGAAAACACCGGGGTGGTCTCTCAGTGGAGGGTGCACTTCCCTTGGCCGAAAAAAGAACCGCAGTCCTCCCTGCTCGCTTCTTTGACAGACGTCATTGTGCGCGTCCGCTACACGGCCAAAGCCGGGGAGCCGACCTTCATTCGAACCGTGGAAGACTTGGTGACCAGAGCCGAGACGATTGCCAATACACCCAATACCAAAGGAGCTGGCAGCCATGAATGAACCGATTGTCCTGGCCAATGAGAACCTTGTGCTCAATGGTGATTTCGAGAAATACCTCAACCACTGGGAAGGGGGACCGGTCGGCTGGTGTACTACGGTGGGCGTAACCTATGAGGGTGTCCCGATTCGGTTACTGGAGGCCGGTAATCAGGGTTCAGTCAGCCAGGCGCTGAAGATTCCCCAAGACCCTGGCGCTCAAGCTCGGTATGTCATCAGTTTTCTGTGCGAGATGCTGCATACCGAAGCGGGCAGGCTGGTCATCGGTATCGAGGGGGGGGCAGATGAACTGGAGATCCTGTTGCGGCCGGGTAAACTCCGGGATCTGGAGGAGGATCAGGCGCGTCTGAAGAGTGGGCAGTCGCAGGAGTTCAATCCGATCGAGTACGAAGTCGACCTGGATCTGCCGTTCCACAGTCAAGACACCATCACCGTCAGCGTGTTCAGCCCGGCCAACGAGATTGGGGACGACTGGTCGCGGGTGTGTATTACCCGGATCAAGCTTCAATTGCATCTGGAGCCGGCGGTGATGCAACGGCTGACGCTTGATGAGGAGCAGGTGTCACCGTCGCAGACTTTGCACTTATGCCTGGGGGCATCTGAGAGCTTTGCTCACGGGCTGAAATTCGACCTCGCGCCGGGCAACGCCTGGCTGGGTACCAAAGCCGCGTTGACCAGCGACGATAACCCGATAGGTGCAATTGTCGCGAAGCCTGCCTGGGGCGTGGATCACCCGCTTGAGGATCAATGGCAACTTGATTGCCCGTGGATCGGGGATGAGGGGCCCTACTTCTTCTCGATGAAGCTGCATAACCAGTACACCGCCGAGCCTTACCCGGTAAACGTATCCCTCGGGCATCATCGGTTGGTGTTCAGAGAGGCGATCGAGGCGGCCTATTATCCGGTGCTTGAATACGGTCAGAGTGTTCGTCTGGGGGTCAAGGTGGCGTCTTATTACACCGCGCAGTCTCTCAGCGGGCGGACGGTGAACTGGACGCTTGCGGGACAAGGGGTGAGAGCGGCCGTCGTTACCAATGATGAAGGCTGGGCGTACTTTGACTATCAGCCGACGGAGCAAGGCGAATTCGACATAGAGGCATCGGTTGAGAGTCTGTATTACGTCGCGGGTGTCGTGACTCAAACATTTGCGGTCCGAGTGTTGGAGACGGACCCGTGGAAGGACGTAATGGCGGTCGCCGATGGGGTTGAGACGCGCTGGGAGGAAAAAACCGGTTACCCCAATCGGAGGTCGGATTATCCCGTCCACGTAAGACTGACTTCGGGCAGTCCATTGTTGGAGACGCAGTTGTCGTTGCATTGGAGCGGTGACTCCCATGTGCAACTGGGGGTTGCCGTCAGTCCGGCGCTAGAGCACCCGGTGCCGGTTACTGGCACTGATTCGGTATGGACCTTGACGAGCGAAGACCGACTGGACGGCCGGTTCGATCTGTCGCTGGCCTGCTCGAAACTGCTGCTGCCTTCGCCGAAAAAACGCATGTCGCTGGCGCGCAATCTGGTCAAGGTCGGTGAGGTGCGTGAAGCCAACAAGTCTCCAGTGGTGGATGAACAGGAAAGTGTGTTGTTGCGGGTGCAGGTGGTGCATGTCATTGCCAGCCGTGATGGTGGTGCGGTGGTCAATGCATTGGTCGACTGGAAGACTCCCCTTGGAACTGTTCCTACTGTTACCGGGGCTGGTGGCTGGGCCAGTTTGCTGTATACGCCCAATAGCGCCGGGGATCTGATTGTCACGGCCAGCATCAAGGCCCACGCGGAGGCCGTTGCGGTTGAGCCGCATGTTTTCGAGGTGAAGGCTATTGAGACCAGTCCCTGGAAAAGAGAGGTCAGGATCTTCCTGGACGGGATGGAAGTCGATCGGGCTACGCTCGGCGTGCTCTGCCGACGTGGTCAAACACATACCTTGAAGGTTGTGCCTGTCACCGGCAGTGGGTGGATTGGTAAAAGCATCAGTTTGCACTGGCGCGGTGCGGCACCGAATATCGGGCTGGTGCCCAGTGATTTAGGGACGCCCAAGCTTCTAAAGGCAACAGGTGCGGAATGGAAACTCGTCTCACAGGCGAATAACAGCATCAGCAGTCTGTTTGAGCTGGAGCTACGCCTGGACGGCATTACAACCGTTCGAGAACTGTCTGGGCGATTGGTATCGGTAGATCTGGCAGAAGAATTAAGCCTGATGCTCGATCAGATACCGGCAGCGCTGGACGGGGAAATGCTCCATCCCTGTCTGGAAGCCTGCCACCGCTTTAGCGTATTGCCCAATGCGCTGAGCCCGCTGGTGGGGTTGATGTCAACGTTGACATGGACGGGAGAAAAACTGGGGGCAACCGTCGAACCTGATTTGAACCTTCCTCAGGTCATCAGCGACGGAGGCGCGATCTGGAAGCTGGATTTTACTGAAAGTGTGCAACCGGGCGAGTTTGCCCTGACGTTGGCATTGCCTCAGCTGGACTTTGCCGCTACTGCAAAGCCGATGGCGCTGGCGCATAACAAAGTCAGGATTGGAGCGTGGCGCGAATCGCCGGTGAATCCGGTCGTGGGGCAGGATCCTGCGTGGATGTGGGTTCAGGTGTTCTCCCATTTCACCGGTCACGCCGTGGATGAGGTGCCGGTGACCTGGTCTGCATCGGACATTCCGAGCGTGGTGAAAACCGATGCTTATGGCTGGTCCGGCTTTGCCTTTGCACCCGCTGATGCTCATTCTGAACATGAGGTGGAGGCGTTGGTGGAGAGTCCTTACGACGGTTATTCAGAGAAACGCACCATGACGGCCACCGCGCTGGCGAGCGATCCGTGGGAAGGGGTGATGGTCAGTTTTGACAAGCAACCGTTCCAGCCATGGGGCCAAAAAACCTACTTTCCGCGCCGTAAGGGAGAGCACACGGTCGATCTGATGGCACCAAGCAAGAGCCCACTGTTTGATCATGAATTGACGCTCGGAATGACCGGAACCGGACCTTCCGAACTGGGTATCAGCTTTTTGTCGGACGGGCTTGGGGTGCCACGAACGTTCTACGAAGGAGTGGGGTTGCAATACTTATTCAAGGTGGGCGATCTGAAGGACGGCAGTTTTGCGTTGCGCCTGTCATCGCAGCGGCTGGCAAGCTTGTCTCCGGCAAACGCGATGTCCTTGGGCGAAGGCTCTCAGGTGCTGAAAATTACCGCGAGCAACAGTGTTAAACAGACACTGGACTGGGGGCAGGAACTTGTCGAAAAGGTAAGTGTGGTATCGACCATCAGTGGCAAGCCAATGGTAGGGGTGACGGTGACCTGGCGCAGTCCCGACCTCGGGATTGCGACCTCTGTGACAGACTTTTACGGTGTGGCGAAAGTGCGCTTTGTTCCAATCATGCCCGGTGTGGCTGAGCTGACCGCGACGGTGGGGAGTGAGCTGAATTCGGATTCCGTTTCCTTGAGCTTTACGCTGAACGAACCTCGCAAAGTAAAAGAACTAATTAGCGTAGGGCCTCCGGGTTATCCAGAACAAGAGTTCTCTGCGCTAGCCACCATCGTTTCCGCCAGGACAGGCGAGCCATTGCCGGATGTATGGGTGAAGTGGGATTTTCCGGGTGTATCGATAGCCCCGAGCAAGACAAACTCGAATGGTATCGCCGGTGCAACGTTCAAACTTCCCTTCGTAAAACAAGGCTTGCTGGAGGCTGTTGTAGAGGGCGGAATCGGTGGTTGGGATGCGAAGTTATTGGTCGTTACATTGGATAGTCTTCAGGTGCGGCGACTGGTGTCAAACGGTGGTGACGTTGTGACGGTTGGGGGAACGGTGTACGCATATGCCATTATCGTTTCTTCAGCAACTGACAAACCTGTTGATGGCGTAGAGGTATTTTGGTTTAAAGGTGGTATTGAGCAAGGCTTACCGACGAAAACCAACACAGACGGTTTGACTTATAAAAATCTTTCCGCCGACGTCGTTGGCGACATGAGAATCGAGGCGCAGGTCCGCGACCTGCATGGCACGCCAATTGACACCAAGTTATTGATAGTCTCGGTTATTCCCCGTTAACGTTTAAATATGTAAGAAGACACTACAGCATCCCGGCTCTTTTCCAGCTCAAATACCGCGTCACCAACTCAGCCCCCAACTCCCCGGGCCGAGCGTCCAGCATCTGAACCCCATGAGCACTCAACCGCTCATGGAGTTCCGCCCGTTCATTCAAATAATCCACCGTCCCGCAGTAGGCCAGCGCCTCCTGCAAGGTCTGCACCGGTGTGTGTCGCAGCGTGTCGAGCAAGTCTTCGCGCAGGCTCGCCACCAACACTCGATGCTGCTTGCCCAGACGTTTGACGGCGTTGAGCAGTTCTTCATCATCTTCATCCCGCAAGTTAGTCACCAGCACCACCAGCGCCCGGCGTTTTTGTCGGGCCAGCAGTTGGTTGGCGGCGGCCTGATAATCGGCTGGGCGCTGGATGCTGTTGAGGTCATAGACAGCGTTGAGCAAGACCTTGAGTTGCTCGGTGCCTTTGACCGGCGCGAGGTAATGCGGTCGGTCACTGGCGAAGGTGCTCAGGCCTACCGCATCGCCTTGGCGCAGGGCGACGTAGCTGAGCAGCAGGCAGGCATTGAGCGCATGGTCGAAGTGCGACAGTTCATCATCCTGGCTGCGCATGCGGCGGCCGCAATCGAGCATGAAGATGATCTGCTGGTCGCGTTCGTCCTGATACTCGCGGGCAATTGGAGTGCGCTGGCGGGCGGTGGCTTTCCAGTCGATCTGGCGCAGGCTGTCGCCCTCGCGAAATTCACGCAGTTGATGAAATTCCAGGCCCAGACCGCGACGCTGGCGTTGGCGTACGCCGAGTTGGCTGAGCCAGTTGTCCACCGCCAATAATTGGCCGCCGTAGAGGCGGGCGAAGTCGGGGTAGACGCGGGCGTTATCGGTCACGTTGAGCAGGCGTTTGTCAGACCACAGGCCCAATGGGCTCGGCAGGTTGATTTCGCAGTGTTCGAAGGTGAAATGACCGCGTTTTAGCGGGCGTAGCCGATAGCCGATCTGGCTGTGCTGGCTGGGTTGCAGTTCGACCGACAGGGGCAGGTTTTCGAAGCTCAGGCCGTGCGGCACATGGTCGAAAATCTGTATGTTCAGTGGTTGGGCAAAATCATGCTCGACCTCCAGTCGCACTTCACCCCATCGACCGAGTGCAAGGCTGCCGGGCATTTGTCGGTGGAGTCGGAGCGAGGGCAGTCGTTTGAGACGGACGGCGTCGAGTATCGCCAGGGCCAGCAGTGCCAATAACAATCCCCAGTGGATCGACAACAGGCTTGATGGAACCTCGATGTCCAATGCCCGCAATGTGCCCAGCACGATGCCGATGGCCAGCAACACTGTGAGCCAGATCAGCAGCAGGCGCGAGGGTTTCACAGGCGTGGCGCCGGCACTTGATCGAGCAGTTGCTTGAGCACTTGATCGACCTCCAGCCCTTCGATGTCCAGCTCCGGGGCAATGCGCACCCGGTGGCGCAGTACCGACAGCGCGCAGCCCTTGATGTCATCGGGAATCACAAATTCGCCGCCACGCAACAAGGCGCGGGCGCGGGCGCAACGTACCAGCGCGATGGACGCCCGAGGCCCGGCGCCGAGGGTCAACCCCGGCCACGTGCGCGTGGTGCGGGCCAGGCGCACGGCGTAATCGAGCACCTGATCGTCCAGCGGCAAGTCGCTGGCGATGCGCTGCAAAGCCAGCACATCCTTGGCTTGCAGGACGGTGCGCAACGGCTGCACATCGAGCATGTCGGCACGGGTCGAGCGGCTGACCTGGCGCACCATGTTCAGTTCCTGATCGGCGTCGGGGTAGTCCATGCGCACCTTGAGCATGAAGCGATCGAGCTCGGCTTCCGGCAACGGGTAAGTGCCTTCCTGTTCGATGGGGTTTTGCGTGGCGAGCACCATGAACGGTTGCGCAATCGGCAGGGCGCGGCCTTCGAGGGTGACTTGGCGTTCCTGCATGGCTTCGAGCAGTGCGGCCTGGGTTTTCGCCGGGGCGCGATTGATCTCGTCGGCCAGCAACAGGTTGGTGAACAACGGCCCTTTGCGCAGTTTGAATTGCTCGGTTTGCATGTCGTACACCGCATGCCCGGTGACATCGCTGGGCATCAGGTCCGGGGTGAACTGGATACGTGCGAACTCGCCGCCGAAGCAGCGGGCGAGGGCGCGTACCAGCAACGTCTTGCCCAACCCCGGCACCCCTTCGAGCAGCACATGGCCGCCAGCGATCAGGGCGGTGAGCACATCGTCGATCACGCTGTTCTGGCCGATCACGGCTTTTTGCAGTTCAGTTCTTACCGCCTGGGCCAACTGGCTGGCGCGCTGGCGTTGCTGCGCAGCGTGGTTCAGTGTGCCGGGCTCGATCTCACTCATAAGGCATTCCTCAAGGTTTGCAGGTGGGCGACCTGACGGCTGAATTCAGCGCTGGACAGCCGCTGTTTCGGTCGCGGGCTCATGGCCTGGCTGATAGCGCGTGTGGGTTGGCCGGTCAGGCGTGCGAGCACCAGCCATTGTTCGGCAACGCCGAGTTGTTCGAAACCGGGATGACGGCGCCGCACACGACGCAAGATGTCGTGCTGCAAGGCGTGCAACAGGTGCTGCTGACCGTTGCGGCGCAACATGAAATCGGCGCTGGCGCGTAGGTGTTCCTGAAGTTGACGGCGGGCTCTCGGGGCTGGTTCCAGCAGCGGACCCTGGCGCACGCCGACGTGCCAGAAGCCAAGGCCGATAAGGGCAAAAAGGGCGACCAATGCTTGAGGGAAATAGCGCAGGAGCAAGGTCGGCAGACTGTCGTGATCGGTGTTGAACAGCAGGGTCACGTTCGTGTCCGCGGTCAGGTACCAGAGCAGCCAGGCGTTGTCGTACTGGTCGATGGCCGGGGTTTTCCACAGGTCGGCGTCGGTGACCACGATGATCGAACCAAGCCCGTGATTGAGCTGCATCATGTGCGTGGCCTTGCCGCTGTTGGCCCAGGCTTGCGCGAGGTTTTTCGGGTCTTCGAGATGGAATGCGGTATCGAAACCGGCGTAGGCCGGCGCGTTTTCGTCTTCCAGATACAACTTGGTCAGCTTGGGATAAGGATCGTCATCGATAGTGTGCGGCGGGTCCTTGAGGTCTTTGCTCAGCGACTGGTGCAGTTGCACCCGGTCGAGCAACAGGTCGTTGCTTTGGCCGGTTTTTTCATCCCACAGGGACTGGGCAACAAACAAAAGACGCCCGCCGGCCCGGGTCCAGTTCAGCAGCTGATCGACCTGGCGCGGTGTCATGTTGTCGCGCTCCCCGAGCAATAACAGGCTGTGCTGATGTGGCTCCAGGGTGGGCAGGATATCGAGGCCGTTGGCGTGGTTCACCGTCAGGCCCTGTTTGCGCAGGAAATATTCGGCAGCGAGATAGGGATTGGCCTGGGCTTCGGGCGAGGGGCCGTGATCGATGTCTGCCTGATAGGGCGTCGCCTTGACGTACAGATAAACACTCAGCGCGCCCAATAGCACGGCGATGAACACGCCGACCGCCAGCCAGTGTCGCCGGTTCAATGCAACGCTCCCGGGCCGAACAACGCCCGCCAGCCGTCACAGAGTTCCTGTTGCAAATGTGCGGGAGGCAGGCGATGCCCGTAGGCCATGTTCTGCCAGTGCCCGGTCAGGCTTTTACTGAAGGCCAGCAAGGCAGGTTGGTGCAGGTGTTCGATGCGCTGAAGAACTTCGCCTTCGGTGTCGGCGGGTTTGAGCAACAGGTCGAAGTCGTGCAGCAAATGGCTGAGCAGACCGCGATAGAGCAATCCGAGAGCCTCGCGAGGTTGGGTTTGCCAGAGACGTTCGGCGCTGGCGGCGATGTCGGCGGGCAGGGTTTCGCGGTTGAGGTCCAGGCCGAAAGCCTGTTGCGGTAACGGCCGCGTGACCTTGCTGTTCAAGGCCGGTCGACGCCTGACGAAAGCTTGCATCCAGTCACGGTAATGCCAGATCAATAAACCGATGGCACCGATCACGACCGCCCACAACACCACTTCGATCAGCGTGGCCGTTGCGCCGAAGCGTTGGTTGTCCAGAAGCTTGAGCAGCGCCTCCAGCCATTCGGTTGTTGGGTCATCGTCCGCCGTATCGGCGGCGGGTTGGTCCTCGCCAAACCGATAGCGCGTGACGGACTCCTTGTTCTTGAACGGAGGCTGATCGAGGATCGCCTTGATGCTGTTGCGGGATGCCTGACTGGTCAGTGGCTGGTCCAGCAGGCGTGGGCTGTCGGGTGAAATGACTGGCTCGGCGGCCCACACGGTTTGTGCTGTCGGCATCAACAGGAATGCTGCCAGCAGCAGGGGGACGGCGGCGCTGCTCAAGCGTTGGCGCATGCGGCGGAACACCAGCTCGATATCCCAGGCCTCCAGCACCGTGCGCCGGTTCAGATAAAGGCTGAAGCCGCAGGCGACATACACCGGTTCCCAGACAATCAGCACCAGTGCGTAAAAGGCGTTGGTCAGGTGTTCCAGCCATCGCCAGTCCTGTGTGGCGGCGGTGATCAAGGTCTGCCAGCTCCAGTCGAGTTCGACCTGTTGCGGCAAGAACATGTAGAACAGCACCATCAGACCGATCCACAGCGCGGTTTCCAGGTGTACGCCGATGATGGTCAGCCAACGCGCGGCACCGGCGTCGCGCTGCAACAGCACCTGCAAACGTTGTTGGCGTGGCTCACCACTGAGCCCTTCAAGTTGCACCACCGGCATCAGGAAACTGCGACTCAGGCTCAGGCGCCGCCAGGTCAGGCTCACCAGCAGCTGCGGTTGCAGCAGCCGCGGAAATTGGCGCAACGTCTGTTTCAGGGTGGGCGTTTCGCCAAACATGGCTTTGGACAGGATGTACAGCGGCAGGCGGTCGAACGCCGGTTTCAGCCACCAGAAAATAAACACGGCGAGGGAGGGCGAATCCCATAGCACCCAACTGAGCAGGGCGAAAACCGGCAAGGTCACGAGGGCCCAACTGGTCATCAGCAGACGCCGGTGTCGTTGGCTCAGCAGGACGCCCAGGTCCATGGCTTCCCAGGTGGTGCGCGGGCGGATGACAGCTGTGGCGTCACTCAGGCGCATGGCGGGTCCGTCCGGCAAACAGCAGGTAAGTCGCCACCAACAACCAGAGCGCTGCACCGACCAGGTATTTGGTCATGGGCGCGACCCCGATCGTGGACGACCAGTAAGCCTCGATAAACGCCGCAATCAGCAGAAACAGCATGACCCCGCAAATCAGCAGCACGCTTTTGCGGGCCGCCAATCGCAGGGCTTCGGAGCGAGGCAGGCGCCCCGGTGCGATCAACGCCCAACCCAGTTGCAGGCCGGCGGCACCGGCCAGGGCGATGGCACTCAGTTCGAAGGCGCCGTGGCCAACCACGAATGGCCAGAACGTTTGCCCGTAGCCGATGTGCGTCAGGTGCCCGGCCACCGCACCAATCATCAAACCGTTGAAGAACAGGAAAAACGCGCTGCCCAGGCCAAACAGCAAGCCGCTGGCGAAGGTCTGAAAGGCGATGCCGATGTTGTGCATGATGTAGTAACCGAACATCACCCAGTCTTCACTGGCCGCCCGTTCTGCCGAACGCCCCAGGTGACCGGCCTCGGGGTCGTACATGCCTTGCATCTCACTGACCTGCTCGGCCGGGATCAGGTTGTAGACCAGGTCGGGGAACAGATACACCAGCAACGCGAAGCCAATCAGGCTGCCAAAAAACATCAGGCTGGCGGCGAGCACGAAACGCCACTGTTCGCGCACCAATCGCGGGAAGTCAGCCAGGAGGAAGCCCAGCACGTTGGCACCCAGTCGACTGCGGTGGCGATAAAGCTGTTGATGCCCGCGCAACACTTGTTGCTGTAATGAATCGATCAGGAAGCTGCTGTAACCCCGTTCCTGGGCCAGCGCCAGATGCTGGCAGAGACGACGATAATCACTGGGGAAATTGGCGACTTGCTGTGCTTGCTTGCCTTGCTCCAGCTGTTCAAGCACGAGGGTAAATTGCGCCCATTCGGCCTTGTGGCGACTTTCAAAAAGGCTTTGCTTCATGTGGGGCCCAACAAGCCGCGGGCGATGCCATTGAGTTCGTCCACGGCCCCTGGTGCCGACACCTGCAACGGTTGCGCGAGTATCGCCGCCAGTTCTTTGACCCGTGCTTCAGAGAGTTCACCCTGGCGCTCGGCAAAACCGAGGATGGCGCGCTGTTCGGTCAGCGTCAGCGCAAAGGCCGGGCGCCGGGGCTGGACGGCGGGCAGTTGTGGTCGGGCGAGCGGTTGTTCGCGGTAGATCACCAGCGTGCCGGCGGCCAGATCGCCGAGGCGTTTGAAGGTGGGATGTTGCAGGCAACTGACGGCCCCGAGGAAATAGCCGAACGGCAGCATGTCGACAAATCGCAGCAGGTTGCGCAGCAGCGAAGCAGACCAGCCGATCGGCGTGCCATCGTCCTGCACCACCCGCAGGCCCATCCATTGCTTGCCTGGCGAACGACCCTGGTTGAGCACTTCGAACAGCACCATGTACCACCAGCTCACCACGAACAACAGAATCGAGCCGAGTCCTGCACCGAGTTTCCCGAGGAACGCCAGGACAATAAACAGCAGGCCGACGATCAACCCGCGCAGCCCGAGATCGATGGCGAACGCCAGCGCACGAACCATCAACCCGGCCGGGCGCAGTGGCAGGTCGATGCCTTCCGGCGTTTCGACTTGATACCGCGTATCCAGTGGCGGGGACAGCGTCGCGTTCCTTGGCAGTGCTGTGGTCTCGAGCATGGGCAACCTTGATGTGGCCTGTTCGGGATTCGATGTCCGTCCGATGCTAGCAGCCTCTCGAGGGAAAACGACATAACTATGTATTGCACGGCACGTGGCCAGAGGTGATTGAATGACAAGATTACTGGCCGGGGCGGGATGTGAACGCCTAGACTTCGCCGATCTTCAGTTCAGGAATAGCCCGTGACCTCTATCTTCTGGTACGACTATGAAACCACTGGCATCAACCCCCGTTGCGACCGCCCGCTCCAGATGGCGGGGATTCGCACTGACTTCGATCTCAATGAAATAGACGAGCCGGTCAACCTTTACTGCCAGCCCAGTGAAGACATCCTGCCCCATCCGGCGGCCTGTGCGATCACCGGTATCACCCCCGGCCGACTGGCCGAGCAAGGCTTGAGCGAAGCCGATTTCATGACCCGGGTGCATGCCCAACTCGCGGCGCCCGGCACGTGCGGGGCGGGGTACAACACGCTGCGTTTCGATGACGAGATGACCCGTTACAGTCTTTACCGAAATTTTTTCGACCCTTACGCGCGCGAATGGCAGGGCGGTAATAGTCGCTGGGACCTGATCGATGTGGTGCGTGCAGCCTATGCCTTGCGCCCTGACGGCATCGTTTGGCCGACGGACGACGAGGGGCGGATAACGCTCAAGCTCGAACGCCTGACTGCTGCCAATGGCATTGATCACGGAAATGCTCACGAAGCGCTGTCGGACGTTCGCGCCACTATCGCCCTGGCGCGTCTGATCCGGGAAAAACAGCCAAAGTTATATGACTGGTTATTTCAGTTGCGCGGTAAACAAAAGGTGATGGATCAGATTCGTCTGTTGCAGCCGATGGTGCACATCTCCGGACGCTTTTCGGCGGCGCGTAATTATGTCGGTGTGGTGTTGCCTTTGGCCTGGCACCCGCGCAACAAGAACGCCTTGATTGTCTGTGATCTGCACCTGGATCCTCAGGGCTTGCTCGATCTGGATGCCGACACTTTGCGTCAACGGCTGTATACCCGCCGCGATGACTTGGCCGAGGGCGAGTTGCCGGTGCCGCTCAAACTTATCCACATCAATAAATGTCCGGTGGTGGCGCCGTTGGCGGTACTTCGCTCTGAAGATCAGCAACGTTTGGAGCTGGATATGTCGCTCTACCAAGAGCGCGCGCTGCGGCTAAGTGACGCACAAACAATTTGGCGAGATAAAGTGCAGGCGATTTATGCCAGCGAAGCGTTCACCCCGAGCCAAGACCCGGAGCAACAGTTGTACGATGGTTTTATCGGTGATCGGGATCGGCGTCTTTGTGAGCAAGTCAGGTCTGCCGACCCTGCTCAATTAGCGCAACAACAATGGCCCTTCGATGATGAGCGATTGCCCGAATTATTGTTTCGATATCGCGCACGCAACTTCCCCGATACGTTGAATTTCGAAGAGCAAGAACGCTGGCGAATATTCTGTCAGCAACGTTTGTCAGCACCCGAGTGGGGGGCGCCAAATACGTTGGAAACTTTTGCAGAAGCCGCAGCCCAATGGAGTAATACGGCTACATCGTTTCAGCGAGAGGTGCTGAATGAATGGCAGAATTATGTCGAAGGATTACGCAAACGTTTGAATCTTTGAAATCGAAAATGTTCGGAGCTGAATACCGGGCATAAAAAAACGCCAGCAGATGCTGGCGTTCTTTTTTGTCGCGGGTAAGTCCGCGACAAGCGCTACGGCTTAGCCCAGCAGGGTAGCCCAGCCTTCAACCACGTCACCGCCCCACTTGGCTTTCCACTCTTTCAGAGTCTTGTGGTTGCCACCTTTGGTTTCGATGACTTCGCCGTTGTGCGGGTTTTTGTATTGTTTAACTTTGCGAGCACGCTTGGTGCCAGTAGTTTTTACTGCGCCGCCACGTGGTGCTTTGGTTTTGGACTCAGGATCCAACAGCGCAATGATGTCACGCAGAGACTTGGAGTATTCGCCCATCAGGGTGCGCAGTTTGCCTTCGAATTCCAGCTCGGTTTGCAGTTTGTCGTCTTGGGACAGATTCTTCAAACGGGCTTGCAGCTCTTTGATAGCTTCTTCGGTGGCGCGATATTCGTTGATCAAGGACATGAGGACTACCTTATGTAGGGCGCTGGATGGCAGGTGACAGTGCGGCAATAATAGTCAGGGTGTTTCACCAAGTAAACATTTAACCGGGGTTTTATTTAAATTAGTTACGATGAATAGGCATAAATTGCCGGTGCAGTTAAAAGTGTGATGCAGTCATCACGAATATTCACAATTGTGCACTTGAAGAATGGCAACAGGGACACCATCGCGCGGGTTGCAGGTGCTGCGAGAACCTCTGCCGCTTGCCTTTGTGTCGGGCCACGCGTCATCAATACTGCAGTTTTGTTGCGCAATCGCTAGAATGGCCGCCTTTGCGAAGTTCTGGAGTTTTACCCTCATGCGCACTTTTCGGCTGGTGATTGCTTGCCCGGACCGCGTCGGTATCGTTGCTAAAGTCAGTAACTTTCTGGCGTCACATAACGGCTGGATCACTGAAGCGAGCCATCACTCGGATAATCTCAGTGGCTGGTTCTTCATGCGTCACGAAATTCGTGCCGATTCGCTGCCCTTCGGTATCGATGCCTTTCGCGAGGCGTTTGCACCGATTGCCGAAGAGTTCTCGATGAACTGGCGCATCACGGATACCGAGCAGAAAAAGCGCGTGGTTCTGATGGCCAGTCGCGAGTCTCACTGCCTCGCCGACTTGTTGCACCGCTGGCACAGTGATGAACTGGATTGCGAAATTTCCTGCGTGATTTCCAACCATGACGACTTGCGCAGCATGGTCGAGTGGCACGGGATTCCGTATTACCACGTACCGGTCAATCCGCAGGATAAAGAGCCGGCCTTCGCCGAAGTCTCGCGCCTGGTCAAACAGCACGATGCTGAAGTGGTCGTACTTGCCCGCTACATGCAAATCCTGCCGCCCGAGTTGTGCAGCGAATATGCCCACAAGGTCATCAACATTCACCACAGCTTCCTGCCATCGTTCGTCGGCGCCAAGCCGTATCACCAGGCATCGATGCGTGGTGTGAAGTTGATTGGCGCGACTTGCCACTACGTGACCGAAGAGCTGGATGCCGGTCCGATCATCGAACAGGACGTCGTTCGCGTCAGCCACAGTGACAGCATCGACGATATGGTGCGTTTCGGTCGGGACGTCGAAAAGATGGTACTGGCCCGTGGCCTGCGCTATCACCTGGAAGACCGGGTGCTGGTGCACGGCAACAAAACCGTGGTGTTCTGATAACTTGCTGCTGATCGTTCCCACGCAGAGCATGGGAACGATCTACAGAACGAGAACTGACCATGGCCGATCCACTGGACAAAGCCACATCCAAGGCTCCCGCCACATTGGGCGAGGGGTGTTTGAGCCGTTACGACCCGGATGACATGAACCCTGAAGACGGCACGGAGTTTCCCGGTGCCGCCGAGTTGTGGGAACAGTTGCAGAACGACCCCGACGACAACACTAAGCCTGCTTGAACTTCATCAACTTCTTCAGCAACGGCCGCCCGAGCATCAGCAAAAACACCGGGCCGCCCACCAGCAAATAGAAGTAATAAGTCACCGCCCGCCAGATCAGGATCGCCGCCGCCGCGGTGGATTTTCCTACCATTGGCGCCAGCAGCGCCGCCGACGTCAGTTCCGCCGCCCCGGCACCGCCCGGCAACAGGCTGAACTGCCCCGCGCTCAGCGAAAGCATCTGGATCAGAAAGCTCCAGGCCCACTGCAAATCCGCCCCAAGCCCACGTAACGCCAGATACAGCACGCTATAGCGCAAGCCCCAATGCAGGCATGTCAGGGCAAACACCGTGATTAATGTCTGAAAAGGCAGCTTCAAGGTGTCCGTGAACGCCGCGAGGAAATGCAGGAGTTTTCGCGCCCAGCGCACACGGGTGGTGGTTTTGACATTCAGGCGAGCGAGCAATCGGCCGCTCAAACGAATCAGCACGCGATGGTAGCGGGCGACCACCACGCAACTGAACAACCCGCCGAACATCGAAATGGCGCTGACGGTCAGCAGCCATTCCATGCGTTGGCTGAGGTGCTGGAACAACGCGTAAATCAGGATCCCGCTCAGCGCGCAGAGAAAAAACAGCAAATCGCTCAGTTGATCCATGGCAAACACAGCGCTGCCCCTGGCCGGACGCACGCCATTGCGCGCGAGCAGCGCCATGATGGTCAGCGGCCCGCCGCTGCCGCCCGGTGTGGCGCAGTAAGCGAACTCGGCGGCCATCACTACCCCGAGGCTTTTCAGCGGGCTCACCTTGTCGCGCTGATCGCCTAGCAACAGGCGCAAGCGCATCGTGTTCAGCACCCAACACAGCAGGATCATGCCGAACATGATCAGTAACCAGGTCAGCGGAAAGCTTCGCAGCCGATACCAGGTTTCGTTACCGCCCAGCAGCGATGGAATCAGCACCGCAGCGAGCAGTGCGACGAGCAGCAGAATCCCGCGACTCATGCGGCGCGCCCCATACGCTCGCTTTGCAGTGCCAGCCAGCGTGACTTGGTCAACGGCACACGCCCCTCGTCGAGCAAGCGCTTGAGGGTTTGCAGCCAGTACGTGCGCGAGAACTCATGACGCATATCCACCGGGTGCAGGCCAAGACGAATCACCGGTGCTTGTTGCCAGCGTTGTTCGCGTTGATCGCTGACGAACTTCGACAGCCCTCGGCGCCAGGCGCTGCGGGCGCTCCAGACCAGCCCCGGCGCGTCGAACGCGGTGAAATCCGGCAGGCGATAGAGATGCTGCGAGTCGCTGGTGTAACTCAGGGGTAACTGGCGCAAAGCCTGGCGCGTCCCTTCGCTCATCAACCAGGCCGGGGCGACGAAGCCTTCCAGCGGCCAGTGATAACGGTGGAACACTTCGATACCGGCGTGCAGGCGGGCGAGGGCGGTTTCTTGAGACAGGCTGTAAAACTCGCCTTCGTGGGTATAGATCCGGCGCATGAACCAGTCTCTTGGTGTAATGGGAGTAGGCGCGTCATCGCAATGAAAGTAACCGTGCAAGGCCAGTTCGTCACCTCGGGTGAGACGGCGGGTGAGCACACGTCGAAATCCTGGGTGCTCCTGCAGATCGTTGTGCTTGTGGAAATTGGGCACCACCAGCCAGGTCATCGGCACTTCGCCCAAGGCGTCGACGGCCTCGACAAAGGGTTGATAGTCGCCCCAGGTTTGCGGTGCGACATCATGCAGTATGAGTAACAGGCTGGGCGGGTTCATGGGATCAACCATTGGCCGTCAGCGGCCAGTGGCTACCGAGCACGGCGTGATAGTGGCCGAGCAAGCTGGTGACCACCGTGTCCCAAGAGTAATGCCGTTCGACATGGCTGCGGGCCTGTTTGCCCAAAACCACGCTGCCCGAACTGAACAGCTCGCGGACCGTGTTGGCCATCGCCAATGGATTGTTCGGCGGGCAGAGCAGGCCGCATTGATCGGTGATGATTTCCTGAAAGGCCCCGGCCGCCACGGCCACCACCGGAATGCCACTGGCCATGGCTTCTAGAACCACCAGGCCGAATGTTTCCTGATCGCCGGCATGCAACAGCGCATCGGCACTGGCCATCAACCGCGCCACTTGTGCGGCTGGGCAGAACTTGTCGACCACAGTGACGTTGTCGGGCACTGCGGCCGGCATCGACGAACCCACCAACAGCAGGTGATAGCGTCGGCCCAGGCGTTTCATGCAGTCGAGCAGCACCGGCAGGTTTTTTTCCTTGGAGCCGCGCCCGGCGAAAATCAGTAAATGAGTGTTCTCATCAATGCCCAGTTTGGCCCGTAGGCCCGGGTCTCGTGCAGCGGGATTGAAGGTTTGCAGGTCGACGCCCAACGGTTGCACGAAAACGTTCTTCACCCCTAGCCCGACCAGTTTGTCGGCCATGACCTGACTGGGTGCCAAAACCCGATCGAAATTGCCATAGAGCTTGCTGACATAGGCTTCAACGTTGGTGGTGACCCAATTGCCCATGCGATTGCTGACCAGCATCGGCAGGTCCGAATGGTAAAAGCCGATCACCGGGACATCCAGTTGCCGCCGGGCGTCAAGGGCCGCCCAGGCGGTGAGGTAGGGGTCGCCGACCTCGATCAGGTCGGGCTGTAAATCCTGCAGAACATTGCGCCATGGCGCGAGACGGAGGGGGAAACGATAACCTTTGCCGAAGGGCAGTGCAGGGGCCGGAACCGTATAAATGCCATCCTGTTCGCTCAAGTGAGCCCCAGGAATCAACAGACTGTGGCGAATGCCTGGCTTGATGCTCAGGCGACGGTGTTTTGCATCCAGATAAGTGCGCACGCCACCGCTGGCAGGGGCGTAGAACATGGTTATGTCAGCGATATGCACGATGAACATCCCTCCGGTCCGTTGTTCTCCCTTGGTTGACCTTTATGAAGGATAGATGTTCGGTTGGGGTTTTGTGGCGGGACGTCAGTGAGGGTTTTGCGGTGTGTTACAGACCGCTATCGCGAGCAGGCTCACTCCCACAGGGTCTGGCGCTGTACCTGTGGGAGCGAGCCTGCTCGCGAGGGGGCCCTGATCAGACACTAAATACGGAAACTGCCTACCAATTGTTTAAGCCGCGCCGCCTGCTGCTCAAGATCCGCGCACGCCCGCAACGTCGACTGCAGGTTTTCTACCCCTTCCTGATTCAGTGTGTTGATCTCGGTAATGTCCACATTGATCGACTCCACCACGGCAGTCTGCTCTTCGGTCGCCGTCGCCACCGACTGGTTCATCCCGTCAATTTCGCCGATACGCAAGGTCACGCTGTTCAACCGTTCGCCGGCCAGGTTGGCGATTTCGACGCTGTCCTGGCTGTGACGCTGGCTGTCGCTCATGGTGCTGACGGATTCGCGGGCGCCGACTTGCAGCTCCTCGATCATGGTCTGCACCTGTTGCGCCGATTCCTGAGTGCGGTGCGCGAGGTTGCGCACTTCATCGGCCACCACGGCAAAACCACGTCCGGCTTCACCGGCGCGCGCCGCTTCGATGGCCGCGTTCAGCGCCAGCAGGTTGGTTTGCTGGGAGATGCTGGTGATTACTTCGAGAATCTGCCCGATGTTCACGGTTTTGCTGTTCAGCGATTCGATGTTGGTGCTCGAGGCGCTGAGCATGCTGGACAGCTGATTCATCGCGACAATGCTGCGATCCACCACTTGCTGGCCATCTTCAGCCAGGCTGCGGGCATCGCTGGCCTGACTCGATGCTTGTGCTGCGTTGCGGGCGATTTCCTGAGCGGCGGCACCGAGCTGGTTGATCGCCGCGGCCACGCTGCTGGTGCGCGAAGCCTGTTGGTCGGAGTTGAACATCGACGAGTTCGAGGCGGCCACTACACGCAGCGCCACTTCGTTGACTTGCCCGGTGGCCGACGACACTTCGCGGATCGAACCGTGAATGCGTTCCACGAAGCGGTTGAACGCGGTGCCGAGGACACCGAATTCGTCGTTGTTCACGATGGTCAGGCGTTTGGTCAGGTCGCCTTCGCCGTCGGCAATGTCCGCCATGGCGCGGGTCATCACGTGCAGCGGCTGAATCAGGATGCGGATCAGCATGCCCAGCAGAGCGATGATGATGGCCACGGCAATGACCGTCGCAACGACCGCCGAGGCGCGAAACTCGCTGAGCATCGAGAAGGCTTTGTCCTTGTCCACCGACAGACCGATGTACCAGTTGACTGAGGACAGCCCTTTGATCGGGGTAAAAGTCACGATCCGAGTCTTGCCGTCGACGTCGACTTCACTGAAGTCGCTGCTGATGCGCGGGGTGTTTCTCGGGTACGCCTCGCTCAGGGACTTCATCACCAGCGCTTTGTCCGGGTGGACCAGGATTTTTCCGTCGGCGCTGACCAGAAAGGCATAGCCCATGCCGTCGAAGTCCAGTGCGTTGAGGCTGTCGGTGATCACCTGCAAACTCAAGTCCCCCCCCACCACGCCGATGTTTTGTCCGTCCTTGAGTACGCTGTCAACGATGGAGATCACCAGCTGGCCAGAGGCGAGGTCGATGTAGGGCTCGGTCAGGGCAGAACCGCTGGTGCTTTGCGCGCTCTTGTACCAAGGGCGAGCACGAGGGTCATAACCGTCGGGCATCTTGCTGTCCGGGCGGATGATGAAAGTGCCATCTTTATTGCCCAGGTAGGCGCCCATAAAGGTCGACGACACGGCCTTCTGTTCCAGCAGGTTGGAGACATTGGCTGTATCTGCGTTCAAGGCAACGGTTTACGACAGGTTTTCGATCAGCAGACTGCGACCGGCCAGCCAGGTTTGAATGTTTTTTGCAGTGACGCTGCCCATTTCCTGCAAGTAGTTGTCCAGATCGCGGCGTATCGCATTGCGCTGCAAATAGTCGTTGTACAGCGTGAACGAGGCGAAGGCGGCAATGACGATGAGGGCGGCGGCCAGCAGGATTTTATGGCTGAAGCGCAGATTTTTGTTCATGGCTCGGGGTGTCCGCTAAGGTCTTATTGTTCGGGGCGCGTTGCTGCTAATGCGCGCAAAATGAGTGCGCAATGGAGCGAGTCGGTAATTCCTGCTCTCCGTAGGGGAATCTCGGACCTTGCTTTCAATTGGGTCTCTCGCTTATTTCTATCGGCCGCGAAGGATCAAAGATTAACCATGGGTGACAAAATGCCTGACTCATTACAACTCGTTATCGGTGCCGACCTTGCCGGGGAGCCGATTGCCCAGGCCATGCGTCTGGCGAACCGTCATGGCTTGATCGCGGGCGCTACCGGGACGGGCAAAACGGTCACCTTGCAACGGATGGCCGAAGCATTCAGCGATGCCGGCGTGGCGGTGTTCGCCGCCGATATCAAGGGCGACCTGTGTGGCCTGGGCGCCGCCGGCAACCCTCAAGGCAAAATCGCCGAGCGGATCGCCGGGATGCCCTGGCTGAACCACACGCCACAAGCGTATCCGGTGACCCTGTGGGACATTCACGGTCAGTCCGGTCATCCATTGCGCACAACCTTGAGCGAAATGGGGCCGTTATTGATTGGCAGCCTGCTGGAGCTGACCGACAGTCAACAGTCGGCGCTGTACGCCGCGTTCAAGGTGGCGGACCGTGAAGGGCTGTTGTTGCTGGACCTCAAGGACCTGAAAGCGCTGCTCAATCACCTGCGTGACAACCCGGAATTACTGGGTGACGACGCCGCGCTGATGACCACCGGTTCCAGCCAGGCGCTGTTGCGGCGCCTGGCGACCCTGGAACAGCAGGGCGCCGAAGCGCTGTTCGGTGAGCCGGGGCTGCAACTCGAAGACATCCTGCAGCCGACCGCCGAGGGGCGCGGGCGCATTCACCTGCTCGATGCCAGCCGTCTGGTGCATGATGCGCCGAAGGTCTACGCGACATTCCTGTTATGGCTGCTGGCCGAATTGTTCGAGCAATTGCCAGAACGCGGCGATTCGGACAAACCGCTGCTGGCACTGTTTTTCGACGAGGCGCATTTGTTGTTCGCCGGTACGCCAAAGGCCTTGCAGGATCGTCTTGAGCAGGTGGTGCGGCTGATACGCTCGAAAGGCGTGGGCGTGTATTTCGTCACGCAATCGCCGGGCGACTTGCCGGATGAGGTGCTGGCCCAGCTCGGTCTGCGCGTTCAGCATGGCCTGCGCGCGTTCACCGCCAAGGAACAGAAATCCCTGCGAGCGGTGGCCGAAGGTTTCCGGCCGAACCCGGCGTTCGATGCCTTGTCGGTGCTGACCGAGCTTGGGATTGGCGAGGCGCTGGTCGGCACGTTGCAGGACAAGGGCACGCCGGAGATGGTTCAGCGGGTGTTGGTGGCACCGCCGCAATCGCGGATCGGGCCGCTGAGCGAGACTGAACGCACGGTGCTGATCGCCGGTTCGCCGTTTAAGGGGCGGTATGACAAACCCATCGATCGTGAATCGGCTTATGAAGTGTTGATGGGGCGCAAAGGGTTGGCGCCAGAACCTGACGCTGTTCCGGGCAAACCGGCAGCCGAAGAGCCAAGCTTCACCGACAGAGCCGGGGAATTCCTCGGCACCGCGGCGGGGCAGGCACTGAAATCAGCGATGCGCCAGGCGGCCAATCAATTGGGCCGACAGTTGGTGCGCGGTCTGATGGGCTCGTTGCTCGGCGGCAGCAAACGCCGCTGATTCATTGATCGTTCCCACGCTCTGCGTGGGAATGCAGCCAGGGACGCTCCGCGTCCCAAAGCGTGACGCAGAGCGTCACAAGAGGCATTCCCACGCAGAGCGTGGGAACGATCGGTAAGAAGGAGTCAGGTCTTGGGTTTGGCGTGCGCCGCCAGCCGTTCCAGCGCCGCCCGCAGATTCGGATCGCTGATCCCGTCGGCCGTGGCCTGAATGGTCGCGCCTGCATCGGTCGACAAACTGATGGTATGGCCAGCCGCCCCTTGCTGAACGGTTGGCGGCTGAACCTTGAACAGAATCCGCGTCAAACTGGCGAATTCGTCGAACATCTGTAATTGCCGTTGCAGGCGCTTTTGCTGATAACGCAGGCGAGTCGCCCAATGCCCGTCGGTCACGATCAGCAGCAAACTGCCCTCGCGCCACGACGCCACATGGCAATGCTCGCGGGCGGCGGGCTGCAATTGGCTTTCCAGCAGACGTTGTAAATGACCCAGGCGTTGAGCGTGGCCGAAGATGGCTTTCAGCGGTTTGGCTTCGCGAAGCAGGACGGCGGGTGCTCTGGCCGTAAGAGGGCGAAATGCCATGATCAGACACCTGAAGTAACAGAGCCGCCATGGTAGCAGAAAGCATCGGATGCACCCGAGCCATTGCTTTGCGAGCGCTTTACCCATTAAATCAACAAGTAACTTCTGTCGTGAATGGCTTGAAGTTGAGCAAAAAGCCCTTATTTTAAGTGAGCCCCGTCACAACGCTGTGCCGGCATCGTGGAACAACGCCACTTTCCTCACCACCGTTTCCGGGTAGAATGCTCGTTCGCATGCGGCCATGAGGGCTGCTCGGGCGACTCACGGGGCCGCCCTCCATCCCTTTAGTGTGGAAGATCCTGCCGATATGTTTGCGCCTTTGTTAAAGAAACTTTTTGGAAGCAAGAACGAGCGTGAAGTCAAACGCATGCTCAAGACGGTGCAACTCGTCAATGCCTTCGAAGAGCAAATGGTGGCCCTTTCGGACGATCAATTGCGTGCCAAGACAGATGAGTTCAAGGCCCGCATCGCCAAAGGGGAAACCCTCGACAAGCTGCTGCCAGAAGCCTTTGCGGTCGCCCGCGAAGCCGGTAAGCGCGTCATGGGTATGCGTCACTTCGATGTCCAGCTGATCGGCGGCATGACCTTGCATGAAGGCCAGATCGCGGAAATGCGCACTGGTGAAGGCAAGACCCTGGTGGCAACACTGGGCGTTTACCTCAACGCGCTGTCCGGCAAGGGCGTGCACGTTGTGACGGTGAACGACTACCTGGCCCGTCGTGACGCCAACTGGATGCGTCCGCTCTACGAATTCCTCGGCATGACGGTCGGCGTGGTCACACCATTCCAGCCGCCGGAAGAAAAGCGCGCTGCTTACGCCGCCGACATCACCTACGGCACCAACAACGAATTCGGTTTCGACTACCTGCGCGACAACATGGCGTTCAGCATGGAAGAAAAATTCCAGCGCGAACTCAATTTTGCCGTGATCGACGAAGTCGACTCCATCCTCATCGACGAAGCCCGTACCCCGCTGATCATTTCCGGTCAGGCCGAGGACAGCTCCAAGCTGTACATCGAGATCAACAAACTGATCCCGCAGCTTGAGTTGCACGTCGAGGAAGTTGAAGGCGAAGTCACCAAGGCCGGCCACTACACCGTCGACGAGAAGACCCGTCAGGTCGAGCTCAACGAAGCCGGTCACCAGTTCATCGAAGACATGCTGACCCGCGTTGGCTTGCTGGCTGAAGGCGAGAGCCTGTACTCGGCGCACAACCTCGGTCTGCTGACTCACGTCTATGCCGGTCTGCGTGCGCACAAACTGTTCAATCGCAACGTCGAATACATCGTGCAGGACGGTCAGGTCGTACTCGTCGACGAACACACCGGTCGTACCATGCCGGGTCGTCGTCTGTCCGAAGGCCTGCACCAGGCCATCGAAGCGAAGGAAGGGCTGAACATTCAGGCCGAAAGCCAGACGCTGGCTTCGACCACGTTCCAGAACTACTTCCGTCTGTACAACAAGCTGTCCGGCATGACCGGTACCGCTGACACCGAAGCGTTCGAATTCCACCAGATCTACGGTCTGTCGGTGATGGTTATCCCGCCGAACAAACCGCTGGCGCGTAAAGACTACAACGACCTGGTGTTCCTGACCGCCGAAGAGAAATACGCGGCGATCATCAACGACATCAAGGAATGCATGACCCAGGGCCGTCCGGTGCTGGTGGGTACTGCAACCATCGAAACTTCCGAGCACATGTCTGCGTTGCTGCAGAAGGAAGGCATCGAACACAAGGTTCTGAACGCCAAGTTCCACGAAAAAGAAGCCGAGATCATTGCCCAGGCCGGTCGCCCAGGCGCACTGACCATCGCCACCAACATGGCCGGTCGTGGTACCGACATCCTGTTGGGCGGTAACTGGGAAGTGGAAGTGGCAAGCCTGGAAAACCCGACCCCTGAGCAGATTGCCCAGATCAAGGCCGACTGGCAGAAACGTCACCAGCAAGTGCTCGAGTCGGGCGGTTTGCAGGTGATTGCTTCCGAACGTCACGAATCGCGCCGTATCGACAACCAGCTGCGTGGTCGTGCCGGTCGTCAGGGGGACGCCGGTTCCAGCCGTTTCTACCTGTCGCTGGAAGACAGCCTGATGCGCATCTTCGCCTCTGATCGGGTGAAGAACTTCATGAAGGCCCTGGGCATGCAGCCTGGCGAGGCGATCGAGCACCGCATGGTGACCAACGCCATCGAGAAGGCTCAGCGCAAGGTTGAAGGCCGCAACTTCGACATTCGCAAGCAACTGCTCGAGTTCGACGACGTCAACAACGAACAACGTAAAGTGATCTATCACATGCGTAACAGTTTGTTGGCCGCCGACAACATCGGTGAAACCATCGCCGACTTCCGTCAGGACGTGCTCAACGCCACTATCAGCGCACACATTCCACCACAATCGCTGCCTGAGCAGTGGGACGTGGCCGGTCTGGAAGCGGCGTTGCAGAGCGACTTCGGCGTGGCGCTGCCGATCCAGAAATGGCTCGACGAAGACGATCACCTGTACGAAGAAACCCT
Source organism: Pseudomonas frederiksbergensis (assembly GCF_900105495.1). Classification (NCBI taxonomy): domain Bacteria; kingdom Pseudomonadati; phylum Pseudomonadota; class Gammaproteobacteria; order Pseudomonadales; family Pseudomonadaceae; genus Pseudomonas; species Pseudomonas frederiksbergensis. The sequence goes on along the minus strand of NZ_FNTF01000002.1, from coordinate 5,890,503 downwards.
GCGCGAGAAGCTCATGACCGAGCTGATCGCCGCGTACAACGAGAAAGAAGACCAGGCCGGTGCCGAGGCACTGCGCACCTTCGAGAAGCAAATCGTTCTGCGCGTACTGGACGACCTGTGGAAAGACCACCTGTCGACTATGGATCACCTGCGTCACGGCATCCACTTGCGTGGTTATGCACAGAAGAACCCGAAGCAAGAGTACAAGCGCGAGTCCTTCACGCTGTTCTCCGAGCTGCTGGATTCGATCAAGCGCGACTCGATCCGTGTGCTGTCTCACGTTCAGGTTCGCCGCGAAGATCCGATCGAAGAAGAACAACGCCTGCGCCAGGAAGCCGAAGCGCTGGCTGCGCGCATGCAGTTCCAGCACGACGAAGCACCGGGGCTTGAGCAACCGGAGCTGCTGGGTGAAGAGGTCGATGTCGCCCTTGCCACCGCGCCGGTACGCAATGAACAGAAGCTGGGCCGTAACGAACTTTGCTACTGCGGCTCGGGCAAGAAGTTCAAGCATTGCCACGGGCAGATCCAGTAAAACCCGTTTCATACGCTGAAATACCCGCGCCGCGACCGGCTTATGCCGTCGCGGCGTTTTGCCATTTAAACCACCGTTCTTCCTGAAAGCGGTGCTGACATCATTTATTAAGGAGCGCATTCATGGCTGTTGGTCTTGGTCCGTTGCCAACGTTGCACCCGGTTGCCGGTTTTGAACTCGGTATCGCCTCGGCTGGCATCAAGCGCCCGGGGCGCAAGGATGTTGTGGTGATGCGCTGTGCCGAAGGCTCCACGGTCGCTGGCGTGTTCACCCTGAACGCCTTTTGCGCCGCTCCCGTGATCCTCGCCAAGCAGCGTGTGCAAGGTCCGGTGCGTTACCTGTTGACCAATACCGGCAATGCCAACGCCGGCACTGGCGAACCAGGCCTTGCCGCTGCCGAGCGCACCTGCGCCAAACTGGCTGAGCTGACCGGCGTCGACGCCAGCCTGGTGCTGCCGTACTCCACCGGTGTGATCGGCGAGCCGTTGCCGGTCGAGAAAATCGAAGGGGCCCTGCAAGCCGCCCTCGACGACCTGTCGGTCAATAACTGGGAAGCTGCCGCCACCGGCATCATGACCACCGACACCTTGCCAAAAGGTGCGAGCCGCCAGTTCCAGCATGACGGCGTGACCATCACCGTCACCGGTATCAGCAAAGGCGCGGGCATGATCCGCCCGAACATGGCGACCATGCTCGGTTACATCGCCACCGACGCCAAAGTCTCCCGCGACGTGCTGCAAAACCTGCTGCTGGACGGTGCCAACAAGTCGTTCAACCGCATCACCATCGACGGTGACACGTCGACCAACGACTGCTGCATGCTGATCGCCACCGGTCAGGCAGCACTGCCGGAAATCACTGAGGCCAGCGGTGATCTGTTCGCCAAGCTGAAACAGGCTGTATTTGAAGTGTGCATGGACGTGGCCCAGGCCATCGTTCGCGACGGCGAAGGCGCGACCAAGTTTGTCACCGTTGAAGTCAACGGAGGCGGCAATCATCAGGAATGCCTGGACGTCGGTTACACCGTGGCTCACTCGCCGCTGATCAAGACCGCACTGTTTGCCTCCGATCCGAACTGGGGCCGCATTCTGGCCGCCGTGGGTCGTGCCGGCGTACCGAACCTGGATGTGAGCAAGATCGACGTGTTCCTCGGTGAAGTGTGTATCGCCAGCCGTGGCGCTCGCGCATCGACCTACACCGAAGCCCAGGGCGCGGCCGTGATGCAGCAGGAAGAAATCACCATCCGTATCGAGCTGGGTCGCGGTGATTGCAGCGAAACCATCTGGACCACCGACCTGTCCCACGAATACGTGAAAATCAACGCCGAGTACCGCACCTAACCAACCGTTAGACCGAGTCGCTGCATTCGCGAGCAGGCTCGCTCCCACAGGGGATCTTCAGTGGACACAGGTTTTGTGCACAGCAGGATCAAATGTGGGAGCGAGCCTGCTCGCGAAAGCGGTCTGTCAGTCACTGCATAGACTGGCTTGTTCCCTCCACCAAAAGGTCCCGAACATGAGCTTGCACCTGATCATCGGCGACAAACTGCATTCCTCCTGGTCCCTGCGCGGCGCATTGGCCCTCGACCTGGCCGGCGCCCCCTACACCGAAGAACTGATCAAGCTGAACCAGCCGGATACGCGTGAGCGTCTGCTCAAGCACTCGCCGACTGCAAAAGTCCCATTGCTGAAAACCGAACACGGCACCATCGCCGACTCCCTGGCGATTGCCGAGTATCTGGCAGAGCAGTTCCCCGACGCCGGCCTCTGGCCCAAAGACACCGCCGCCCGCGCCCAGGCGCGATCGGCCTGCGCGCAGATGCACAGCGGTTTCTTCGCCATGCGCGGCAACATGCCATTCGACTTGAGTCACGACGCTGCGCTGTCGCCGGTACCGGCTGACGTCCAGGCTGACATCGAGCGCATGTTGGCGTTGTGGGCCGAGTGCCGGGCAGCCGCCACCGAAACCGGTCCGTTCCTGTTTGGCGGCGCGACCCTGGCGGATGCCTTCTTCGCACCGATCGCCGTACGCCTGCGCACCTATCAGGTGAGGCTGCCCGCAGCGGACGCGGCCTACGTCGAAACCATCTGCCAATGGCCAGCCTTCAAGGCTTGGCAGAAGGCAGGTCTGGAGGAGGTCGGGCAGTGAAGCGAGTACACGTAGCCGCCGCTGTCATTCGCGATGGCAGTGGCAAGATCCTCATTGCCCGCCGTGCCGACACCCAGCATCAGGGTGGTTTGTGGGAATTTCCCGGTGGCAAGGTCGAGGCCGACGAATCCGTTGAAACCGCCCTGGCTCGCGAGCTGCACGAAGAGTTGGGCATTGTGGTCAACGTGGCTCGCCCGCTGATCAAGGTGCGGCACGATTACCCGGACAAGCAAGTGTTACTGGACGTTTGGGAAGTGTCGGCCTTTACCGGCGAACCGCACGGCGCCGAAGGCCAACCGTTGGAATGGGTCGCGCCTCGGGATCTGCTGAGCTACGAGTTCCCGGCCGCCAACCAGCCGATTGTCGCGGCTGCACGGTTACCCGCGCAGTATTTGATTACCCCGGACGACCTGGAAACCCCAGCCTTGCTGCGCGGAATTCAAAAAGCCATTGCCGGCGGCATCAAGCTGATCCAGTTGCGGGCACCCAACGGCTACGATCCGAAGTACCGTGATCTGGCGGTGGACGCGGCGGGGCTGTGTGCGGGCAAGGCGCAGTTGATGATCAAGGGGCCGTTCGAGTGGCTGGGAGATTTCCCGTCGGCCGGTTGGCACATCACCTCCGCGCAGCTGCGCAAATACGCGGCGGCTGGCCGCCCGCTACCGGCGTCGCGCTGGCTGGCGGCGTCCTGCCATAACGCTGAAGAACTGGCGTTGGCCGAGGAGATGGGGGTAGATTTCGTGACCCTGTCACCGGTGCAACCGACCCTGACTCATCCGGGAGCTCAGCCGCTGGGTTGGGAACAGGCTCGCGCGTTGATCGAAGGTTTCAGCAAACCGGTGTTCTTGCTCGGAGGTGTTGGCCCGGCGGATCTTCAGAAAGCCTGGGAAGCGGGCGCACAAGGTGCGGCGGGGATCCGGGCGTTTTGGCCTGAGGCGTAGCACCCGATCGTTCCCACGCTCTGCGTGGGAATGCATCCCCGGACGCTCTGCGTCCGCTCTTGGGACGCGGAGCGTCCCTTGCTGCATTCCCACGCAGAGCGTGGGAACGATCAGTTAGAGGGTTTCGCCGCAGGCTGCCACAAAATCTCGGCAATCCCCTGCCGCTTGGCAATCAACCGTGCCACCACAAACAACAAGTCCGACAATCGATTGATATACGCCAACCCAACCCCGGCCAACGGTTCGACTGCATTCAAATGCTGACACCGCCGCTCGGCACTGCGCGCCAGACATCTGCACACATGAGCCTGGGCAATCAGCGCCGAGCCACCTGGCAAAATGAAATTCTCCAGCGGTCCCAGCTCTTCATTCCACACATCGATCGCGGCTTCCAGCCGTTCGACTTCTGCCGTGTTCAGTGCTTGATACACCGGCATCGCCAACTCACCGCCCAAGTCGAACAACCGATGCTGGCAAGGCGCCAAAACCTCGATGACTTCGTTCAAGCCCGGATACTCGCCACTTTCCGCCGCCAACCCGGCCAATAGCACACCCACCTGACTGTTCAGCGTATCGACCTCGCCAATGGCTTCGATCCGCGGATGGTCCTTTGGCACCCGGCGGCCATCGCCGAGCCCGGTTTCGCCTTTGTCGCCAGTGCGGGTGTAAATCTTCGACAAACGAAAACCCATGGTTACCTCGACAGCTGATTGAGTTCTTGAGAGACCACCGGCGTGCCCGACAACGGCAGGCGCAAGGTGAAACAGGTGCCTTGGCCCGGCGTCGATTGCACTTCCATCTGGCCTTTGTGGTTGTTGGTGATGATGAAATACGAGACCGACAGGCCAAGGCCTGTGCCCTGACCGATTTCCTTGGTGGTGAAGAACGGTTCGAAAGTGCGTTTGCGCACGCTCTCGCTCATGCCGATGCCGTTGTCCTCCACCTGGATTTCCGCCCAGGGTGGATTCAGTTTGGTACGCAGAATGATCCGTCCCGGCTCGCGGTCGTCTTCACGCTGGTGAATCGCCTGAGCGGCGTTTTTCAACAGGTTGAGCAGTACTTGCTCCAATTCGTTGGCGGTCCCGGGTACCGGGCCCAACGCTGGATCGAACTGACGAATGATCGCCTGGCCCTTGAAGTCGAAACCGATCGCCAGGTCGAAGTCGTTGCTGGCGATTTCCACTGCCTGATCGATCAACGCCGGCAGGTCGCAGGGGGCCATTTGCCGGGTACTGCGACGGCTGAAACTGAGCATGTGCGTGACAATTTTTGCCGCCCGGGCGCCCGCCTGTTGAATGCCGTCGAGCAACTGCGGCACTTCCCGCGCTTGCAGGTATTTGTTGACCGTTTCCAGCGTGACCCCGATTTGCTCGGCTTGCTCGAGATTCTTCGGCAGCTCAGGCGAAAGGCGTCGGCGAATGTTTTGCACGTTGTGCAGGATCGCGCCTAACGGGTTGTTGATCTCATGAGCCATGCCCGCGGCGAGGCCGCCGACCGAGAGCATTTTTTCCGACTGCACCATCATTTCTTCCAGCGACAGACGTTGAGTGATGTCGTCGATCCGGATCACCACACCGCGCCCGGCGCCACCCATCAGCGGGTAGAACGTCAGGGCGTAATGCCTGGGTTCTTCGTCCTTGAACCAGGTGACACGTTCGATCTTGGCCACCGTATGCTGCTCGACGGTTTGCTTGAGTTGCGGCAGAAACGGCTTGAGTGGTTCGAAGGCCAGGAAGATCGGCTGGTTCAAGGCCTCGTCGAGGCGCGTGCCGGAGAGGGCGCTGGCCTCCTGATTCCACTGCGTCACATAGAGCTGTTCATCAAGGGCGATCAGCGCCGAGGGCATGGAGTCGATGATGCTGTTGAGGTAGTTCTGGAAACCGGTGAGCTTCTTCTCGATCTTGCTGCGCACCTGAACTTCGAGTTCCAGCTTGCGATTGGTATGACGGGTTTCTTCGGCCAGGCCCTGAGCCTGATCATAGGCCGCCTGGGAATCGTCCCGGGCGCGCTTGAGTTGCTGCTCCCGGGCTTCGATCCGCGAGAGCATGGTGTTGAACGCTTCGGCGAGGCTGCCGATTTCATCATGGTTGCCGCGGGAGGCGCGCAGGGCGTAGTTCTCTTCCCGGGTTACTTGCCGGGACAACTCTTCGAGTTGGTGAATCGGCTGGGTGATCAGGCGCTTGATTTGTCGGGCAATCACCAGCCACAACAGCACACTGAAGATCAGAATCCCGAGACTCGCGGTCAGGGTCCCGGTGTAGAACGCCATCGGCAGTTCGCTGCTGGCGACCAGTAACAGGTGGCCAGGCGCGGTGCCAGGGCGGGGCAGGGTGATGATTTGATTGCTGCGAAACTCCGTGGCTTGCCAGGCTTCAATGTGCCGAAAACGCGTTGGCAGGTTCAGCTTCTCGCCATGCTGCAACTGCGCCAGGCGCTCGCCCTTGCCGTCGTAAAGAGCCGCCGCACGCAGCGGTGAATAGCTGTTGAGTTCATTGAGCAGGCGTTCGGCGCTTTGCGGTGACTGCAAGGCTTCGGACACCAGGCTGGGGTTGGACACCAGGCGGCCGATGGTCTGCAAGGCCTGAGGTGCCATGCTTTCCTGGGAGATGTAGTACGCAGCGCTGATAAAGGTCAGGTTGGCGACCAGCAGGACGGTGGTCAACAGCACCAGCAGGGCGGCCAGCAATTTCTGGCCGACCGGAAGGTTTTCAAGGCGCTGGCGCAATGGCATCTGGTTCATCGCTGAAAAGGAACAAGTGGCCAGCGTAGCCGCTGCTCAGTCGCTGGGCAATCCAAGGCTGTGCAGATGGGTGATCAATCTTTGTTCAAGTTGATTGAGGTGCGGCAGGTTCAACTGATGTCTCGCGGCGACTTTGCAGGCATGACCCAATAGATAGCTGATCTCGGTGCGGCGCTGGTTCGCGACGTCCTGGTACATCGAAGAGTAATTGGCGGCGGTCGCTTGAATCACCCGCTCGACTTCCTGTTGAAGGTCTTCGGCGGCGGCTGGCTGGCCGCACCGCTCAAGCAACTCGGTCAATTCGACGCAAAGGGTGGCGACTTCGCAGTGGTGTTCCTGCAAACCGCCATTACGGCAATCGTGCAGCACGGTCAGCGGATTGATCGCACAGTTGAGCGCCAGTTTTCGCCACAGCCGGGTCAGAATATCGGTGCTCCATTCGTGGGGAATGCCGGCGATGCTCAGGTCATCCAGCCAGATCGGCGCCACGGGATGCCCTGCATCCCCTAGCCAGGTGTAACCGTGGCCGGCGAAGATCACGCGCCAGTCGCCATCGCGAAAGGCACCCTCGGTGCTCGACGCGTAAATGCAGCGGGCTTGCGGTACCTGCGTGGCGACAGCGTCCTGGCTGCCAAGACCATTCTGCAACAGGATCAGCTCGGCGTCGGGGGCCAGGCGGGGTGCCAGTTGGGCCACGGCTGCCTCGGCATCGTAGGCTTTACAGGCCACCAGCAAGCGGTGGATCGGTTCAGGGTGGTCGGGTGTCTCGGCGGGCACCGGATAGCACTTCGCTTCACCATGTTCGACCAGCGTCAGCCCACCCGCCGCCTGATACGCCGCTAAGCGGGCAGCGTCCCGCAGGATCAGCTTGACCGGCACGTCGGCCCGCGCCAGTCGAGTCGCCCATAAGGTGCCAAGGCTGCCGGCGCCAAGAACATGCCAGGTGGTGGACATCAGCTTTTTGCTCTGTTTATCGCGCGCATGGGTGGCTCGCAGTGAATGATGGGAAAGACCCGTTATAATCAGCGCGGATTTTAACCGCAAGCCAGGCGTGCTCCATCGTGATCGAGCATGCCCTTTTATTGGAGAGATTACATGCCGTCGTTCGACGTGGTATCCGAACTGGACAAACACGAAGTCACCAACGCGGTCGAGAACGCCGTCAAGGAACTCGATCGTCGTTATGACCTGAAAGGCAAAGGCACCTTCGAGTTCAAGGAAAAGGACCTGACCGTCAACCTGACCGCTGAAGCCGATTTCCAGCTCGAAGCGATGATTGAGATCCTCAAGCTGGCCCTGGTCAAGCGCAAAATCGACGTGCAGTGCCTTGAAGTCAAGGATGCCTATGCGTCGGGCAAGCTGATGAAGCAGGAAGCAGTCCTCAAGGAAGGCATCGACAAAGAGCTGGCGAAGAAAATCGTCGCTCATGTCAAAGACGCCAAACTCAAGGTTCAGGCTGCCATTCAAGGCGAGCAAGTGCGCATTACCGGCAAGAAACGTGACGATTTGCAGGAAGCCATCGCGGCCCTGCGCGCCAAGACGTTCGATATGCCGCTGCAGTTCAACAACTTCCGCGACTGACCTTTCAGGCGGAAACCCTGTGGGAGCGAGCTTGCTCGCGAAGAAGGGCGTATCAGTCGACATCACTGTTGAATGACACCCCGCTTTCGCGAGCAGGCTCGCTCCCACCGGGATTGTGCTTAACCCAGGAGAATATAGATGGATTTGAATACTGAAGTGGACAACCTGGTCAAGGCGTCTCAAGCCTGGATTCCAATGATCATGGAATACGGCAGCCGCGTGCTGCTGGCGGTGCTTACCTTGGCCATCGGTTGGTGGCTGATCAACAAGGTCACGCAAAAGCTCGGTGGCCTGTTGGCGCTGCGTAACGCCGACCTCGCCCTGCAAGGCTTCATCAGCAGCCTGGCGAACATTATTCTCAAGGTTCTGCTGATCGTCAGCGTCGCCTCGATGATCGGCGTGGAAACCACTTCGTTCGTCGCCGCCATCGGTGCGGCCGGTCTGGCCATCGGTTTGGCCTTGCAGGGCAGCCTGGCGAACTTCGCCGGTGGTGTGCTGATTCTGTTGTTCCGCCCGTTCCGCATTGGTGATTGGATCGAAGCCCAAGGTGTTGCCGGCACTGTCGACAGCATCCAGATCTTCCACACTGTGTTGCGTACCGGCGATAACAAAACCATCATCATGCCGAACGGCAACCTGTCGAACGGCATCATCACCAATACCAACCGTCAACCGACCCGTAAAATTGTGTTTGATGTGGGCGTTGATTACCAAGCGGACTTGCAGCAAGCCCGTCAGGTCTTGCTGGACCTGGCCAACGATGAGCGTGTTTTGGCTGACCCGGAACCTCAGGCAGTGATTTCTACCCTGGGCGACAGTTCGATTACTGTTTCCCTGCGAGTGTGGGTGAAGACTGCGGATTATTGGGATGTGCTGTTCATGTTCAACGAACACTCCCGTGATCGTTTGAAAGCAGCTGGTATCGATATCCCGTTTCCACAGCGGGTGATTCGGGTGGTTCAGGAATCAGCGGTGCAGTGATTGATCCTTCGAACAATGCCTGACTGTTGGGTCAGGCATGTTCTGGAAAAAGTCGATCATTTAAATGCTGAGTTGTAGCCAATAAAAAAGGCCCATCCGAAGATGGGCCTTTTGTTTGTTACCGCAAATTAACTGCTTGCGATTACAAGATCGACAGCGGGTAGTCAACGATCAGACGGAACTCTTTGATATCGCCTTCACCTTGGTCGCTGTTAGCGAAGTGCCATGCCTGACGGATACGGAAGGACAGGTCTTTCGCTGGGCCGTTCTGTACAACGTACTTGGCTTCGAAGTTGGTTTCGTTGTGCTTGCCGTCTGCACCGTACATACCAGCGTAAGCGCTGTTTGTTGGAGTGTTGGTGCCGTCGATGTCCCAACCTTTTACGTAACGGGTCATGAAGCTCAGACCAGGAACGCCGTATTCAGCCATTTTCAGGTCGTAACGGATTTGTGCCGATTTCTCGTTAGGACCGTTGAAGTCGGAGTACTGGATGGAGTTGGCGAGGAAAATCGAGTCGCCACCACGGTTGTTTTTGCCCACCCCGATGTAGTCGAACGGAGTATCACCGTTGACCTTCTGGAAGCCCAGGGTGATGGTGTGCGCCTTCAGGAACGAGTAAGCCGCGGCCAGCGAGTAGGTGGTGTTGCTGATATCGCCTACTTTAGCGTCACCGGTGTCTTGGGTGTTGTAGATGTTACCGTCGAAGTTGATCGACTGACTGTCAGTCAGCGGAAGGGTGTAGTTCAAATTCGCGTAGTACTGGTTCCAGATGTCTTCGAGCTTGGCACCATAAAGCGAGGCGCTCAGGTTGTCAGTGAAACCATACTTGCCGCCGAAATAGTCGATCTTGTTGGCTTCTTCACCATCGCTGAAGTTCGCATAGGTTGCGTACAGGCCGCCATCGCTGGCGTTCTTGTCCTGGCTGGAAGCCGAGTAGAAGTGACCAGCTTCGAGGTCGAGGTCTTTGATTTCGCTGCTTTGCAGTTGGATACCGCTGGCAGTTTGAGGAAGGATGCGGGAGCCACCAACAGCGAACACTGGAGCAGTGCTTGGCTGCATCTCACCGACTTTCAGCTCGGTTTTGGATACGCGGAATTTAACGGCGCCGCCGGCTTTGCCCTGGCTGTCGTTGACTTCGCGATAACCGCTGGCATTTCGGGTGTCGCTACGGCTCATGTTGCCGGTGCCGCCGGTGCCATCGCCACCGTCCAGCTTGATTGCCAGGTAACCGAACGCATCGACGCCGACGCCGATCAGGCCCTGAGTGTAACCGGAGCTGTAGTTGCCCCAAAGACCTTGGGTCCAGTCTTTCTGGTCGTTGGCGCCATCTTTGTTATCACGGTTGAAGTAGTAGTTGCGAACCAGCAAGTTCAACGAGCTGTCTTCAACAAAACCTTTGGCTTCAGCCTGGTCACTTACAAAAGGTGCGGCCGTAGCCATTTGAGTACTGGCTGCTGCTGCAACTGCCAGTGCGATCATGCTCCACTTCATCACGCGCATCGTGATTTGCTCCTTTGGTTTTAGAAGAGTACTGCCGTCCCACCTGATTTATTATCTGGGCGGCTCTTTCTTTTTGTGTCGGCGCAAACTTATATCACGCCGACCATGTTGGCGATACTTGCGCATCTAACCTTTCAGCTTCTTTACGACCCTGTCGCAAACAGCTTGGTAGATGTCGCAAATTTACAGCCCCGACGCAAGCGGACTGACAACTTTTAGCGTTGTTTTCCAGGACCTGAGCATCGGTAAAAAGAGTCCCTGGGTGAAACGCTTGAATCTCCATCGGGCAACCCTGCCGCTGTTTTTATTTGCCTTAAGGCGTCCACTTCCAGCGGACGCTTTAAAGGCGATGTGGGTGTGAATGCAACAAACGTGCACAAATCAGAATCCTGACGGTTTTTTTTCTGAAAGCCTGCCTGTCGCTGTAAAAACCTCATAAAACCGGGGTGTTCATCCATATTTTGTTTGGGCTTGACGCCATGGTTTGCGTCGTGTTGCACCCTTGTGGCCGACTGCATGACAACCCAAAACGTTACCGGTTCACCCCACCAGTGAGTAAATGGCGGATGCCTGACCGACTCAGCGTAGACGCGCTGTGCGGTTTTGGTGCAAAAAATTTTAATCACTGTACCGAATTCATACAGTGCGGTCGTTTGGCAACATTGAACGGGTCGTTGTTTATCAGTCAGTTCGGCGTTTTTTGTGTGGTTGCTGGTTCTGTAATGGTGCGTCCTGATCGAAAACGATTCATGTCGGGGCGCGTGGCTGGTCGTTTGTGCTTTCTCGGGTTGGCTTCGGCCATGGTTCGTCGTGAAGCCGGCGGCGTTCGCAGGTATGCTGCCGTCCTGTCGCTTGGTGCGCCGTCTCTCGGAATGGACGCTAAGCTGAAATTGATGACCAGGCGGGAGTGCGCGCAGTGTTCGTTCTAGATCCACGGCTTCAACAAGACACGTTACCGATCGGGGATTTCCCACTCTGCCGGTTGCTGCTGTCCAATGATTCGAACTACCCCTGGTTCATTCTGGTGCCGCGACGCGAGGATATCAGTGAGATATTTCAGTTGGATGTCGCAGATCAACAGCAGCTGTGGCAGGAAACGACCGCACTGGCGGAAATGCTCAAGGACTCGTTCGACGCGGACAAATTGAATGTCGCGGCCCTGGGTAACGTCGTCAGTCAGTTGCACATGCATGTGATAGTGCGCAAGCGTGAAGACGCCGCCTGGCCGGCACCGGTCTGGGGTAAACACCCGGCCAAACCTTATGGTTCGGAGCAGATCGCGTTGATACGCGAACGGTTGCGCCTGGTATTGACCGATGATTTTACGTTTCTGGAGGGTTGAATCATGAGCCTGGAAGAACGCGTTACCGATCTGGAGAGCCAACTGGCGTTTCAGGATGACACCATCCAGGCACTGAGCGATGTGCTGGCGACGCAGCAGCGTGCAGTGGAGCGCTTGCAGCTGCAAATGGCCGCATTGCTCAAGCGGCAAGAAGAAATGGCCGGTCAGTTCGAGACGTTCGAAGAAGAGGCGCCACCACCGCATTACTAGACGGCACGCAATAAAAAACCGCGAACAGCCTGGCTGTTCGCGGTTTTTTTTTAGCCTTGGATCAGCGACGCGGCAGTGCGGCGATCACATCTTCGGCTTGCAGGCCCTTGTCGCGGTTCATGACGGAGAACTCCACACGCTGGCCTTCGACCAGGACGCGGTGACCTTCGCCACGAATGGCCCGGAAATGCACGAAAATATCATCGCCGGAATCACGGGAAATAAAGCCGAAGCCTTTGGATGTGTTGAACCACTTTACGGTACCGGTATCGCGGTTGCTCATGTCATAGCTTGGCGAGGCGGCGGCCGGTGAAGATTTGTAGAAGCTGATGGCCAGGTGCAGAAGAACGGCAATCAGGGCAGCGACCAGGCTGAACAGAACGGCAGGTTGACCGGCAATGACAGGCATTGGCGCGAGCAGCGTCAGGGTTTGCAGGACGACGGCCAGAACCAGCAGGGCGCTGACCAGGTTTTGCAATTGATGACGCGGGCCTTTGTTCCAGTAAGGGATAACAGGAGCGAGGGTGAGGTTGAGCAGGCCGAAAAAGGCCAGGTACAGCGCATCAGGTTGTTGCAGGTAAGGTACGGCTTCGGATCGCAGGCTAGGGATGAAGGACAGCAGCAAGGCTGCTGCGCCCATTAGCAGGTGGACAATTTTCAACATTTTGAGTAACTCACGTTAAGACGGATCACAAGGAAGAGCTGATTGAGCACGGTTCGCTTCAGAACAATAGGAGGCGTTGGACACGTACCCGGTATCAGCCTATGCGCAGCCCCCGGAAAATAGGCGGTAGCGACACACTACCTATTTAACAGCAAAGCCTGCGGCTACTCAAATCAGGCAGTCCAGCGGTGCTCTGAGAGTCGATTTGTCGCAGGTGACCGTCGCGCATGCCCGTCCATAAGAAAACTATGTAGGTGCTGCGGTCTGCTGTCTCTTTAAATCCCTTATGCGCTAGTCAAATGGCGTCTGACTATGTAGGAAAACGTCCGGCCTAGGACGGTCTCCATGATCGCCCTTCAATTGTTGGCTTCTCCTACGTTGATGGTCATAAAGTCATCTGGATATACCTATGCGCCTGCGCTTCTATAGGGCAACAGATATTGCTCTTAAAGAAGGCAAGGATGGCTAAGGAGTGTCAACGAAATGGATGACGAAGACAGGAGAAGCGAGGGGCAGGTCGGTCCGGTCAAGGAGATAAGGATCGATCCATTTGTCAGCGAATTTGATATGGGCCTGGCCCAGCCTTTATCCCGATCAGTGCGGTTGAATGGTTTCGCCACCTGCTTGCGACTTGAACAGGTGTACTGGGATATTTTGAATGATATGGCCAAGGTCAACTGCTGTTCCGTCAGTGCGCTGTTGTCCCATGTGGACCGCGAGGTGCATTTGCGTCACGGCGGGGTCAAGAATTTCACCGGGCTGGTGCGGGTTGTGTGCGTCGTGCACAGCCTGAAGGAAGGTGGCTGCATCGCCATGCCTTGACCACAGGGGTGAATGAATAGAGTGTCGGTCTGTGCAGTCTTACGGCTGCACAGGCTGCATTTAATGGATATAATCCCGCTCTTTGCCGCAAAACCCAGCGTGTGCGGTAGCAATCTGATCGCCGAGACAACCCCCATGCCGATGTACGACTATCAATGTGCTTCCTGTGGTCATCAGTTGGAAGCCATTCAAAAGATCAGCGCAGCACCGCTGGTCGACTGCCCTGCCTGCCAGGCGCCAGAGCTTAAGAAGATGCTGTCCATGCCGGGCTTCCGCCTTAGCGGCACCGGCTGGTACGAAACCGATTTCAAGACCGGTTCCAAGAAGAATCTGGCCGGCGGCGACAAAGCTGACTAGGGTCTTGAGCCTGAGTTGAACGACACGAGCGAGCTCTTGCATCATCTGGCGCCTTTCACCAGGGCCGGATATGAGCAAGGCCTCCAACCGAATTTCGAATTACGAGAAGCGAAACCACTACCATGATGCGCAGCCATTATTGCGGCCAACTGAACGAAAGCCTGGAAGGCCAGGAAATTACCCTTTGCGGATGGGTTCACCGTCGCCGTGACCACGGTGGGGTGATTTTCCTCGATATCCGTGATCGGGACGGTCTGGCCCAGGTGGTGTTCGACCCGGACCGCGCTGAAACTTTCGCCGCCGCCGATCGCGTGCGCAGCGAGTACGTGGTCAAGGTCACCGGCAAGGTTCGCCTGCGTCCGGCCGGTGCCGGCAACGCCAACATGGCGTCGGGCATGATCGAAGTGCTGGGCTACGAGCTGGAAGTATTGAACGAAGCGGAAACCCCGCCGTTCCCGCTCAACGAGTTCTCCGACGTCGGCGAAGAAACCCGCCTGCGTTATCGCTTCATCGACCTGCGTCGTCCGGAAATGCTCGAGAAGCTGCGCCTGCGTTCGCGCATGACCACCAGCATCCGTCGTTACCTGGACGAGAACGGCTTCCTCGATGTCGAGACGCCGATCCTGACCCGCGCTACCCCGGAAGGTGCTCGCGATTACCTGGTGCCGAGCCGTACTCACGCCGGTTCCTTCTTCGCCTTGCCGCAATCGCCGCAGCTGTTCAAGCAACTGCTGATGGTGGCTGGCTTCGATCGCTACTACCAGATCGCCAAATGCTTCCGCGACGAAGACCTGCGTGCCGACCGTCAGCCTGAGTTCACTCAGATCGACATCGAAACCAGCTTCCTCGATGAAAAAGACATCATTGGCATTACCGAAGGCATGATCCGCAACCTGTTCAAGGAAGTGCTGGATGTGGAATTCGGCGACTTCCCGCACATGACCTGGGAAGAGGCCATGCGTCGTTACGGCTCCGACAAGCCGGACCTGCGTAACCCGCTGGAACTGGTTGACGTTGCCGATCAGCTGAAAGAAGTCGACTTCAAAGTCTTCAGCGGCCCGGCCAACGACCCGAAATGCCGCGTTGCCGCCTTGCGCGTTCCTGGCGCAGCGAGCATGCCGCGCAAGCAGATCGACGACTACACCAAGTTCGTCGGCATCTACGGTGCCAAGGGCCTGGCGTACATCAAGGTCAACGAGCGCGCCAAAGGCGTTGAAGGCCTGCAATCGCCGATCGTCAAGAACATCCCTGAAGCCAACCTCAATGTGATCCTTGATCGCGTTGGCGCGGTTGACGGCGACATCGTGTTCTTCGGTGCCGACAAGGCCAAGATCGTCAGCGAAGCCCTGGGCGCGCTGCGGATCAAGGTCGGTAACGACCTGAACCTGCTGACTTGTCAGTGGGCGCCAATGTGGGTAGTCGACTTCCCGATGTTCGAAGAGAACGACGACGGCAGCTTCGCGGCCTTGCATCACCCGTTCACCGCGCCGAAGTGCACCCCGGAAGAACTGGAAGCCAACCCGGCGACCGCTCTGTCCCGTGCCTACGACATGGTCCTGAACGGCACCGAGCTGGGTGGCGGTTCGATCCGTATCCACCGCAAGGAAATGCAACAGTCGGTGTTCCGCCTGCTGGGTATCAGTGAAGCGGAACAGGAAGAAAAATTCGGCTTCCTGCTCGACGCCCTGAAATACGGCGCACCGCCGCACGGTGGCCTGGCCTTCGGTCTGGACCGTCTGGTGATGCTGATGACCGGCGCCCAGTCGATCCGTGAAGTGATCGCCTTCCCGAAAACCCAGAGCGCTGCTTGCGTCATGACTCAGGCTCCGGGTGTGGTAGATGCCAAGGCATTGCGCGAACTGCACATTCGTCTGCGCGAAACGCCTAAGGCTGAGTAAGGCTGACCAGAAGGGCGCATCTACGGATGCGCCCTTTCTTTATAGAATGGTCGAGATTTTTATTTGCTGGCTGGCGCATCATGGCGCGGCGGGCAATGTTTCAAAGAGAATTCGGAGCGAGATATGGCGGGTCATTCCAAGTGGGCGAACATCAAGCACCGCAAAGAACGTCAGGATGCCAAGAAGGGCAAGATTTTCACCAAGTGGATTCGTGAACTGACCGTTGCGGCCCGTCAGGGCGGTGGCGATCCGGGTTCCAACCCGCGTTTGCGTCTGGCGCTGGACAAGGCCCTCGGCGCGAACATGAGCCGGGACATCATCGACCGTGCGGTCGCCCGCGGTGCCGGTGCTGCCGACACCGACGACATGGTCGAGCTGACCTACGAAGGCTACGGCCCGGGTGGCGTGGCGGTGATGGTCGAGTGCATGACCGACAACCGCAACCGCACCGCCGCCGCTGTTCGTCATGCGTTCAGCAAATGCGGCGGCAACCTCGGTACGGACGGTTCGGTGGCCTATCTGTTCGAGCGCAAGGGGCAGATTTCCTTCGCTCCTGGCGTTGATGAAGATGCGCTGATGGAAGCGGCGATGGACGCCGATGCCGATGACGTGGTGACCCACGAAGACGGCTCCATCGACGTGTTCACCTCGTTCGCCGGTTTCTATTCCGTGCGCAACGCTTTGGAGGCCGCAGGCTTCAAGGGTGATGATGCGGAAATCGTGATGCTGCCGACCACCAGTGCCGAACTCGACCTGGAAGGCGCCGAGAAGGTTCTCAAGCTGATCGACATGCTTGAAGACCTGGATGACGTGCAGAACGTCTACTCCAATGCGGACATTCCAGAGTCGGTAGCCGCGCAGCTCGGTTGATGCATTGATAAAGATCGCAGCCTTCACCTGACCCCTGTAGGAGCTGGCGAAGCCTGCGATCTTTTGACTTTAAGATCGAAAATCAAAAGATCGCAGCCTTTGGCAGCTCCTACACAGTTATCCTCAAGCCACCGCGATCTCTTTCTGCAGGCGTTATGACTTTAATTCTTGGTATCGACCCCGGTTCGCGCATCACCGGTTATGGCGTGGTACGCGATACCGGGCGTGGATGCGTTTACGTGGCGTCGGGCTGCATTCGCACAGGGTCCGGCGAGCTGCATGAACGCCTGCAAATCGTCTATCGCGGCGTGCGCGAAATCATCCAGACCTACGGGCCGGTGACCATGGGCATCGAAAAGGTCTTCATGGCGCGCAATGCCGATTCTGCGCTGAAACTTGGCCAGGCCCGCGGCGCGGCCATCGTTGCCGGGGCGGAAGAAAGCCTGGAAATCGCTGAGTACACGGCGACCCAAGTCAAACAGGCTGTGACCGGGACTGGCGCGGCGAATAAAGAGCAGGTGCAAATGATGGTCATGCACATGCTGAAACTGACCAGCAAGCCGCAAATCGATGCCTCGGACGCCCTGGCCATTGCTATTTGCCATGCTCACACCCGCTCCAGCCTGTTGCCCCATGGCCTGGGTACGGCACGCAGTCGTGGCGGACGCCTGCGTCTCTGATAGCATCAGCAATCATTTTTTATGGAGCGAGGGTTTTGCGCCTGTGTCGTCGGCGCAAAACCCTCGTTCTGTCAGTCGCCAGCACTGATCTGGCCAACGCTCAAGGATCTGAAACGTGATTGGACGCTTGCGCGGCACACTGGCTGAGAAACAGCCGCCGCACCTGATTCTGGATGTAAACGGTCTGGGGTATGAGCTGGAAGTGCCCATGACCACGCTTTATCGCTTGCCGTCGGTCGGTGAACCGCTGACCTTGCACACCCATTTGGTCGTACGCGAAGACGCGCAATTACTCTATGGCTTCTTCGGCAAGCGTGAGCGAGACTTTTTTCGCGAGTTGATCCGTCTCAATGGTGTGGGGCCGAAATTGGCCCTGGCCCTGATGTCGAGCCTGGAAGTCGATGAACTGGTCCGCTGCGTACAATCCCAGGACACCTCGGCGCTGACCAAGGTGCCGGGCGTGGGCAAGAAGACTGCAGAGCGTTTGCTGGTGGAACTCAAGGATCGCTTCAAGGCCTGGGAAACCGTGCCGGCCATGTTTGCCCTGGTGCCAAACCAGCCGGGTGGGCCTGATACGACGCCGGTCGCCACCGCCGAAAATGACGCGGTCAGCGCGCTGATCTCCCTGGGCTACAAGCCGCAGGAAGCCAGCAAGGCGATTTCTGCGATCAAGGAGAAAGGTTTGAGCAGTGAAGACATGATTCGTCGTGCCCTGAAGGGAATGATCTAAGTGATTGAAGCTGATCGTCTGATTGCCGCCACACCGGGGCCTCGTGATCGCGAGGAAGTCCAGGACCGGGCGATTCGTCCTGTCAGCCTGGCCGAATACATTGGCCAGCCGACCGTTCGCGAGCAAATGGAGTTGTTCATCCAGGCCGCCCGTGGGCGCAATGAATCCCTGGACCACACGCTGATTTTCGGCCCGCCGGGCCTGGGTAAGACGACCCTGGCCAACATCATCGCCCAGGAAATGGGCGTGTCGATCAAGAGCACCTCGGGCCCCGTGCTTGAACGTCCGGGTGACCTGGCGGCGCTGTTGACCAATCTCGAGCCACACGACGTTCTGTTCATCGACGAAATCCATCGGCTTTCACCAATCGTCGAAGAAGTGCTGTACCCGGCCATGGAAGATTTCCAGCTCGACATCATGATCGGCGAAGGGCCGGCCGCGCGTTCGATCAAGCTTGATCTGCCGCCGTTCACCCTGGTCGGTGCGACGACGCGGGCGGGGATGCTGACCAATCCGCTGCGCGACCGTTTCGGTATCGTCCAGCGCCTGGAGTTCTATAACACCGCCGACCTGGCAACGATTGTCAGTCGTTCGGCGAATATCCTCGGCTTGCCACTGGACCCGGAAGGCGCCTTCGAAATCGCCCGTCGTGCCCGTGGTACGCCACGGATCGCCAACCGCTTGCTGCGCCGGGTTCGCGATTTCGCCGAAGTTCGCGCCAAGGGCCACATCACCAAGCCGATTGCCGACCTGGCTTTGAACCTGCTGGATGTCGACGAGCGAGGCTTCGATCACCAGGATCGACGTCTGTTGTTGACCATGATCGAGAAGTTCGACGGTGGGCCGGTCGGGGTCGATAGCCTTGCCGCCGCCATCAGTGAAGAGCGCCACACCATTGAAGACGTGCTGGAGCCGTACCTGATCCAGCAGGGCTACATCATGCGTACGCCACGGGGGCGGGTGGTGACCCGGCATGCGTATCTGCACTTCGGTTTAAACATCCCGTCACGATTGGGCGAGATGCCCGTGGTAGACGAGTTCCTCGATGCCGTGGACGATTAATAACCTTTGCGCGCTGATATATTCGGGGTTTGTGTGGTCCCAGGACCGTACTTTCGCCAGAAAGCCGTGAATCAATGAAAAACAGTTGCCTGGCCGGATTGGCAACCTGAGGAGTAAGCACTAGAGTATGCGCGCGCAAAACGGGCTTGAGCCTTTCGCACTTCGTTGTCGCGTTTATTACGAGGACACCGATGCGGGCGGCATCGTGTATTACGTCAATTACCTCAAGTTTATGGAACGGGCTCGAACCGAGCGGCTCCGGGAGCTGGGCTTTGCCCAATCCCAGCTTGCAGGTGAGGACCTGTTGTTCGTCGTGCATTCCAGCGAAGCGCGTTACCACGCGCCGGCGCGACTGGACGACGAGTTGCTGGTAAGCGCTGAAGTAATCGAATTGAACCGTGTCAGCCTGCGCTTCAAACAGCAGGTCAGGCGGGCTACGGATAATGCGCTGCTCTGCGAAGGGCAGTTTCTGGTGGCCTGTGTGCGCACTAACAGTTTAAAACCCCGGGCCATTCCCGAAGCTCTACGTGCGGCCTTTGCCGACGTGAGCGGCGCGGGTACACACTCAAAGCAGGAGATAAAGCGTGGAAGCTAACGTCGTCGACCATTCCTCCATGTGGAGCCTGGTCAGCAATGCCAGTATCGTGGTGCAACTGGTAATGCTGATCCTGGTAGCCGCATCGGTGACCTCATGGATCATGATCTTTCAGCGCAGCAATCTGCTGCGCGCCGGTCGACGTGCCCTGGAGAGCTTTGAAGAGCGCTTCTGGTCCGGTATCGACCTGTCCAAACTCTACCGTCAGGCTGGCAGTAACCCTGATCCGGATTCAGGCGTAGAGCAGATCTTCCGTGCCGGTTTCAAGGAATTCTCCCGTCTGCGCCAGCAGCCAGGCGTTGACCCGGAAGCGGTCATGGAAGGCGTGGCCCGTGCCATGCGCGTCGCCATTTCCCGCGAAGAAGAAAAGCTCGAGCAGAGCCTGCCGTTCCTCGCGACCGTCGGTTCCGTCAGCCCGTATATCGGTCTGTTCGGTACCGTCTGGGGGATCATGAACTCCTTCCGTGGCCTGGCCACTGCCCAGCAAGCGACCCTGGCCACTGTGGCCCCGGGTATTGCCGAAGCACTGATTGCTACCGCGATTGGCTTGTTCGCCGCCATCCCGGCCGTTATCGCTTACAACCGTTTTGCTGCGCGCAGTGAAACCCTGCTGGGCCGTTACTACACCTTCGCCGATGAATTCCAGGCGATCCTGCACCGCAAAGTGCACACCAGCGAAGAATAAGCAGGTAATTTCCAATGGCTTTAATCGCTCGAGCTCGCAAAAAGCGCAAGCCGGTTGCCGAGATGAACGTGGTGCCTTACATCGACGTGATGTTGGTGCTGCTGGTCATCTTCATGGTGACCGCGCCGATGCTCAATCAGGGCGTGAAAGTTGATCTGCCCAAGGTTTCCAGCGAAGCCTTGCCGCAGGACAACAACACCCAGGTCCTGACCATTTCGATCAAGGCTGACAAGACCTACTACTGGAACCTTGGCAGCGAAGTCGACACTGAAAAGCAACAGGACAAGGCCATGACCTTGCCGCAGATGACTGACGCCGTGACCAAGATCATTCGCGCCGGCACTGAAGGTGGCAAGCGTACCCAGGTGTTCATCCGCGGCGACAAGACCGTCGACTACGGTTCTGTCATGGGCGCCATGGGCGGATTGCAGAAAGCCGGGGTCGGTAATGTTGGCTTGATTACCGAGGCACCCTGATGCAGCAAATGCGAGAGCCGTCCGCCTCGGAAAGCTATTTCTGGCCTAGCGTCTGGGCGCTTGTCTTGCACGTGCTGGTTTTTGGCATGCTGTTCGTCAGCTTCGCCTTCACGCCCGAACTGCCGCCGGCCAAGCCGATTGTCCAGGCGACCCTGTACCAACTGAAATCGAAAAGTCAGGCGACCACCCAGACCAATCAGAAGATTGCGGGTGAGGCGAAGAAATCCGCCGCACGCCAGACCGAAGTCGAACAGATGGAACAGAAAAAGATCGAGCAGGAAGCGATCAAGGCCGCGGAACAAAAGAAGGAAGACGCGGCTCAAAAAGCCGAAGAATCCAAAAAGGCCGACGAGACGAAGAAAGCGGAAGAGGCAAAAAAGGCTGATGAAGCCAAGAAAGCCGATGAAGCCAAGAAGACCGCCGAAGCTAAAAAGGCCGAAGAGAAACAATTGGCTGATATAGCCAAGAAGAAGTCTGAAGAAGAAGCCAAGAAAGCAGCTGAAGAAGAGGCCAAGAAAGCGGCCGCTGAAGAAGCGAAGAAAAAGATCGTCGAAGACGCGAAGAAGAAAGCCGCCGAAGACGCCAAGAAGAAATCTGAAGCTGAAGAGGCGAAGAAGAAAGTCGCCGAAGACGCGAAGAAGAAAGCTGCTGCCGATGCTGCGAAGAAAAAATCGCAGGAAGCAGCACGTAAATCCGCCGAAGACAAAAAGGCTCAGGCCTTGGCAGATCTGCTTTCTGACACGCCGCAGCGTCAGCAGGCCTTGGCGGATGAGCAGGGTGACGAAGTCGCCGGTAGTTTCGATGATCTGATTCGTGCTCGTGCAGCGGAAGGCTGGGCTCGTCCACCTTCGGCCCGCAAAGGCATGACAGTCGTGTTGCAAATCGGCATGTTGCCGGACGGTACGTTGACTTCGGTGAGCGTGGCCAAGTCCAGTGGCGATGGTCCGTTTGACGCTTCCGCTGTAGCGGCGGTCAAGAACATTGGACGTTTGACAGAAATGCAGGGAATGAAGCCGAGTGATTTCGCTCCGTATCGTTCATTCAAGATGACATTCACACCTGAGGATCTAGCCTTGTGAGAAACCTTCTTCGAGGAATGCTTGTCGTTATCTGCTGCCTGGCAGGGATAGCGGCAGCTGATGAAAAAAACATTCTGGTCACCAGCGGCAGTGATCGGGCCACCCCGATCGCAGTCGTTCCGTTTGGCAACCAGGGCGGCAGCGTTCTGCCGGACGACATGGCCGAAATCATCGGTAACGACCTGCGCAACTCGGGTTATTACTCGCCGATTCCAAAACAGAACATGATCAGCCAGCCAAGCCAGGCCAGCGAAATCATCTTCCGTGACTTCAAGGCGCTGGGCGCCCAGTACGTCATGGTCGGCAGCATTGCTCCTGCGGGCGGTCGCCTGCAGGTTCAATACGCACTGTTCAACGTCGCCACCGAGCAGCAAGTGCTGACCGGCAGCGTGTCGGGCAGCGTCGATCAACTGCGCGACATGTCGCACTACATTGCGGACCAGTCGTTCGAAAAACTCACCGGTATCAAAGGTGCGTTCTCAACTCGTCTGCTGTACGTGACGGCTGAGCGTTTCTCTGAAAAGAACACTCGCTACACGCTGCAACGTTCTGACTATGACGGTGCCCGTGCCGTGACCCTGCTGCAATCGCGCGAGCCGATCCTGTCGCCGCGTTTCGCACCGGACGGCAAGCGCATCGCTTATGTGTCGTTCGAGCAGAAGCGTCCGCGTATCTTCATGCAGAACATCGACACCGGTCGCCGTGAGCAGATCACCAACTTCGAAGGCCTGAACGGCGCGCCAGCATGGTCGCCGGATGGCAATCGCCTGGCATTCGTCTTGTCGAAAGATGGCAACCCGGACATCTATGTGATGAACCTGGGTTCGCGTCAGATCACCCGTGTCACCAACGGTCCTGGCATCAACACCGAACCGTTCTGGGGCAAGGATGGTTCGACCATCTACTTCACCTCGGACCGTGGCGGCAAGCCGCAGATCTATAAAACCAGTGCAGGTGGTGGCGGTGCGGAACGTGTGACCTTTATCGGTAACTACAACGCCAACCCTAAGCTTTCGGCTGATGAAAAGACCCTGGTGATGATCCATCGTCAGGAAGGTTTCACTAATTTCAAGGTGGCGGCCCAGGATTTGCAGCGCGGAAGCGTAAAAATCCTTACTGATAGCACTCTGGACGAGTCGCCTACTGTTGCGCCCAACGGCACCATGGTAATCTACGCCACCCGCCAGCAGGGCCGGGGAGTCTTGATGCTCGTGTCCATTAATGGACGCGTAAGGCTCCCGCTTCCTACCGCACAAGGCGAAGTCAGAGAACCTTCCTGGTCCCCTTACCTGAACTGACGCGGCGCTACACGTTGTACTTAACACATTGGGGTTCATTAGGAGTTTCACGATGGAAATGCTGAAGTTTGGTAAATTTGCTGCGCTGGCTCTGGCCATGGCTGTAGCTGTAGGTTGCTCGTCCAAAGGCGGCGACAATGCCGGTGAAGGCGCTGTAGATCCAAACGCTGGTTACGGCGCAAACACTGGTGCAGTTGACGGCTCCCTGAGCGAAGAAGCTGCTCTGCGCGCAATCACCACTTTCTACTTCGAATACGACAGTTCGGACCTGAAGCCAGAAGCCATGCGCGCTCTGGACGTTCACGCCAAGGACCTGAAAGCAAACGGCGCTCGCGTTGTTCTGGAAGGCAACACCGACGAACGTGGTACTCGTGAGTACAACATGGCACTGGGCGAGCGTCGTGCGAAAGCCGTTCAGCGTTACCTGGTACTGCAAGGTGTTTCCCCAGCTCAGCTGGAACTGGTTTCCTACGGCGAAGAGCGTCCAGTTGCTACCGGCAACGACGAGCAGTCCTGGGCTCAAAACCGTCGCGTCGAACTGCGTAAGTAATTCGTCATGCGAACGTGCCGTCGTGCTGTAACTGTTTTGGCTCTCAGCCTCGCACCGCTTGCGGTGTGGGCTGCGGTTCCTGTGGTCGATAATGACTCCGGCTATACCAATAGCGGGACTAATAATCCGCCTGCAGGTTACGGTACGAACGGCGCCTATGCCGGGGGAGGGGTTTCGGCCCCTGTCTCGGCACAGGGCGAGCTGTTCAACCAACTGCAATCGATGCAGGAGCAGATCTCGCGCCAACAAGGCATCATCGAAGTTCTGCAAAATGATGTAGCGCGCATGAAGCAAGAGAGCCTGGAGCGATATCAGGACCTTGATCGGCGCATAGGAACCGGCGTTGCACCAGCCGCGACTCCTGATAATTCTTCCACCGGTGGCAGTTTGAATGCCCCCGGTGCAGCAGCGGGAGCGGCAGCCGCTGCCACTTCCACACAAGCGCCTGCCGCGGGTGGCGAGCCGGCTGATCCGGCGAAGGAAAAACTGTATTACGATGCAGCCTTCGACCTGATCAAAGCCAAGGACTTCGACAAGGCCAGTCAGGCTTTTGCCGCATTCCTGCGCAAGTACCCGAACAGTCAGTACGCGGGTAATGCCCAGTACTGGTTGGGGGAAGTGAACCTGGCCAAAGGCGATCTGCAAGGTGCAGGTCAGGCTTTTGCCAAGGTTTCCCAGCTGTACCCCAAGCATCCAAAAGTGCCTGATTCGCTGTACAAGCTGGCTGATGTAGAGCGCCGTCTTGGTCATCCCGACAAGGTCAAAGGTATTTTGCAACAGGTTGTGTCCCAATATCCGGGCACTTCCGCCGCTCAGTTGGCCCAGCGTGATCTGCAAAAAATGTAAGGGCGGCTTTACCCGTCTTGAAGAAACCCGCGCTTGTCGCGGGTTTTTTCGTTAGAATTCACGCCCTTTTTATGAAACACGCTTTTTGGGATCTGCGCGATGGCGGGGTTCCTTGAAGTGCCTGACGGAGGCGGACAGCCTGTTTAGCTGTCATGCCCGTGGCGACTATGCAAGACACATTGAGAATCACCGAAGTTTTCTACTCGTTGCAGGGTGAAACGCGGACTGCCGGGCTGCCCACTGTTTTTGTGCGCTTGACCGGTTGCCCATTGCGTTGCCAATACTGTGACAGCGCTTATGCATTCACTGGCGGCACCCTTCGCACGCTCGACGACATCCTCGAGCAAGTGGCCGGTTTTCGTCCGCGTTACGTCTGTGTCACCGGCGGCGAGCCGCTGGCACAGCCCAATGCCATCCCATTGCTCAAGCAGTTGTGTGACGCCGGTTACGAGGTCTCGCTGGAAACCAGCGGTGCCCTGGATATCTCGGCGGTCGATCCACGGGTCAGTCGCGTCGTCGACCTGAAAACCCCGGGTTCGAAAGAAGCCCACCGCAACCGCTACGAGAACATCGAACTGCTCACGCGCAACGATCAGGTGAAGTTTGTCATCTGCTCGCGGGAAGACTATGACTGGGCTGTGTCCAAGCTGATCCAGTACGGTCTGGATCAGCGTGCCGGCGAAGTCCTGTTCTCGCCGAGTCACCATGACCTCAATGCTAGGGACCTGGCTGACTGGGTGGTGGCGGACAACCTGCCTGTGCGTCTGCAATTGCAGTTGCATAAATATCTTTGGAATGACGAGCCGGGGCGCTGAAATGACTGAACAACTGAACACTGCTGAAAAACGTGCGGTCATCCTGCTGTCCGGCGGTCTGGACTCCGCGACCGTGGTGGCCATGGCTCGCGCTGAAGGCTACAGCTGCTACACCATGAGCTTCGACTACGGTCAGCGCTCTCACGCAGAATTGCACGCCGCCGAACGTGTCGCTCGCGACCTGGGTGTGGTCGAGCACAAGGTGATCGGCCTGAACCTGAACGGGATCGGCGGTTCAGCATTGACCGACACCAGCATCGATGTGCCGGAAGAAGCGGGCGAAGGTATTCCGGTGACTTACGTGCCGGCGCGCAACACCGTTTTCTTGTCCCTGGCGTTGGGATGGGCTGAAGTGCTCGGCGCCCGCGACATCTTTATTGGTGTGAACGCTGTGGATTACTCCGGTTACCCGGATTGCCGTCCTGAGTTCATTGAATCCTTCGAGCGCATGGCCAATCTGGCGACCAAGGCCGGCGTCGAGGGGAATGGTTTTCGTATCCAGGCGCCACTGCAGAACCTCAGCAAGGCGCAGATCGTCCGGGCGGGCGTGAAGCTCGGTGTTGATTACGGCCTGACTGTTTCCTGCTATCAGGCCGACGATAACGGTCGTGCATGCGGCAAGTGCGACAGCTGCCGCCTGCGTGCAGAAGGCTTTGCGGCAGCCGGAATCAGTGACCCAACACCTTATTTTTGATTTATTTCAAATTAGGTGTTGAATAGTCCTTAAAAATCAGTATTATACGCGCCACCACACAGCGGGTCGTTAGCTCAGTTGGTAGAGCAGTTGGCTTTTAACCAATTGGTCGTAGGTTCGAATCCCACACGACCCACCATTTTTGTAGCAGTTTTAAAAGTCTGGAAGGCCCACGCAAGTGAGGATTTCCGGATTTTTTTTTGCCTGCGATTTAAGGTTGCCCGGGTTCTGGGCTGAGCCGCGTGACGCAGGTCAGAATCATCTTTTGCATCTACGGGATATTCTGTAGCCTTGCGCAGCTTCAACGTTGTCCGTGCCTGATGATACTCACTTTCCCGGCGGTACCCTGAAGGGGCCGGAGCCGGGTGTATACTCGACTTTCGCGCGAACGCGCCTGCAGGTCTTGCGAACATGACGCAGATTTCCGAACGCCTTCTGGTTCAAGCCCACCTCGACGCCAAGCAGCCCAAGCCGCTGACTGCCGAGGAGGAGGCCTATTACCGTGCTGCCATCGCTGCCGAGCTCAAGGCTCAGGACGCGGTGCTGGTTGCTCACTTCTATTGCGATCCGGTCATTCAGGCCCTGGCCGAAGAAACCGGCGGCTGTGTCTCCGACTCATTGGAGATGGCCCGCTTCGGCAATGCTCACCCGGCCAAGACCGTGGTGGTCGCCGGTGTGAAGTTCATGGGCGAGACTGCCAAAATCCTCAACCCGGAAAAGCGCATCCTTATGCCAACCCTGGAAGCGACCTGCTCGCTGGACCTGGGTTGCCCGGTGGACGAGTTCTCGGCGTTCTGCGATCAGCACCCGGAACGTACGGTGGTGGTGTATGCCAACACGTCGGCGGCGGTCAAAGCCCGGGCGGATTGGGTGGTGACTTCAAGCTGCGCGCTGGAGATCGTCGAAAGCCTGATGGATAACGGCGAAACCATCATCTGGGGCCCGGACAAGCATTTGGGCACCTACATCCAGCGCCAGACTGGCGCGGACATGCTGCTGTGGGACGGTGCCTGCATCGTTCACGAAGAGTTCAAGTCCAAGCAGCTCGAAGATATGAAGGCGCTGTACCCGGACGCAGCGATTCTGGTGCACCCGGAGTCGCCGACGTCGGTGATCGAGCTGGCGGATGCCGTCGGCTCCACCAGTCAGTTGATTGCAGCAGCGCAGAGCCTGCCAAACAAGACCTTTATCGTTGCCACTGATCGCGGCATCTTCTACAAGATGCAGCAGCTGTGCCCGGACAAGGTCTTCATCGAAGCGCCAACGGCCGGTAACGGCGCAGCGTGCCGTAGTTGCGCACATTGCCCGTGGATGGCGATGAATACCCTTGAGCGCACGCTCAAGAGCTTGAAGGAAGGGACAAACGAGATATTTGTCGATCCAGCGTTGATTCCGCAAGCGATTCGGCCGTTGAAGCGGATGCTCGACTTCACACAGGCCGCGCGGATGAAATTGGCCGGCAACGCCTGAGATCTGTCAGTTAAGCCGCAAAAACTGTGGGAGCGAGCCTGCTCGCGATAGCGTTCTGTCAGTCACAACCATGTTGACTGATACGCCTCTATCGCGAGCAGGCTCGCTCCCACATTGGTTTTTGTATGGCTGAACTACTTGGCTTTCTTTGGAATCCGCACGAGCTGGGTGTCGGAGTAGATGTCATGCCAGCTGCGTTTCTGTTTGTCGAACAGCGACCAGAAGAACCCCAGCCCGACGCACAGCAAGGACGCGATCGACACCACAAAGCGCAGCAATGCCTGCCACAGGCTGATGGATGAGCCGTCGGCGTTTTGTACGCGGATGCACCAGACCTGCATGCCCAGGGTCTGGCCGGACCAGGTCCAGAACTTGGCGAAGAAGCCGAACAGCACAAACAGCAGCACCGTCGACAGCAATGGATCGCCGTCCAGCGCGCCGGCTTCGGTCAAGGTGCGCATTTTGTCTTCGCCGATGATCGCCATCTGAATCATCTTGTAAATGCCGCTGGTGACGATCAGCAGGGCGGTACACAACAAGAAGTCATAGAACATCGCTGCCAGGCGACGACCCAAGGGGGCGGCAGGAAAGTCGCCCTGAGGTTTGAGAAGATGTTTCGACATGGCAGCCTCTGGACGGAAAAAAGAAGCCATTTTACGTATTTACGCGCACAAAAAAGCCCCTGATGTCAGCATCAGGGGCTTTTTCGTTACAGAAGATCAGGCTTCTGCTTGTACTTCGTCAGCCTGCATGCCTTTCTGGCCTTGCACAGCAACGAAAGTCACTTTCTGGCCTTCTTTCAGGCTCTTGAAGCCGTTGCCCTGAATAGCGCGGAAATGCACGAACAGATCCGGACCGCTTTCTGGAGTGATAAAACCAAACCCTTTCTCGTCGTTAAACCACTTGACGGTACCGCTCTGACGTTGGGACATTTCTTATTTCCTTTGACGCAAAAATTAATGACAGCCTCTTTCTTGTGAAAGAGTACTGGGGCTGGTTGCAGGAGAGTAAGAAGACGTCGAACGGGATGTAGCTAACTTGTAGGCTACTGCCCAGGTCACGATTCCAAGCGACCCATGCAAACACAGTGAACAAACTCTACGCCAACTACGGGAGAAAAAACAAGCCCTGTGGAGGGCCCGGAATTGCTCGCGTTGATGCCGTTCAGCGGCAACTAGCGTTAGCTTATGTGATAGAGGTGTTCAATTGTTTTCGATCGTTATAAGCCAAGTTCGTTATCGAAGGTGTGCACTGTTTTATGGCGGTTGCGTTACACATTAGTGCACTATTAACGCAACCGCGTTACTTATAGAAACAGTCAATCAGCCGCGGTAGTAGCGTTGTGGAACAAATGGCATTTTGCTTACAAGCAAAGGCACCTTTTTCCCACGAACAATCGCCCATACCGGCGTATCGAGAGCAGTGTAAGCACTGTCGACGTAACCCATCGCCAAAGGGCCGCCCAAGGTCGGACCGAAGCCGCCACTGCAAACCGCGCCAATGATGTCGCCTGCTTCATTGACGATCTCCGCTCCTTCGCGCACCGGCGTGCGTTCCTGGGGCAACAGGCCAACGCGTTTGCGGCTGACACCGGCTTGTTGCTGTGCGAACACGGTTTCTGCGCCAGGGAAGCCGCCGGCACGTGCGCCATCAGCGCGACGAGGCTTGGAGATCGCCCACAGCAGGCTTGCTTCGATCGGGGTGGTCTCGGTGTTCATGTCGTGGCCGTAGAGGCACAGGCCGGCTTCCAGGCGCAGGGAGTCGCGAGCGCCGAGGCCGATGGCCGCCACTTCCGGTTCGGCCAGCAGGGCGCGAGCCAGGGCTTCGGCGTTGGCAGCCGGCACGGAGATTTCGTAACCGTCTTCACCGGTGTAGCCCGAACGGCTGACAAAGCAGTCCACGCCCAGCAGTTTCACGCGGGTGAACTGCATGAAGGTCATCTTCGTCACTTCAGGCGCCAGGCGTGCGAGCACGGTGACGGCAGCCGGACCTTGCAGCGCCAGCAGGGCGCGTTCTTCGAACAGCGGCTCGATGGTGCACTGATCGCCGATGTGCTTGCGCAGGTGCGCCAGGTCTTGATCCTTGCAGGCGGCGTTGACCACCAGGAACAGTTCGTCGTTACCCAGGTTGGCGACCATCAGGTCGTCGAGGATGCCGCCAGTCTCGTTGGTGAACATCGCGTAACGCTGCATGCCCACCGGCAGGTCGATGATGTCCACCGGCACCAGGCTTTCCAGCGCCTTGGCGGCATTCGCGCCGGTCAGGCGGATCTGGCCCATGTGCGAGACATCGAACAGCCCGGCCTGATCACGGGTGTGCTGGTGTTCTTTCATCACGCCGAGCGGGTATTGCACCGGCATGTCGTAGCCGGCAAACGGCACCATGCGGGCGCCGAGTTCGATGTGCAGTGCGTGCAGCGGGGTTTTCGACAGTTGTTCGGTGGACATATCCAGCTCCTGAAAAAGTGTGCAGATGCGCGTGAGCATCAGCACTCGATAATGTTGACCGCCAAACCGCCACGGGCGGTTTCCTTGTATTTGCTTTTCATGTCGGCGCCGGTCTGGCGCATGGTGCGGATGACCTTGTCGAGGGAGACGAAGTGCTGACCGTCGCCGCGCAGGGCCATGCGCACCGCATTGATGGCTTTCACCGAGCCCATGGCGTTGCGCTCGATGCAAGGCACTTGCACCAATCCGCCAATCGGGTCGCAGGTCAGGCCGAGGTTGTGTTCCATGCCGATTTCCGCGGCGTTTTCCACTTGTTGCACGGTGCCGCCGAGGACTTCACACAGGGCGCCAGCGGCCATGGAACAGGCCACGCCGACTTCGCCCTGGCAGCCGACTTCGGCGCCGGAGATCGAGGCGTTTTCTTTATAGAGAATGCCGATCGCGGCCGCGGTCAGCAGAAAACGCACGACGCCGTCTTCGTTGGCTCCGGGGATGAAGCGCATGTAGTAGTGCAAAACAGCCGGGACGATCCCAGCCGCGCCGTTAGTCGGCGCCGTCACCACGCGTCCGCCGTTGGCGTTTTCTTCGTTGACCGCCAGTGCGTAGAGGTTGACCCAGTCCAGCACCGACAGCGGATCGCGCAGGGACGATTCCGGGTTCTTGCACAGTTGCCGATGCAGGGCTGCCGCTCGACGTTTGACCTTCAAGCCACCCGGCAGGATGCCTTCGTTGCGGCAACCGGCGTCGACGCAATCCTGCATCACTTGCCAGATTTTCAGCAGGCCGGCGCGGGTTTCCGCTTCCGGGCGCCAGGCGCTTTCGTTGGTCAGCATCACCTGGCTGATCGACAGACCATAGGTGGTGCAGTGACCGAGCAGGTCCTTGGCGCTTTTAAACGGGAAGGTCAGTGGCGTGGCGTCTTCGACGATACGGTCGGCGCCCGCGGCGTCTTCATCGACCACAAAACCGCCGCCGACCGAGTAGTACTCGCGGCTACGGATTTGTATCCCCGCGGCATCGAAAGCGCGAAAAATCATGCCGTTGGGGTGATAGGCCAACGGTTTGCGGATCATCGCCAGGTGTTCTTTCTCATTGAACGCAATGCTGTGTTCGCCGAGCAGGTTCAAACGACCATTGCCGCGAATCTCTTGCAGACGGGCGGCGACGGTTTCGGTGTTCACGGTGTCCGGGTGTTCGCCTTCCAGGCCCAGCAACACAGCCTTGTCGCTGCCGTGGCCTTTGCCGGTGGCGCCGAGTGATCCGTAGAGCTCGACTTTGACGCAAGTAGTCGCGGCCAGCAGCCCTTCACGGCGCAAACCTTCGGCGAAGCGCGCAGCAGCACGCATCGGGCCGACGGTGTGAGAGCTGGAGGGGCCGATGCCAATCTTGAACAGGTCGAACACGCTTAAAGACATGAGTTGTTCTCCGGTTTCTTGTTATAGGAATTGGCTAAAATCTTTTGGCTGGATTCGGTCCTGTGGGAGCTGGCTTGCCTGCGATAGCGGTGTGTCAGGCAAGCGGGATGCTGACTGATCCACCGCTATCGCAGGCAAGCCAGCTCCCACAGGGTTTTGTGGTGTTCTTGAATGTGGGGGGGCGAGTAGACCCGCCCCCTTATCCGTTTAAGCGTAGCTTTCGATCGACGGGCAGGCGCAGATCAGGTTGCGGTCGCCGAACACGTTGTCGACGCGACCGACCGGTGGCCAGTACTTGCCTTCGATCAGCGACGCAACCGGATACACCGCTTGCTCACGGCTGTACGGATGCGTCCACTCGCCGACGATTTCCGCCGCGGTGTGCGGGGCGTTTTTCAGTGGGTTGTCGTCCTTGTCCAGGGTGCCGTTTTCCACTGCGCGGATTTCTTCGCGGATGCGGATCATGGCGTCGCAGAAGCGGTCCAGTTCTTCCTTGGATTCGCTTTCGGTCGGCTCGATCATCAGCGTGCCGGCGACCGGGAACGACATGGTCGGGGCGTGGAAACCGAAGTCGATCAGGCGCTTGGCGACGTCATCGACGCTGATGCCGCTGCTGTCTTTCAGCGGACGCAGGTCGAGGATGCATTCGTGCGCCACCAGGCCGTTGCTGCCGGTGTAGAGCACCGGGTAGTGCTCTTCGAGGCGACGGGAAATGTAGTTGGCATTGAGGATCGCCAGTTGCGATGCACGCTTGAGCCCGGCACCGCCCATCATCCGAATGTACATCCAGGTGATCGGCAAAATGCTCGCGCTGCCGAACGGTGCGGCGCAGACCGCGCCTTCCTTGCGCTCCATCTGCGCATGCCCCGGCAGGAACGGCGTCAGGTGCGACTTGACGCCAATCGGACCAACGCCCGGGCCGCCACCGCCGTGCGGAATACAGAAGGTTTTGTGCAGGTTCAGGTGCGACACGTCGCCGCCGAACTTGCCCGGCGCGCAGAGGCCGACCATCGCGTTCATGTTGGCGCCGTCGATGTACACCTGGCCGCCGTGGTCGTGAATGATGCCGCAGATTTCGCGGATGCCTTCTTCGAACACGCCGTGGGTCGACGGGTAGGTGATCATCAGCGCGGCGAGGTGTTCGCGGTGCTCGATGGCCTTGGCGCGCAGGTCTTCGATGTCGACGTTGCCGCGGGCATCGCAGGCAGTGACGACCACGCGCATGCCGGCCATGTTGGCGGTGGCCGGGTTGGTGCCGTGTGCCGAGGACGGGATCAGGCAGATGTCGCGGCGGTCTTCGCCACGGCTCTGGTGATAGGCGCGGATCGCCAACAGGCCGGCGTATTCACCCTGGGAACCGGCGTTCGGTTGCAGCGAAATCGCGTCGTAACCGGTGGCGGCGCAGAGCATCGCTTCCAGTTCGTCGGTCAGTTGCTGGTAACCGGCGCTTTGCGCGGCCGGGGCGAACGGGTGCAGGGCGCCGAATTCGGCCCAGGTCACCGGGATCATTTCGCTGGCGGCGTTGAGTTTCATGGTGCAAGAACCCAGCGGGATCATGGTGCGATCCAGTGCCAGGTCCTTGTCGGCGAGCTTGCGCAGGTAGCGCATCAGCTCGGTTTCCGAGTGGTAGCGGTTGAATACCGGGTGGCTGAGGATTGGCGACTGGCGAACCAGTGTGGCCGGGAGAGTGCTGACCACCGAGGCGGCGAGGGCGGCGAAGTCTGGCAGCGCCTTACCGTCGGCGAACAGGGCCCATAGGGTTTCCACGTCAGCTTGCGACGTGGTTTCGTCGAGGGACAGGCCCAGACGCTCGGCATCGACCACGCGCAGGTTGATCTGCTGGGCACGCGCCTTTTCATGCAACGTGGCGGTGTGCGCGCCGGTGTTGAGGGTCAGGGTGTCGAAGAAGCTTTCCTGCTCGACCTTCAGGCCCAATGCGCTCAAGCCTTTAGCCAGAATCGCGGTCAGGTGATGTACGCGGTTGGCAATCTGCGTCAGGCCTTTCGGGCCGTGGTACACGGCATACATGCTGGCGATGTTGGCCAACAGCACCTGCGCGGTGCAGATGTTCGACGTGGCCTTCTCGCGGCGGATGTGTTGCTCGCGAGTCTGCATCGCCAGGCGCAGGGCCGGCTTGCCGAAACGGTCCACGGACACACCGACCAGACGACCCGGCATGTCGCGCTTGAACGCATCCTTGGTGGAGAAATACGCCGCGTGCGGGCCACCGAAGCCCAGTGGCACGCCGAAGCGTTGCGCACTGCCTATGGACACGTCGGCGCCGAATTCGCCCGGCGGGGTCAATACGGTCAGCGCCAGCAGGTCGGCGGCCACGGCCACCAAGGCGTTGGCGGCGTGGAAGCGTTCGGTCAATTCGCGGTAATCGAACACGTCACCGTTGCTCGCCGGGTATTGCAACAGGGCACCGAAGAACGGCGTCACGTCAGTCAGTTCAAGTTCATCACCGACCACTACGTCGATGCCCAGCGGCTCGGCGCGGGTGCGCAGCACGTCGAGGGTTTGCGGGTGGCAATGCACGGAGGCGAAGAAGGCGTGGCTGCCCTTGTTCTTGCTCAGGCGTTTGCAGAAGGTCATCGCTTCGGCGGCGGCGGTGGCTTCATCCAGCAGCGAGGCGTTGGCGATCGGCAGGCCTGTGAGGTCGCTGATCAGGGTCTGGAAGTTCAGCAGCGCTTCGAGACGACCCTGGGAAATTTCCGGTTGGTACGGGGTGTAGGCGGTGTACCAGGCCGGGTTTTCCAGCAGGTTGCGCAGGATTGGCGACGGCGTGTGGGTGCCGTAGTAGCCCTGGCCGATGAAAGTCTTGAACAGCTGGTTTTTGCCGGCGATGGACTTGATCAAGGCCAGGGCGTCGGCTTCGCTCAGGCCGTCTTCGAGGCCAAGGACGCTGGTGCCCTTGATGCTGTCCGGGATGACGCTGGCGCTCAGGGCTTCCAGGGAGTCGAAGCCGAGGCTGTTGAGCATGGCTTGCTCGTCGCCGGCGCGCGGGCCGATGTGACGGGCGATGAATTCGTTGGCGGTGGTCAGGCTTACTTGAGTCATGTCAGCGCTCCTCAGGCTTCGGCGTTGGCTTTGATCAGACGGTCGTAAGCATCTTGATCCAGCAGTTTGGCGACAGCCGATGCATCGGTAGGCTGGAAGCGGAAGAACCAGCCTTCGCCCAGCGGATCTTCGTTGACCAGTTCAGGACTGCTGTCCAGCGCCGGGTTCACTTCCAGCACTTCACCGTCCAGCGGCATGTACACGCCGCTGGCGGCTTTTACCGATTCCACGGTGGCGGCTTCAGCGCCTTTGTCGTAGGACTGCAGCTCCGGCAGTTGTACGAAAACCACGTCGCCCAGGGCGTTCTGTGCGAAAGCGGTGATGCCGACTGTGACGGTGCCGTCAGCTTCGGTACGCAGCCATTCGTGATCTTCAGTAAAACGCAACTCGCTCATGGAAACTCCTAAGGGGGCCAGACTCGTCTGGTGGACGCGATTGAATACTCGGCAATGCCGTACTTTATGGATGGTTACTAAGCAAAATCGCGGCCAATGTTTTTTTATTGTTATAAATCAATAGGTTATGTGTTTGTTCGAGATGCAGCGATTGGCTGGCTGTAGCGAAATCGCTACAGCTCGGGGCGAAGAAAAAAGCCTAAGTGGATCAAAGCCTTGCACGGCGGTGATCGGGAGAGGGTGTAGCGATATCGTTCCGCTGTAGCGCTTTCAGTACAGATGTAGGTCGCTTTTGGGTTGAGTAAATGATCGTTCCCACGCTCCGCGTGGGAATGCAGCCCGTGACGCTCCGCGTCACTGGACGCGGAGCGTCCCTAGAGGCATTCCCACGCGGAGCGTGGGAACGATCAATTGGTTCTGTGGTGTTTGGGGGATTTCAGGGCTTGTTGGGAATGCCGTACTTGCGCAATCGATGGGCGATGGCGGTGTGGGAGGTTTGCAAGCGACTGGCCAGTTGGCGGGTCGAGGGGTAGCTGACGTAGAGTTTTTCCAGCAGGGTCTTCTCGAACTCTTCCATCGCCTGTTCGAGGCTGTCGACGTCGCTGTCGCTCTGACGCGCCACGGAGGTGCCGGCGATATCGAGGTCGCCAATGTCGACCAGGCTGCTTTCGCAAATCGCAGCAGCGCGGAAGATCACGTTCTGCAATTGCCGCACGTTGCCCGGCCAGCGATTGCCCAGCAGTGCCGGATAGGTGCCGGGCGCCAGGCGACAGACCGGGCGCTGGATCTGCGCGCAGGCCTGCTGCATGAAGTAGCGGGCCAGCAGCAGGATGTCCTGGCCGCGTTCGCGCAGGGGCGGGACTTCGACGTTCAGGACATTGAGGCGATAGAACAGGTCTTCACGGAACGAACCTTCACTGACCATTTTTTCCAGGTTGCGGTGCGTGGCGCTGAGGATCCGCACATTGACCTTGACCTCACGATCCCCGCCCACCCGGCGGAAGCTGCCGTCGTTCAAGAAGCGCAGCAACTTGGCCTGCAAGTACGGCGACATCTCGCCGATCTCATCGAGAAACACCGTGCCCTGGTTGGCCAGTTCCATCAGCCCCGGTTTGCCGCCCCTTTGTGCGCCCGTGAAGGCGCCGGGGGCGTAGCCGAACAGTTCGCTTTCGGCGAGGTTCTCCGGCAAAGCCGCGCAGTTCAGCGCCAAAAATGGTGAACCGTACCGAGCACTGATGGCGTGGCAGGCACGGGCCACCAGTTCTTTGCCGGTGCCGGTTTCGCCCTGGATCAGCAACGGCGCATCGAGCGCCGCAACGCGCTGGGCGCGGGCCTTGAGGGTGCGAATGGCCGGAGATTCTCCGAGCAGTGCATCGAACCCTTCGGCGTGGTCGTGGTGCAGCGCCGAGAGGCGTTCGCCGATACGGTTGGGTTGATAGAGGGTCAGCAGGGCACCGGCGTCGGTAATCGGTGTGGCGTCCAGCAGTAACGTCTGGCCGTTGACGGTGACTTCCCGCAGCGGCAGGCGGAAACCGTTTTCCAGCAGGGCTTCGAGCAGTGCCGGGTCGGCGAACAGCTCGGCGATGCTTTCGCCGTCAGGCTCGCGACCGTACAACGCAATCAGCGCCGGGTTGGCCAGCAGCACCTTGCCGGCACTGTCCAGCGCCAGGACCGGGTCGGTCATGGCCGCGAGCAGCGCATCAAGTTGCAGGTGCCGACGCTGACCGGGAAGAATGTCGACCACCGTCACCGCTTGCACGCCGCGCACGCTGAACAACGCATCGCGCAGTTCTTCGAGAACTTCCGGGCTCAGGGTCGGGGCGTCGATGTAGACGTTGGGCGGGACCATTTCCACCGCATCCAGATTGAGATTGCGCCCACCCAGCAGGGCCAGGACTTCCTGGGTAATGCCGACGCGGTCGATGAAGCTGACGTGGATACGCATGGGGCGTTTTTGGGTTCTGGAGTGCGGAGGGTGGCAAGTATGCCTTGGGGCGGGCCAATGGTGAAATCCTGCGCGGGAGTTCTAACTGATCGTTCCCACGCAGGAGCGTGAGAACGATCAGTCGGTTACCACTGCGCGCGATGGGAGCCCAACTCCGAAGCCGCCAGTGTCCACTGCAACGGCGTCCCCGTAATCTTCAGCGGTACATGAAGTCGATGCGCCGGGCCCCAAGGCGTCTGCTCAATCACCAGCCCTTGATCGTTGTCATCCTCCGCCCGCAGCGGCTCATCTGTTCCCGCGCCGTTTTCAATCAGCAACTTCGCGGTACGCGCCAACGATAAGCGCGCCGAGCCACTGCGCCCCAATAATCGAATCGCAGCGGCCGCCATCAAATAGCCGGTGGCGTGATCGAGCGCTTGCAAGGGCAATGGCGTCGGCTTGTCTGCGCGTTTCCACTGCATGCCGGCGTCGGCGATTCCGCTGCTCATTTGTACCAGGCTGTCGAAGCCACGACGGTTCTGCCACGGGCCGCTCCAGCCGTAGGCATTGAGGCTGACGTCGATCAGGCCGGGCGTCAGTTTCTGGCGTTCGGCGGCGCCGTAACCCAGGCGTTCCAGTGCGTCGGCGCGGTAGCCGTGGAGCAGAATGTCGGCGTTTTTGAGCAGGCTTTCGAACACCGCGCGATCAGTCTTGTCGTGCAGGTCCAGACGCGCGCAGCGTTTGCCCAGGGTGACTTCCGGCACCACGCCCGGTTCGTTCCAGGTCGGTGGGTCGATGCGCAAAACGTCGGCGCCGAGGCCTGCCAGGAAACGGCTGGCAACCGGTCCGGCGAGCACTCGGGTCAAATCCAGCACCTTGATCCCGGCCAGCGGTTGCGCCACCGAGCCTTGCCATGGTT
This sequence comes from Pseudomonas frederiksbergensis, assembly GCF_900105495.1. Classification (NCBI taxonomy): domain Bacteria; kingdom Pseudomonadati; phylum Pseudomonadota; class Gammaproteobacteria; order Pseudomonadales; family Pseudomonadaceae; genus Pseudomonas; species Pseudomonas frederiksbergensis. Next base: position 5,852,776 of record NZ_FNTF01000002.1, on the reverse strand, counting down.
TCGCGTTCTGGCGGCTGTTGTCAGCCAACTGAATCAGCGGCTCGGCGTTCACCGCCTGACCTTGGGGATGCGCTTGCCATTGCGCCCAGCTACGCATCTCGGCGGCGCAGCCACCGGCATCGACTACGGCCTGCTCCAGATCGCTTTTGGCCCATTGAGCAACCTTGCTCGCCATCGCTGTACGGTCGGCACAGGCACCGAGCACTTTTTCGGCTGCGGCGCGGTGATGAGGCGCGTTGGTGTGCAGGCGGATCCAGCCGTCTTTGGCTGCGTAGTCACCGGCGACGGGGTCCCAGAGTGGCGGGACGCTCCAGCCTATCGGGCGGATCGAGGTGGCGAACCAGAAAGAGGCGAGGCGGCGGTCGACCTCAAGGGTGGGTAGGCGGCCGGTTTGTTGCTGCAGCCATTCGCTGACAGCCTGGCCGGCAGCGGCAATGCTGGCGCACGCCAGGTCGGTGACGGCAAACGCCGAGGGCAGGGCGCCGCTCGAGGTGAACTTGACCTGGGTGTGAGGCAAGCCGAGTGCGGCTTGAATGGACGTGAGTAAACCAGTCATCGAAGGCCCTCCGGGAGAGGGCTTCATGATAGATCGTTCCCACGCTCTGCGTGGGAATGCCTCAATGGACGCTCTGCGTCCGCTTGGGACGCGGAGCGTCCCGGGCTGCATTCCCACGCGGAGCGTGGGAACGATCATTAGGGGGTTACACCCGAAACTGATCCATCAATTTCATCTGGTGCGAGGTCAGCGAGTTGAGGTGGCTGCTGATCTGCGCCGATTCGGTGGCCTGGCCGGTCAGGGTTTCGGTGACGGTGCGGATTGCCGACACGTTGCGGTTGACCTCTTCGGCCACCGCGCTTTGTTGTTCGGCGGCGCTGGCGATTTGCAGGTTCATGTCGCTGATGACCGTCACTGCGTCGCTGATTTTGCTCAAGGCCTGCACCGCTTGCTGGATCTGCCCGGCGTTGCTGTGGGCCTGGGTCTGGCTCGAATGCATCGTGGCCACCACGCCGCGAGTGCCGGTCTGGATGCGCTCGATCACGATGCGGATTTCTTCCACCGAATCCTGGGTGCGTTTGGCCAGGTTGCGCACTTCATCGGCGACCACCGCAAACCCGCGACCGCTTTCGCCGGCACGCGCCGCTTCAATCGCCGCGTTGAGCGCCAGCAGGTTGGTTTGTTCGGCGATGCTGCGGATCACTTCCAGCACCGAGCCGATCTGCTCGCTGTTGACCGCCAATGCTTCGACTTCGGTCACGGCCTTGCTGACTTCGTCGGCCAATTGATTGATGTCGCGGGTGCTGCGTTCGATGATCTGCATGCCGTCGCGGGCCGACTGGTCGGCACCCTTGGCCGCGTTAGCCGCGTTCGAGGCACTGTTGGCGACGTCGTGGGCGGTGGCGCTCATTTCGTTGGACGCGGTGGCGACCTGGTCGATTTCGCGGAACTGCACTTGCATGCCTTCGCTGGTCTGACGGGCGATTTCCGAAGACTGGTCGGCGGTGCCGCGCGCATCGGTGATGCTTTGTTTGATCTGCGCGATGGTCGGTTGCAGCTTGTCGAGGAAGCGGTTGAACCAGCTCACCAGTTCGCCGAGTTCGTCCTTCTTGCCGTAGTGCAGACGCTGCGTCAGGTCGCCGTCGCCGCTGGCAATCGCCTTGAGCATTTCGGCCACGCTGTTGATCGGCCGGGTCACGCCGGACGCCGTGAGCCAGATCAGCAACAGTCCGACCAGGCCGGCAATCACTGCCACCAAAACGGCTTTGATCGTGCCGCTTTGCTGGGCGTCATCGAGAACGGTTTGTAACTTGACCGAGTCGGCCAGCAGCACCTGTTTTGGCAGGTCGATCACCACGCCCCAGGCTTTGGAATCGGCAATCGGACTGACCGGGTACACCGCGCGGATCAGGTCGCCCTGTTCGAGAATCTTCGGTGTGCCGGCGCTGAGCAGTTGCAGGACGTCCTTGCCGTCTGCGCCCAGAGTGTCGCCGATGCTTTTGCCGACCTTGCTCGCGTCCACGCTGTAACCGGCGAGTACGCCGCTGCCGGAGACGATCAGCATGTGTCCGGCGCTGTTGAACAGATCGCGTTGGGAGTCGACAGCCGCCGCTTGCAGCGCGTCGAGGGCGATGTCTACACCGACCACGCCGATGGACTTGCCATCCACCAGCAGCGGTACGGAAATGGTGGTCATCAGCATTTCCTTGCCGGCGACAGTGTCGGCATACGGGTCGAGCAGGCAGGTGCGCTTGCTGTCGCGAGGGCAGGTGTACCAGCTGTTATAGGGCGTGCCGCTGAGGCTCAAGGTGGTTTTGGTCATGTCGTCTTCGACCATGATCGTGTTGATCCCGACACCGCCGGCACGGCTCCAGTAGCTGGCAAAACGACCGGCTTCGTTGGACTGGCGAGCGGCATCGTTGGCGAACTCGCTGTCCTTGCCGTCGAGGCCATTGGGTTCGAATGCCAGCCAGATGCCGAGCACTTTGCTGTTGCGTTCGAAGGCGGTTTTCAGGCTCTGATTCAACTCTTCACGCAGGGCACCGGCGTCAAGGGAGCGCGTGCTCGCCATGTTGCGCAGGTCCTTGATCTGATCGGCCAGGGCGGTCACCACCAGCAGGCTTTCACCGAAGGTCTTCTGCACCCGCACCGCTTGCTCGGCGGCCTTGGCCTGGAGCAGGTTCTGCACGCTGGCGGTGAGCATCTTGCTGCTGGAGGCGCTGACCAGTTCATCATTTTGATCGGTCTGGTAGATGTTCATGCCGACGATCAGGACGACCACGCCCAGCAGGCACAGACCGGACAGCAAGACGATTTTCAGGCGGATGGACAGAGAGTCGAACATAGGACGAGCTCGCGAATGGATGAGGTGTTGGCTGTGAGTCGGGGTCGACCCAATTCGCCAAGTCCATTCAGCGCCATTTAATGCTCATCGGCGTGGGCAGAGGTTGCATGAACGCTAAGCCGACGAACGGTAGCAGGTGAACGTTTGCGCAGGAAAAAGCCCTGAAAAGCGCAGGAATTCAGGAAATTGTCGGCAATGATTCCGGCCGCGACCAGATCCACAGATTGCCCAGGCTCATGCCGGCAATCGCCAGAAAGATCGGCCAGCCAGGTTCGAGCATCACCAGCATCAACCCGGCGCACAGCAGCATGCTCACGGTGGCACTGACCTTGGCGCGGCGGGCGATGATTTTGCCGTTGCGCCAGTTGCGCAGGATGGAACCGAACAGCCGATGGTTTTCCAGCCAGGCACTCAGGCGCGGCGAGCTTTTGGTCGCGGCCCAGGCGGCCAGCAGGATGAACTCGGTGGTCGGCAGGCCGGGTATGACAATGGCGATCAGGCCGATGGCCAGGCTGATGTAGGCGAGCAGGCCAAAGAGGATTCGGGCGAGTTTTGAGGAGGAAAGGTGAGGCATTGGACTCAAGTTGCGCGACTAAAGCTTGATCGGGATCGTGCAGGCACACTCGGTCCCTTGTAGGAGTGAGCCTGCTCGCGATAGCGGTGGGTCAGGCGGCAATGATGTCGACTGACACTCCGTCATCGCGAGCAGACTCACTCCTACAGGGGGGATGTGTTTCTTCAGGCGAGTTCTGGGGTGTAGGCCTGCTCGAGCAACACCGTGAAGCGGTTGAACGCGTCGATTGCGCCTTTATCCAGCTCGGCTTCCTCTTGTGCGCTGAGTTCCAGCCCGTCGAGGGTTTTAACGAAACTCTTCCAGCCTTCAGCACGACCACCGGCCGGTTCACCGAGATGGCGGGCGCCAAAGGTTTCGCTCAAGCCAAGACCCACCGCACGCTTGATCAGGAACGCCGCACCAAGCTTCGAACCTTCCGACACGAACAGCCAACCCAGCGCCTCGGCTTTGGCTGGATTCTTCACCGCCCCGGCGACGGGGGCCGGCACTTCGGTTTCCAGATCCGTCAGGTCAGCCTTGGCCGCTTCAGCACGGCAGCGAGCAGGCAGGTCCGGGACGATGGCGGTCAATTCGGCATTGTTGTACAGCGACACCAGTTCCGACTGAAACAAATACTGAGCCACCACGAAACGGGCGAAGTTGGCCTGGGTTTCAAACGGTGCGTGGGCTTTGACCAAGGCATCGAGCCTGGTGTGAGGCTCGTGGGTGATCTGGTTCAAACGTTGCGAACGCTGAGCAGGGCGTTGAGCAGTGTCCTGAGTGGTCATGAGAAGTCCTTGAGAAAAGAGGCGCTTGGTAACGAGACGAACAACAAGGTGCGTGACAGTAAAAAAACTCACTGCGCCACTTCTGTGAAAGCGGCGAAGTGAGGTGGCAGGGTCAGATATCCCAGACCAGATTGACCGCGAAGTTGCGACCCGGTTGGGTCAGGCGATCGAGGTTGGCCGGGCTCAGCACTGCCGCTTCGCCGACGCTGTCGTAACCGCGCACGTCATCCCACAGCCAGTACTTTTTGTCGGTCAGGTTGTAGACGCCAGCGCTGACGGTGACATCGTCGGTGACCTTGTAGAAACCGGTCAGATCGAGCACGCCGAAGCCCGGCGACTTGAACTGGCTGCTCACACCGTCCGGCGATTTGAAGTTGCTGTCGTCGACGCGATCCTTTTTCTTCACCAGTGTCCAGCTGAGCAAACCACCATAGTTGTCCTGGTCGTAACCGAGACCGAACACACCGGTCAGCGGGTTGACGCTGTTGATCGGCTCGCCGGTGTCGTTGTTGCGGCCGTAGGCGTAGGCCACCGAGCCCTGGGTGTAGAGACCTTGCGGTGCGCCGAGCGCGTCGAGGTTCAGGCGGCCCTTGATCTCTGCGCCCTTGATGGTCGCGTGTTTGATGTTGTTGCTCTGGAAGGTCAGCTCGCTGTAACCGGGCGTGACAGCGTCTTCGTTAATGAAGTCGCGGTACTTGTTGTAGAACACCGCGACATCGAACGAGCCGGACTCGAAGTTGCCGCGCAGACCGGTTTCGTAGCTTTTGCTTTTTTCCGGTTCCAGGTCCGGGTTCGGCGCCACGCTATAGCCGGTGGTGGTGTTCTCGAAGCGCCCGTACAACGCCTTGGCGGTTGGCGTGCGGAAACCTTCAGCGTACTGGCCATACCAGGTGTACTGATCGGTCAGGGCGTAAGTCAGGCCGAACTTGGGTGAAACCTTGTTCCAGGTTTTGTTCTCATCGCTGACGGTTCCGCGACCGTCGGCGGCCACGGTATTGAGGAATTCCTGGGTGATGTGCGGCTTGAGCTGGGTGTAGTCGTAGCGCAGGCCTAGCAGGAAGGTCCACTTGTTCCAGCTGATCTCGTCCTGGGCGAACAGGCTGTAGGTATTGATGGTCGGGTCGGGGAAGTCGCTGGATTTCTTCAGCACATCGGCCGCGCTGGTCGCGCCGACGGCCGTACAGCCGCGACCGACCGCCAGGCACTTGCCGTCGCCGCTGCGCGAGCCGGTGACTTTCTGTTGCTTGATCGTGGTGCCGTAAGTCAGCAAGTGCCCGGTGTCAGCGATGTTGAAGGCTTTATCCAGTTGGGCATCGAAGACCCACTGTTTCTCTTCGTAAAGCGTGTTGCGGGTGCGCAGCACTCGACGGGTGATCGGGTAATAGAATTCTTCGGTGCTTTGATCGGTTTTGGCGATCTGGTGGTTCAGGCTCCACTTGACGTTGTCTGCCAGCAGGCTGTCGAGTGCGAAGCTGTGTTCCAGGCCGAAGCGCTCACGGGTAATGGTGTCGTTGCCGGTGCGCCACTGGTACATGCCGCCGGGCAGCATGCTGTTCGGGATCGTCGGCTGGCCGTTGAAGTACGGGCCGCCATAAGCGCTTTTCTGATCGGAGTCGCGATCGTCCTTGTACTTCTCGTAGGTCAGTCCAAGGCGTGAATCTTCGTTGTAGTTCCAGCCGATCTTGGCCAATACGTTGGTGGCTCGTACGTCTTCCGGGTTGGCCGCGGTACGGTCCAGACCGGTGCCGTTGTTGCTGCCAAAGGAATCGGTTTCGTGACCGTCGCGCTGGCTGTAGTGCAGCAAGCCATCGAACTGATCGGCGCGGCCGGCGACGGTGGCGGACTTCAGCCAGCTCTCGTCGGCGGAGCTGTACCCGGTCTTCAGGCGAGCACCGACGTCCTGGCCGGGCTTGATGATGTCGTCCGCGTCGAGGGTGAAATAGCTGACGGCGCCGCCGATGGCGTTGCTGCCGTAGAGCACCGAGGCCGGGCCGCGCAGAATTTCGACGCGCTTGATGATTTCCGGGTCGACATAGTTACGCTGGGTTTTGGCATACGGGCCGTTGAAGAAGCCGTTTGGAATCTCGACGCCGTCGATCTGGGTCAGGATCCGGTCGCCGTCGATGCCGCGAATGTTGTAGCCGCTGATTCCGCCGCGGGTCCCGGCACCGCCCACCGAGACGCCCGGTTCGTAGCGCACCAGATCCTTGATGGTATTGACGTTGTTGCGGTCCAGCTCTTCACGGGTGTGAACGGTGACGGTGCTCGGCACGCTGGCGATGCTTTGTTCCTGGCGCGTGGCGCTGATGGTCACCTGGTCCAGGTTGAGCGCGCTACCGTTGCTGCGCTTCTCCAGCACGATGTTATTGGTGCCCAGTTTGCGATAGCTCAGGTTGGTCCCCACCAACAGGCGATCGAGGGCTTTCTCTGGTGGTAGCGAACCCCGTACGCCCGGCGAGGCCACGCCCTCAGCCAGTTCTGCCGGCAAGCCGACCTGCCAACCGGTCACGGCGGTAAAGGCATTGAGTGCCGAGACCAGCGACTGCTGAGGGATGGCGAACGCGTAATCGCCCATGTTGCGGGTCGGTTGCTCTGCCGCGGTGGCGGCGTAGAGCTGCGCGCTGCCGGCCATCAGGATGGCGGCAGTCAGCAGCGACAGCACGCGAGAAGGTGACGAAGGTTGGCGGGTGAGGCGAGAGGACATCGATAGCGCTCCGTGTCGCACGAATCTTTATAGGTGCTGATCGGCATCTGAAGATGCGAATCAATTGCATTGGCTATAACGAGACGTACGGAAGTTGGCTATCGAGTAAAAATAATTCTCATTTAGTTCAAAATCACCAGCGCCGGAAATTCCTGGAGCCGCGCCGAGGTGATCTGGGCCAGCGAACGGACCACGTCCAACGGCTGGTCGAGGCGGTAATTGCCGGTGACGGCGATGTCGGCCAACTGCTCGTTGTTGTTGATGATCCAGCCGGGATAGTAACGACGCAGCTCCGCCAGCACCTGGCTCAGCGGGCAGTTTTCGAACACCAGTCGGCCCTGGACCCATGCCAGGTCGGTCGCGGCATCGAGTCTGGCGGGGCGATCGAAACCGTTGGGACCGATGCGGATGCTTTGTCCGGCGGACAATCGAATTCGCGCGTCGTCGCGGGTCGCTCGCAAGTCGACATCCCCACGCTGCACCCGAACCTGTGCCACGCCGTCCAGATAGCGCACCGCAAACGCGGTGTCCCGTACGCTGGCCTTGACCGGCCCGGCGTCGATTTCCAGCGGCTGGCCGCGGTCGGCCGCGACCTCGAAAAACGCCTCGCCCTGATACAAACGGGCAACGCGCTGTTGATCGTTGATGGTGCTGGAGAAGGCTGAGTTGGTATTGAGCAGGACCTTCGAGCCATCCTCCAGTTGCAGCCGCTGGCGTTCACCGACCACGGTCAGGTGATCGGCCTGCAGGCGAATCGGCAGATTGCTGAAGCTGAACAAACCGAGGATCAGCACGGCGGCGGTGGCCAAGGGTTTCCAGTGCGGTCGCAGGCGCGACAGGGCGGTCACTTTCGGCGGCCGGGCGGCCAGGCTTTGCGCGCATTGCCCGACCTGCGGGCCTTCCCAGATCGCCTGAGCCTTGGCGAACGCCTCGGCATTCAACGGATCGGCGGCCAGCCAATCGTGGAACTGTCGGGTTTGTTCCTCGCTCGGACTGTCCAGCACGATCAGCCAGTCCAGGGCCTGGTCCATCGCGCTTGCGGGGGCCCGCGCCGGAGGGGCGGGGGGAGGCACTGGAAGCGTGTCCGTCACGGTGTTTCCTCGGCAGTGTCTTGGCACCGCTGTTTTTTTAATGAAGCTTGAAAGTGGGGCAAGGGTAGCAAAGCCCGATAACCAGTGCAGGTCATCCTCACACATAGAGAATCAACCTACAGATTCAGTCGCCGTTTAACCGCTCGGCCACGCCGATGCAGATCGCCATGATCAATTTCAGCTCCTTTTGCACCGTGCTCAACGACACGCCGAGCTTCTCGGCGATTTCCAGATAGCTGTGCCCGTGCAGACGGCTGAGGATGAAAATCTGCTGCTGACGGGCGCTGAGTTCATTGAGGCTCACGTTCAAGCGCTCAAGCAATTGTTCGGCATGGGCGGCGTCCTCGGCACTGCTGGCGGGGGCGGCGACGCTTTCCACAACGTCCAGCGGCACGTCTTCGAGCATCGTGCGGGACTGAATACGCCGCGCACGCAAATGGTCCAGCGCCAGGTTGCGGGCGGTCTGGAAAACGAAGGGTTCAAGGTGATCGATGGCCCGCTCGCTGAGCGCCCGGGTCACTCGCAGGTAGGTCTCCTGCAGGAGGTCTTCGGCGGTGCTGTGATTGTTGACCATCCGCTCCAATGTGCGCAGCAGAGAGACTCGCTGAGCGATGAAGACGTGATTGAAGCGAGATTGACTCACGGGAGGACCTGATCCATTTCGAGCGAATGATAATGCTTATCATCTGTATCAGTGGTCAAGCACTGGTTTCCAAGCCGTCATTCGTTCAGAGCGCAAAAGCTGATAGTGAGCTGCCCGCTTTGTGGAAAATTGCGCAGCTCCCAGCCATTGCTTGGCTGCAAATGTCAGATATTTCAGAGACTGGCGTAGGCACGATCCCAAACGTTTCCTGGCCCCTCAGACAGTTCTGGATGACTGCTATACCCCTGTTGATACTTCGTTTTTTTAGCGTGGTTTTTGACAGGGACATCAAGTGACGGCACTCCAGGAATGGGAAACGCCAATTCTCGACAACGCTCCTTCGTTGTGTTTCGCGAGCCGGCATTTTGCCCGCGCACTGGCAATCATTGCATTGGCGCTTGCCGCTGGCGGTTGTGTTTTTGCGCCGGCAGAAAGCTTCACGTTGCAGGCAGACGTGCCGGCGGATTTCAGGGTCAAGGTCGACGCCTATTACGAGCCGGCCACCGGAGAAACCTGTGAAGCCCCGCCGCGCCAGCGCGGTGAAGTGGCGCCGAATCGCAAGTTTTTCACCAGCGAATACCAAAGCATTGCGCGCACGGCGGAGTTTCAGGTTCCGCTGACGACTCGCCCAGGTGGTTGCCCGTTGGTGTTGAGTAGCTTGAGATTGAATCTCGACGCGAAGTGGGGAGCGCGTTGGTCTGACATAGGGGGCGACTTTGCCAGCCTGTCCTTTTACGACGAACTTGCAGATGACCGTCCAGATTTTCCAGCCACTGGCGTTCAGGCGTTTCAAGGGCAATGCCAGTGGTTGTTTCGCACGGTGGGACCCGAGCGGGCGATCATAAAAATCCTGCACTGCCGGGCCGTCGATGCGAACGGACAGATGATGAAACGCATGGCGGGCGGGGTGTTGCAGCGTGATCAGTTGCCGGGCCGGACCGTGAGGATGGTGTTCGGGATGGCGGCTGAGGAACGGCCTTTTGGACGAGATGCCTGGATCCGTTTTCCGCAGGGTTGGAAACGTTGCCTGGGCGAAAGTCTTGAGGATCAAGACGCTTTTTGCCGCGGTAACACCACTGATTTCAAGTCTTTCAAAATGTCCGATGGTCGCGAATGTACCGTCTACCCCAACTGTACTGAATAAGGAAAATCAGGCATGGCACTTCAGGAGCGTGACAACCTTTGCTTCAGCAACAAGTTACTGGCCTGCCCGTTGCGTGGGCATTGGACGAGTTTTCGATTAGTGGACGAGCAGGGTGATGGCAAATCTTATGGCGGTCTGCATTACACCGTGATGGACAGCGTCGGTCAGGAATACACAGGGCGTTTGGATGGTGAAGGGTTTGCCAAAGTGCAGAACCATTACCGTGGGCCTGTCGTACTCAGGATGGATAAGCAATACAACGGACTCGAAAAACCATATCAACGCTTGATAAACCGCGAGTACTACCCTCTCCCCATCACCGAGCTCCAGTTCCGCGCCGAACAAACCCGCTTCTTCCACGAAGACGGATTTCGTCGCGAATATAACCCGGCGATTAAGGAGGCCGATATCTTCGTCCAGGTCGAGGTGCGGGACCTGGTCCGCGATGGGGCGCATTTGCCACCGGAGGTCGGGCGCTCCTACGAACCGCAAAGCGTATTGCTGCGGGGCATGGGCGAGTTGGGTTTCGGCCCCGAGCATTCATTTGGAATTGTCCTGAGCCCCAACAAACACAACGTGCTGGAAGTGCGGCCCATGCGCGCCTTGCGGCCCATGCTCTCCACCGACGACAAATTCTGTGCCTTGAACCTCTATCAACTGGCGTTGATGGCGACCTTGAGTTACACCGATTTCGCTCAATACCCGCGCGAAAAGCCGCTGGACAAGGTGCACTTTATGCTGGACCCGAGCATTGGCAATTGGTTTGGCGAGGCGTTGGCCGGTTACCAGGAGAATTGGCGAGTCGATAGGACCCAGTCGCAAAGGTTTTACCCGCTGTACGAGGATGTGCCGTATTCAAAGCGGCTGGAGATTCTGCCATTCGATCCGACGCTCTATGAGCAAAACCATCCGGACAAAGGTAAAGACCAGGAACACCCCGAGAACCAGCATTTTTTTGATGATCAGGTGAATGGCGGCGATACCCAGGCGTTTATCTGTCATCACGACGAAGTCGTGCTGATTTCGGTGCGTGGAACGGCCAGTCTGAAAGACGCGTTGCGTGATGTGGACGCGCTGCAAGTTCCGTTCGAAGAAGGTGTCGGGAGCGTCCATCAAGGCTTTTACAACGCGTTTCGAGCGATGAAAGCGTTCGTCTTGCGTTATCTGGATAAATTTCACTCGGGGCAAAAAATCATTATCTGCGGCCACAGCCTGGGCGGCGCCATCGCCTTGTTGTTGGCAGAAGCGCTCCGTCGACGTGCAGGCGTTAAATACAACATCCTCCTCTACACCTACGGCGCCCCACGTGCCGGCGACTCAACCTTCGTCGAAGGCGCCACCGACCTCGTCCATCACCGCATGGTCAACAATAACGATCCGGTGCCCGGCGTACCGGCGCCGTGGATGGACGCCAACTGGAAGGTCTGGGTCCCGGGCCTGGCGACGATCGTCCTTTCCGGACCTTATGGCATGTTGGTGTTCGGTGCCGGTCTGGTGCGCATCGGCGGTGATCCCTATCAGCATCACGGGCAACAGCAGCACTTCATGCCCGTGCGCTTTGATGAACGCGAGTGGTCGGCGATTTTGTGGGATCCGGATTGTGAATCCATCGAAGGCGCCGCCTGTACCGTCATGCTGGAAAAGATCCGGCGGGGTGATATGCCCGCCCGCGATGGCCTGCTCGCGCAACTGATCAACTACACCGACCATATGATGATCGCCAGCTACATCCCTTGCGCCTGGGCGACTTTGCGGCGCTGGCAGCAAACCCTGGAGAACGCCTCGTCCGTGGTCACCGAACGCGAGTTCCGCGTCGTCGAAGATGCCTTGGCAACACTCAATGAAAAACTTTACGAGTATGCCCGCAAGGTGCGCCATAACGAGGGGCCGCGTGGTGCGACGAAGAATGAAAGTGCTGCGATGAGTGCCCTCCACAGGGAGCAGGATCGCTTGCTGAGAACCCGCGAACGCCTGCAAACCGTGCGCTATCGCCGCCTGACCCTGGTGGATGTGTACGGCAGTGCCGCCCAGTTGCCAGAGTTCACCGGTAGCGTGGAGCGTTGGGCAAAACACGCTGAAAACCGCAGCTCGGTGCAGTACGCAATGATTCCAAGGCAACCGGACGATGGATTTCGGCTGGCTCGCGAGCCGCTGGATATCGATTCGATCTGCTGAGCGTGGCCAACCTGCATTTAAAGGACTATCCGATGCATGACTCAATCTCCAAACCGCGCTTCTACTTTGATATCAGCGGCATGCAGCATCACTTTCAGGTCTTGGCCTTCAAGGCCAGTGAATCGATCAGCCAGCCCTATGAGGTGACGCTGGAGCTGGTCAGTGAGCGGTCAAACCTCGACCTCGAGACGCCACTGCACAAGCCTGCATTCCTTGGCTTTGGTCCTCCCGGCGAGGGCTTGCACGGGCTGATTCATAATTTTGCGCAGCGCGAGACCGGTAAACGACTGACGCGCTATGAACTGACGTTAGTGCCTCAACTGGCGTATCTCGCGCTGTGCAGCGACCAGCGAATTTTTCAGCAACGCAGCGTCGAACAGATCATTACCGAAGTCCTAAACAAGCACGGCATGCTCGGCGATGCGTTCACGTTTCAGTTGGGTCCAAGCGTCTATCTGCCCCGTGAATACTGTGTTCAGTTCAATGAATCCGACCTGGGTTTTATCCAGCGGCTCTGTGAAGAGTCGGGCATTCACTACCATTTTCAGCACAGCCCACACGGGCACCTATTAGTGTTTGGGGATGATCAGACCTGCTTTCGGCGGTTGGCCCCGTCCATTTTTCGACAAAAAAATGGTCAGGTCGCCGATCACCCGGTGATCGATACGTTCGGCGTGCGTTTCGCCACGCGTCCCAGCCAAGTGGCGATTCGTGACTATGACTTCGAAAAGCCGAACCGGCTTCTCGAACAGAAGAGCGAAAGCCCGGTCGTTCCGCCGCTGGAGGATTACCGGGCGCCGGGGCGTTTCAAAACCGGTGATGAGGGCAAGCGACTGGCTGCGCGCCAATTGGAGCAACATCGCAGCGATTACCGCCTGGCGGAAGGCGCCAGCGACCTCGGCAACTTGCACAGCGGCCATTACCTCGACATGACGGATCATCATCGTGCGCAATGGAATGACCTCTGGCTCCTGACCGAGGTGACGCATGAAGGCCTGCAATTGCAAGTGCTGGAAGAGGCAATGCCCAGCCAGATCCATACCGCGGATTTTCAAGGCTATCGCAACACCTTCGCCGCGACACCTTGGGATTCACCGTATCGACCGCCGAAAAAACACCCCAAGCCGACCATTTCCGGCAGTCAGACCGCCAAAGTCACCGGGCCGGCAGGAGAGGAGATTCACTGTGATGAATACGGTCGGGTCAAAGTTTGTTTTTACTGGGACCGTACCGACCCGCAAACCGACAAAAGCAGTTGCTGGTTAAGAGTCTCGACGGCTTTGGCTGGCGACGGCTACGGCGTGGTCAGTATTCCCCGTGTCGGCATGGAAGTGTTGGTCACCTTTATGGATGGCGACCCAGATCGGCCAGTAATTTCCGGTTGTTTGCCTCACCGTACCAACCCGGTGCCCTATCCACTGCCGCAGAACAAGACCCGAAGCGTCTTTCGTAGCCGCAGTTCGAGCAAGAGCACGGGGTTCAATGAATTGCATGTCGAAGATCGCGCGGGGCAAGAGTTGATCTACCTTCGGGCGCAACGTGATATGGAGCAAAAAATTGAAAACGACAGTCGGCTGGAAGTCGGTCGCGAGCGCCGGGAAACCATCAAGGGCACCAGCACCAGTGTGTTCGAGACCGAGGAACATCGCACGACGACAGGCGACCGTAAAACCCGACTGATGGCCAATGATCATCTGCACGTCGGACAAAGCAGCCATACCTATGTAGGCGAGGTGCTGGTTGCAGAGGCGGGTCAGGAAATTCATTTCAAGGCCGGTGTGAAGCTGGTGCTCGACGCAGGCCATAACATGACCTTGTGTGCTGGCGATCAGCATCTTGTGATCGATTCAAGTGGCATTTTCAGCAGTTGTGCAATCGAGGTGGGGGGCAGCCCCGCACGGGGGACGCTGGTGGCGCCGCTGGTACCGGGGGCAACGCAGGCTTTGACGACCCCGATCGAGCGAGCCCCGGTCATCGCCTTTGTCCAAAGGGTGCTGATGACATTGGCTGGCGAGCAATCGGCAGACTTCTGCCCGATCTGCGAGGCCTGTCGAGAGGGCGTTTGTTCAACCGAAGGAATCAGCGCATGAACAACCTGCCTGTTCAGTGGATGGCCGAGCAATCACAACGTGGCCGTCATCTGTGTTTGATTCTTGACTCCACGGCGGTGCCGGGGATCCATCAAGCTTTGTTGCACCAGCTGACACATGAACACTATCGCAGCGTCTACAGGGAAACCGCCGTTGCCGCGCTGTCCGTGGGCGGCCCGTTTATTTTTTCCATCGATAGTCTGAATCCGTCATCGCTCAATGAGTTGCTCGAAGGTCAGACGCGGGATTGGGGATGGCTGGCGAGCATCGAAAATCACTCGATCGCCATACTGGTGAAACATTGGCGCGAACGCCTGTTGATCGGGAAACGACCGCAGCAGGCGTTGTACCGTTTTCACGATAATCGGGTGTTGGCGCGAGCGTTGGCCCATCTTCCCGAGTCGGCGTATCCCGAATACCTGGGGCCGGTCATCAGTGCCTGTTTCTGGCAGGGCGAGCAATGGGCGACCGTAGACAATCCGGCGTCGGGCGAATACCCGGTCCCCGACGCTGCGCAATGGCTGGCGACCCCGGCACCGGTCAACCAGGAACGGGCGATTCTGTTGGTTAATGTGGGTCAGTACCTGTTGGCCGAGCACAGTGAGGACCTTGCCCGATTGCCGGAAGCGCTGTCGCCGAGAGCCTGGCTGATAGCACAACTCGACCTGGCACAGCGGTGGGGATGGCAGACGCCGGAGCAGCTGCATTTTTTGGTTGTCGAGCGCCTGAGGGAGACACACACGCCCGGCATCAAAAACTGGGAGCCGAGGCCTGAAGAGCACGCGCAGGCTCATTTTGAACGCCTGCGCGGCGAGCGATTCCCCGAGGTTAAAACCTGGCGATAGACCGCCGGCCTGTCTTAGCTCCGTCCCGACAGGTAGGTCGCGTAATCCGGGATGCGGTGTGGGTGAGCCTGCTCCATCAAGGGACTGCTGAGCAGGTAGTCGGCGCTGCATTCATTACACGCCACCGGAATGTTCCACACCGCCGCGACTCGCAGCAATGCCTTGATATCCGGGTCGTGCGGTTGTGGTTCGAACGGGTCCCAGAAGAACACCAGCATGTCGACCCGCTGCTCGGCGATTCGCGCACCGAGTTGCTGGTCGCCGCCCAATGGGCCGCTGATCATGCTCTCCACAGGCAAATCCAGGCGTTGTTGCAACAACAACCCGGTGGTGCCGGTGGCGACCAGTTCATGCTGTGCGAGCCGGTCTTTCTGTCGCTCGGCCCAGTCCAGCAAAAACACCTTGCAGTGGTCATGGGCGACCAAGGCAATACGCTTGCGCGCTGCCATGGTCTTTTGCGTAAAGCTGATACCGATCATCGGTGCTGCTCCTGCTCGTAGCTTCGCTTACTCGGCGTTGCACAGCGCCAGGCAGTTATCGAGCATGCGGTTGGAGAAGCCCCATTCGTTGTCATACCAGGCCAGCACCTTGAGCAGCTTGCCGCTGGACTTGGTGTGGTTGGCGTCAAAGATCGACGACAGCGGGTTGTGGTTGAAGTCGCTGGAGACCAGCGGCAGGGTGTTGTAACCGAGAATCTTCGAGTGCTGGCTGGCTTCTTTCAGCAGCGCGTTCACTTCATCGGCCGACGCTTCGCGCTTGAGTTGCACGGTCAGGTCCACCAGTGACACGTTGATTACCGGCACGCGTACCGACATGCCGGTCAGTTTGCCCGCCAGTTCCGGCAGCACCAGACCGACGGCTTCAGCCGCGCCGGTTTTGCTCGGGATCATGTTCTGGGTGGCCGAACGCGCACGATACGGGTCGACATGATAGACGTCGGTCAGGTGCTGATCGTTGGTGTAGGCGTGAATAGTGGTCATCAGGCCGCTTTCGATACCCAGCTCGCGGTGCAACACTTGGGCCACCGGGGCCAGGCAGTTGGTGGTGCACGAAGCATTGGAAATGATCTGGTGCGATTGGCGCAGAATGTCGTGGTTAACGCCATACACCACCGTGGCGTCGGCACCTTTGGCCGGGGCGGAGATGATCACTTTGCGTGCACCGGCCGTAATATGCGCGGCGGCTTTGGCGCGATCGGTGAACAAACCGGTGCATTCGAATACAACGTCGATCTGCTCGGCAGCCCACGGCAGCTCGGCCGGGTTGCGAATGGCGCTGACAGAGATACGGTCACCGTTGACGGTCAGGCTTTCCCGATCATGCTGGACATCGGCATCGAACGTGCCGTGAACAGTGTCGTACTTGAGCAGATGAGCGTTCATCTCGCTGTCGCCCAGGTCATTGATGGCAACAATCTGCAGATCCTGGCGATACCCTTGGGTATACAGTGCGCGCAGGACGTTACGGCCAATTCGGCCAAAACCATTGATTGCGATTCGAAGAGTCATTTAACAGGGCCGCCGTCGTTTTGTTGTTGGAATTACAAGATTATTCGCATAAAAATAGAAAACAAGCCTTTTTAATGGCAATATTTTGTTCAATCTACAACGAGTGACCTGAATCAACTGGTCCGACCGATCAAGAAAACCGCCTGTCATCCCATCGACAACGGCTCTTGCTCAGCATAGACAATCAGGTCGCCACATCCGTTAGCCTGGAGTTCTAAACATGCATCCCCGCGTCCTTGAGGTCACCGAACGGCTTATCGCCCGTAGCCGCGCCACGCGTGAGGCTTACCTTGCACTGATTCGTGGTGCTGCCAGCGACGGTCCCATGCGCGGCAAGCTGCAATGCGCCAACTTCGCCCATGGCGTGGCCGGTTGCGGCACCGACGACAAGAACAGTCTGCGGATGATGAACTCCGCGAACATTGCGATTGTTTCGTCCTACAACGACATGCTCTCGGCGCACCAGCCGTACGAAGTCTTTCCTGAACAGATCAAAAAGGCCCTGCGCGAAATCGGCTCCGTCGGCCAGTTCGCCGGCGGCACCCCTGCGATGTGCGATGGCGTGACCCAAGGCGAGCCGGGCATGGAACTGAGCCTGCCGAGCCGTGAAGTGATTGCGCTGTCGACCGCCGTGGCGCTGTCCCACAACATGTTCGACGGCGCGCTGATGCTCGGCATCTGCGACAAGATCGTCCCGGGTTTGATGATGGGCGCGCTGCGTTTCGGTCATCTGCCAACGATTTTCGTGCCGGGCGGGCCGATGGTCTCGGGCATTTCCAACAAGCAGAAAGCCGATGTGCGCCAGCGTTATGCCGAAGGCAAGGCCAGCCGCGAGGAGCTGCTGGAATCGGAGATGAAGTCCTACCACAGCCCCGGTACCTGCACCTTTTACGGCACCGCCAACACCAATCAATTGCTGATGGAAGTCATGGGCCTGCACTTGCCGGGCGCCTCTTTCGTCAACCCGAACACCCCGTTGCGCGATGCCCTGACCCGTGAAGCGGCGCATCAAGTCACGCGCCTGACCAAGCAGAACGGCGACTTCATGCCGATCGGCGAAATCGTCGACGAACGTTCACTGGTCAACTCCATCGTGGCCCTGCACGCCACTGGCGGCTCGACCAACCACACGCTGCACATGCCGGCGATCGCCATGGCGGCGGGCATTCAACTGACCTGGCAGGACATGGCCGACCTCTCCGAGGTGGTGCCGACCCTGAGCCACGTCTACCCGAACGGCAAAGCCGACATCAACCACTTCCAGGCGGCGGGCGGCATGTCGTTCCTGATCCGCGAACTGCTGGAAGCCGGCCTGCTCCACGAAAATGTCAACACCGTGCTCGGCCACGGCCTGAGCCGCTACACCGTGGAACCGTTCCTCGATAACGGCGAACTGGTCTGGCGCGAAGGCCCGATCGAAAGCCTCGACGAAACCATCCTGCGTCCGGTCGCTCGCGCGTTCTCGCCAGAGGGCGGCTTGCGGGTGATGGAAGGCAACCTCGGCCGCGGTGTCATGAAAGTGTCCGCCGTCGCGTTGGAAAACCAGGTCGTCGAAGCACCGGCCATGGTGTTCCAGGATCAGCAGGATCTGGCCGATGCGTTCAAGGCTGGTTTGCTGGAGAAGGATTTCGTCGCGGTAATGCGCTTCCAGGGCCCACGCTCCAACGGCATGCCGGAGCTGCACAAGATGACGCCGTTCCTCGGCGTGCTGCAGGATCGCGGCTTCAAAGTGGCGCTGGTCACCGACGGACGCATGTCCGGTGCGTCGGGGAAAATCCCGGCGGCGATTCACGTCAGTCCCGAAGCATATGTGGGCGGCGCTTTGGCGCGGGTGCAGGAGGGCGATATCATTCGCGTCGATGGCGTCAAAGGCACTCTGGAGCTTAAGGTGGACGCCGAAGAATTCGCAGCGCGCGAACCTGCCAAAGGCCTATTGGGCAACAACATCGGCAGCGGTCGCGAACTGTTTGGTTTCATGCGCATGGCCTTCAGCTCCGCAGAGCAGGGCGCCAGCGCCTTTACTTCTGCCCTGGAGACGCTTAATTGAAACTGGCTTTGGTCGGTGACATCGGTGGCACCAACGCACGTTTCGCGTTGTGGAAAAACCAGCAGCTGGAATCGGTCCAGGTGCTGGCAACGGCCGACCATGCCAGCCCGGAAGAGGCGATTGCCCTCTACCTGAGCGGGCTTGGCCTGGCGCCGGGTTCGATCGGTTCGGTGTGCCTGTCGGTCGCCGGCCCGGTGAGCGGTGATGAATTCAAGTTCACCAACAATCACTGGCGACTTAGCCGCAAGGGGTTTTGCAAGGCCTTGCAGGTGGATCAACTGTTGCTGGTCAACGACTTCTCGGCGATGGCGCTGGGCATGACCCGTTTGCAGCCCGGCGAATTTCGCGTGGTCTGTGAAGGCACGCCGGAACCGCTGCGGCCGGCGGTGGTGATCGGTCCGGGGACCGGCCTCGGTGTTGGCACGTTGCTGGATCTGGGTGAAGGACGGTTTGCCGCGTTGCCGGGGGAGGGAGGTCACGTCGATTTGCCGCTGAGCAGCCCGCGGGAAACACAGTTGTGGCAGCACATCTTCAATGAGATCGGCCATGTCAGCGCTGAAACGGCCTTGAGCGGCAGCGGTTTGCCGCGGGTTTACCGGGCGATTTGTGCGGTGGACGGACATGAACCGGTGCTCGATACCCCGGAGTCGATCACGGCGGCCGGCCTGGCCGGTGACCCGATTGCCCTGGAAGTGCTTGAGCAGTTCTGCTGCTGGCTGGGCCGTGTGGCCGGCAACAACGTGCTGACCACAGGCGCGCGCGGCGGTGTGTACATCGTCGGCGGGGTGATTCCACGGTTCGCCGATTTCTTCATCGAAAGCGGCTTTGCCCGGTGCTTTGCCGACAAGGGCTGCATGAGCGATTACTTCAAAGGCATCCCGGTGTGGCTGGTGACGGCGCCGTATTCCGGCCTTGTTGGCGCGGGTGTGGCGCTGGAGCAAGCACAGTAATGATCGTTCCCACGCTCCTGCGTGGGAATGCAGCCCGTGACGCTCCGCGTCACTGGACGCGGAGCGTCCCTTGAGGCATTCCCACGCAGAGCGTGGGAACGATCGAATTTACGCACGATCAGGCATAATCCGCCCAATTCAAACAACAAGGACGCCGCCCCGTGAGCTCAGTCAACAAGTCGATTTTGTTGGTCGATGACGATCAAGAGATACGCGAGTTGCTGGACACCTACCTGACCCGCGCCGGTTTCCAGGTTCGTACCACGCCCGACGGCGCAGGCTTTCGTCAGGCGATGAACGAGGCGCCGAGCGATCTGGTGATCCTCGATGTGATGCTGCCGGACGAAGACGGCTTCAGCCTCTGCCGCTGGATCCGCCAGCACCCGCGTCAGGCGCAGGTGCCGATCATCATGCTTACCGCCAGCTCCGACGAAGCCGACCGCGTCATCGGTCTGGAACTGGGCGCCGACGATTACCTCGGCAAACCCTTCAGCCCGCGTGAATTGCAGGCGCGCATCAAAGCCCTGTTGCGTCGTGCGCAGTTCGGGCAGGAGCGTTCCGGTGGTGAAGTGCTGGCCTTCGATGACTGGCGGCTGGACATGGTCAGCCATCGCCTGTTCCACATCGACGGCGAAGAAGTGATTCTCTCCGGTGCGGATTTCGCGCTGCTGAAACTGTTCCTCGATCACCCTCAGGAAATCCTCGACCGCGACACCATCGGCAACGCCACCCGTGGTCGTGACTTGATGCCGCTCGACCGCATCGTCGATATGGCCGTCAGCCGTTTGCGCCAGCGTCTGCGCGACACCGAAAAACCGCCGCGGCTGATCCGTACCGTGCGCGGCAGCGGCTACCAACTGGCCGCCAATGTGGTTGCCAGCAATGGCCACTGAATTTTTCCGCAAACTCGCCGCACGGATTCCCGTGCCGCGTTCGTTGCTCGGGCGGATGTTGCTGCTGACGCTGTTGGCAGTGTTGTTCGCCCAGACGTTGTCGAGCGTGATCTGGGTCTCGCAATTGCGCGCCACCCAACTTGAAGGCCTGGTCACCAGCGCCCGTAGCCTCGCTCATTCGATGACCGCCAGCGTCAGTTACTTCCGCTCGCTGCCGGTAGCGTTTCGGCCATTGGTACTCGACCAGTTGCGCAGCATGGGCGGCACCCGTTTTGTGGTGACGCTCAACGACAAACCCTTGGGCATGGAAGTGCTGCCGATCACCCCGCGCAAGGAAGCCGTGCTCAAAGCGGTGGATGAAGTGCTGCGCCAGTCCCTGGGCCAGGACACGGATATCTCGGTGACGTTCGTCAGTCCTGAAGACCTGCGGATCTTCAACGGCGGCCTGAAACTCGATGAATTGCCGCGCTCCTGGGCGCACTACGCGCTGACCCTGGAACCGGTGAACCCGCCAGTATTGGTCACGCAAATCCAGATGGCGCCGGGCGAGTGGCTGTACATCGCCTCGCTGTTGCCCGAGCCCTACACCAGTCTTGAAGAGCAAGGCCTGCCGGCGCAGCAAGTCTGGTTCATCGTACTCACGAGCGGCTTCTTGCTGTTGTTTATTGGCCTGCTGGTGCACTGGCAGAGCCGGCCGCTCAAGCGTTTGGCGCGGGCTGCACGGGACATGTCCCTCGGCGCCGAAGTCGAGCCAGTGGCGGAGGGTGGCGGCAGTGAAGTGGTCGAAGTCGGCCGCGCCTTCAATGCGATGCGCGAACGCATCAGCCGTTACCTGACCGAGCGCAGTCAGTTGTTCAGCGCGATTTCCCATGACTTGCGCACGCCGATTACCCGCTTGCGGTTACGCGTTGAACTGCTCGAAGACGAAACGCTGCAAGCCAAGTTCGGCCGTGATCTGGATGAGCTGGAGCTGCTGGTCAAAGGCGCGCTGCAATGCGTGAAAGACACCGACATCCACGAAAACATCGAGCCGGTGGACCTCAACCATGTCCTTGATTGTCTGGTGGAGCCGTACCTGGCGCCCAACGGCAATGGTCGCGTTACTCAGCAAGGGCGTGCGCTGGCGGCGTATCCGGGGAAGCCGCTGGCGCTCAAGCGTTGCATCGGCAACCTGATCGACAATGCCTTGAAGTATGGGCAGAAAGCGCATTTGCACATTGATGACGACCAGAGTGCGTTCATCCTGCATGTGGACGATGAAGGGCCTGGCGTGCCGGAACAGCGGATGGAGCAGGTGTTCGAGCCGCACTTTCGTCTGGCCGGACAGCAGCAGGGGTATGGGTTAGGGTTGGGGATTGCGCGAAATATTGCGCATAGCCATGGCGGTGAGGTCAGCCTGCAGAATTTGCGCGAAGGCGGGTTGCGGGTGACGTTGCAGTTACCGCGTAGTGTTGATTAGCCTGTGGCGAGGGGGCTTGCCCCCGGCCGGGGCGAAGCAGTCGCAAATCTGCCAATACATTTCTTCCAGGTAAACCGTGGTGACTGTTTGGGACCGCTTCGCGGTCCAACGGGGGCAAGCCCCCTCGCCACAAGTAATCGCTCACCCCAATATCTCGGTCAATGTCACAACCCGGTGACATAACTCGCCCCCTTCGTTACAAGCCCGCCACCGCCCGTTGTTTAGACTGCTCCCAGTCATAACAACAAAAAAAGGCAGCCCCATGGACATCTTCCAACCCGCTTTCAGCAGTTGGCTGAACGCCCCCGCGCATCAGCAATGGCTCGCCGCCGAAGGCCTGCGGCTGCTGGCGTTTGCCAAGGCTTCGAAGCTTGCCGAAGGTTTCGGCAATCTTGATGAAAAGGGCTGCCTTGCGGCCAACGCCCACGCCGAAACCATGAACACCGCGCGTATGACCCACAGCTTCGCCATGGCCCACATCCAGGGCTTGCCGGGTTTCGCCGAGCTGGTGGATCACGGTGTCAACGCCCTCTGCGGCCCATTGCGTGACGCCGAACACGGCGGCTGGTTCGCTGCTCCCGAGCATCGCGACGACAACACCGATAAAGCCGCTTACCTGCACGCCTTCGTCGCGCTGGCCGCCAGTTCTGCGGTGGTCGCTCAGCGTCCCGGCGCGCAGGCTTTGCTCGACGATGCGATCGACATCATCGACACGCATTTCTGGAGTGAGGAGGAGGGCGCGATGCGCGAATCCTTCAACCGCGACTGGAGTGAAGAGGAAAGCTATCGCGGCGCCAACAGCAACATGCACGCCACCGAAGCCTTTCTCGCGCTGGCCGATGTCACCGACGATAACCGCTGGCTGGTCCGCGCCCAGCGCATCGTCGAGCGGGTGATCCACGGTCACGCCGCTGCCAACGATTACCTGGTGGTCGAGCATTTCGACCGCGACTGGCAACCCTTGCGCGAATACAACCACGACAACCCGGCCGATGGTTTTCGCCCCTACGGCACCACGCCAGGCCACGGTTTCGAATGGGCGCGGTTGATGCTGCATCTCGAAGCGGCGCGGGTTAAGGCCGGGATGCTCACGCCAGGCTGGCTCGCCGGCGACGCGCAAAAACTCTTCGACCACAACTGCCGTCACGGCTGGGATGTCGACGGGGCGCCCGGGATTGTCTACACCCTCGACTGGGATAATCGCGCCGTGGTTCGCCATCGCCTGCACTGGACCCATTGCGAAGCCAGCGCTGCCGCCAGCGCGCTGCTTAAACGCACAGGCGATGCGCAATACGAACGCTGGTACCGACTTTTCTGGGAATTCTGCGACAGCCATTTCATCGACCGCGAAAGCGGCAGCTGGTACCACGAACTCGATCCGCAGAACCGCCCGAGCGCCGATATCTGGGCGGGTAAACCTGATCTTTATCACGCCTGGCAAGCCGTGTTGATCCCGCGATTGCCTCTGGCGCCAAGCATGGCGACTGCCCTGGCACAGTTATCCCAGAGCGCTCCTGTGTAACCATGTGGTGACATTCGAACGTCCCTTCGTTACCTGCGAAGGGGCATCCCCTGTTTAGAATCCTATGCAGCGCAAGCACCAGACTTGCATGCATAACAACAAGAAAGGTACTACTAGATGAATGCGATTTCTCGCCTCGCTACTGTCATTTCTCTCGCCTCACTGCTTCCCCTGTCTGCATTCCCGCTGAGTGCGCTTGCCGCCGATTCCAAAGGTTCGGTGGAAGTCGTTCACTGGTGGACCTCTGGTGGTGAAAAGGCCGCGGTCGATGTCCTGAAGGCTCAAGTCGAAAAAGACGGCTTTACCTGGAAGGACGGCGCAGTCGCCGGTGGCGGCGGTTCCACTGCCATGACCGTACTCAAAAGCCGCGCCGTCGCGGGTAACCCGCCGGGCGTTGCCCAGATCAAAGGTCCGGACATCCAGGAGTGGGGCAGCACTGGCCTGCTCAGCACCGACACCCTCAAAGACGTTGCCAAGTCCGAAGGCTGGGATGGCCTGCTGTCGAAGAAAGTCTCCGACACCGTCAAGTACGAAGGTGACTACGTCGCTGTGCCGGTGAACATTCACCGCGTCAACTGGCTGTGGATCAACCCGGAAGTCTTCAAGAAAGCCGGGATCGAAAAAGCCCCGACCACCCTCGAAGAATTCTATGCCGCTGGCGACAAGCTCAAAGCCGCCGGCTTCATCGCGCTTGCCCACGGTGGCCAGCCTTGGCAGGACAGCACCGTGTTTGAAGACGTGGTGCTCTCGGTCATGGGCGCCGACGGTTACAAGAAAGCCCTGGTAGACCTGGATCAGAAAACCCTCTCGGGCGCCGAGATGACCAAGTCGTTCACCGAGCTGAAAAAACTCACCGGCTACATGGACCCGAACCGCGCCGGTCGTGACTGGAACATCGCTGCTGCCGACGTCATCAACGGCAAGGCCGGCATGCAGATGATGGGCGACTGGGCGAAGAGCGAATGGACCGCTGCCAATAAAGTAGCCGGCAAGGACTATCAGTGCGTGCCATTCCCGGGCACCGAAAAAGCCTTCACCTACAACATCGACTCGATGGCTGTGTTCAAGCTCAAGGCCGATCGCAAAGGCGACATCGCCGCTCAACAAGACCTGGCCAAGGTCGCGCTGGGTAAAGACTTCCAGAAAGTCTTCAGCATCAACAAAGGCTCGATCCCGGTGCGCACCGACATGCTTAACGACATGAGCGCGCTGGGCTTCGATTCTTGCGCTCAAGCGTCCGCCAAGGATTTCCTGGCTGACGAGAAGACGGGCGGCCTGCAACCGAGCATGGCGCACAACATGGCCACGTCCCTGGCTGTGCAGGGCGCGATCTTCGATGTGGTCACCAACTTCATGAACGACAAGAACGCTGACCCGGCCAAGGCCAGCGCGCAACTGGCATCGGCTGTCAAAGCTGCCCAGTAATCCCTGACGCCGCGTGACCCCTGTGTGGGAGCGGGCTTGCTCGCGAATGCGGTCTGACATTCAACACGAATGTCGACTGATACACCGCCTTCGCGAGCAAGCCCGCTCCCACAAGGGATCGCCGTGCCGATTTCATTCCTCTTCACCTGGATTATCCCGATGAGCTCTGTGGCGGTTTTCAGCAAAGCCTCACCGTTCGACGCATTGCAGCGCTGGCTTCCCAAGCTGGTTTTGGCGCCAAGCATGCTGATCGTCCTGGTTGGTTTTTACGGTTACATCATCTGGACATTCGTTCTGTCCTTCACCAATTCGAGCTTCATGCCGAGCTACAAATGGGTCGGCCTGCAGCAATACATCCGCCTGATGGACAACGATCGCTGGTGGGTCGCGAGCAAGAACCTCGCGGTGTTCGGCGGCATGTTCATCGGCATCAGCCTGGTGCTGGGGGTGTTCCTCGCGGTGCTGCTGGATCAGCGCATTCGCAAGGAAGGCTTCATCCGCACCGTTTACCTGTACCCGATGGCGCTCTCGATGATCGTCACCGGTACCGCGTGGAAATGGCTGCTCAACCCAGGCCTGGGCCTGGACAAGATGCTGCGTGACTGGGGCTGGGAAGGCTTTCGTCTCGACTGGCTGGTGGATCAGGATCGCGTGGTGTATTGCCTGGTGATCGCCGCCGTTTGGCAAGCCTCCGGGTTTGTGATGGCGATGTTCCTGGCCGGCCTGCGGGGTGTCGATCAATCGATCATCCGAGCTGCGCAAGTCGACGGAGCGAGCCTGCCGACCATCTACCTGAAGATCGTATTGCCGAGCCTGCGCCCGGTGTTCTTCAGCGCCTTCATGATCCTCGCGCACATCGCGATCAAGAGCTTCGACCTGGTGGCGGCAATGACCGCGGGTGGCCCGGGCTACTCGTCCGACCTGCCCGCGATGTTCATGTATTCCTTCACCTTCAGCCGTGGCCAGATGGGCATTGGTTCGGCGAGCGCCATGATGATGCTCGGCGCGATCCTGGCGATTCTGGTGCCGTACCTGTACTCCGAATTGCGAGGCAAACGCCATGAGTAATCAACTCGGAAAACCGGCGATCAGCTTCAGCCGCATCGCGATCTACGCAACTCTGTTGCTGGCCGCGGCGATCTATCTGGTCCCGCTGGTGGTGATGCTGCTGACCAGTTTCAAATCCCCGGAAGACATCCGCACCGGCAACCTGCTGAGCTGGCCGCAAGTGATTGACGGCATCGGCTGGATCAAGGCCTGGGACAGTGTCGGCAGCTACTTCTGGAACTCGGTGAAAATCACTGTGCCGGCGGTTCTGATCTCCACGTTCATCGGTGCCATGAACGGTTATGTGCTGTCGATGTGGCGCTTCCGCGGTTCGC
This sequence comes from Pseudomonas frederiksbergensis, assembly GCF_900105495.1. Lineage (NCBI taxonomy): Bacteria > Pseudomonadati > Pseudomonadota > Gammaproteobacteria > Pseudomonadales > Pseudomonadaceae > Pseudomonas > Pseudomonas frederiksbergensis. The sequence continues at coordinate 5,826,717 of NZ_FNTF01000002.1, read as the reverse complement.
AACTGTTTTTCGGCCTGTTGTTGTTCGGCTGCTTCCTGCCGTTCCAGACCGTGCTGCTGCCAGCCTCGTTCACCCTCGGCAAGATCGGCCTGGCCAACACCACCACCGGCCTGGTGCTGGTGCATGTGGTTTACGGCCTGGCGTTCACCACGCTGTTCTTCCGCAACTACTACGTGAGCATTCCGGATGCGCTGGTCAAGGCGGCGCGGCTGGATGGCGCGGGCTTCTTCACGATTTTCTGGAAGATCCTGCTGCCGATGTCGATCCCGATCGTGATGGTCTGCCTGATCTGGCAGTTCACCCAGATCTGGAATGACTTCCTGTTCGGCGTGGTCTTCGCCAGTGGCGATGCACAGCCGATTACCGTGGCCCTGAACAACCTGGTCAACACCAGCACTGGGGCCAAGGAATACAACGTTGATATGGCTGCCGCGATGATCGCTGGGCTGCCGACACTGCTGGTCTACATATTCGCTGGCAAGTATTTCCTGCGTGGGCTGACGTCCGGCGCGGTCAAGGGGTAGAACATGGCAACTCTCGAATTACGCAACGTCAACAAGACCTACGGTGCCGGTTTGCCGGACACCCTGAAAAACATCGAACTGAAGATCAATGACGGTGAGTTCCTGATCCTCGTCGGTCCATCGGGCTGTGGTAAGTCCACGCTGATGAACTGCATCGCCGGTCTGGAAAACATCAGCGGCGGCGCGATCCTGGTGGACGACGCCGACATCAGCGGCATGAGCCCCAAAGATCGTGACATCGCCATGGTGTTCCAGTCCTACGCGCTGTACCCGACGATGAGCGTGCGCGACAACATCGCGTTCGGCCTGAAGATTCGCAAAATGCCCGCCGCCGAAATCGACGAAGAAGTCGCTCGTGTGGCCAAGCTGTTGCAGATCGAACATTTGCTCGCCCGCAAACCCGGCCAGCTCTCTGGTGGTCAGCAACAGCGCGTGGCAATGGGCCGGGCGCTGGCGCGGCGGCCGAAGATTTACCTGTTCGACGAACCGCTGTCCAACCTCGACGCCAAGCTGCGCGTCGAGATGCGCACCGAAATGAAACTGATGCACCAGCGCCTGAAAACCACCACGGTCTACGTGACCCACGACCAGATCGAAGCCATGACCCTGGGCGACAAAGTGGCGGTGATGAAGGACGGGATCATCCAGCAGTTCGGCACGCCCAAAGACATCTACAACAACCCGGCCAACCTGTTCGTGGCGAGCTTCATCGGTTCGCCGCCGATGAACTTCATCCCCCTGCGCTTGCAGCGCAAGGAAGGTCGTCTGGTGGCGCTGCTCGACAGCGGTCAGGCGCGCTGCGAATTGCCGCTGGGCATGCAGGACGCCGGTCTCGAAGACCGCGAAGTGATCCTCGGCATGCGCCCGGAGCAGATCGTTTTGGCCGGCAGTGAGCCCAATGGTTTGCCGACCATTCGTGCCGAAGTCCAGGTCACCGAGCCAACCGGTCCCGACACCCTGGTGTTCGTCAATCTCAACGACACCAAAGTCTGCTGCCGTCTGGCGCCGGACGTTGCACCGGCCGTGGGCGAGACCCTGACCCTGCAATTCGATCCATCGAAAGTGCTGTTGTTCGATGCCAAGACCGGTGAACGCCTGGGGGTGGCCGGCCTGCCAAAAACCGAAGCTCACAGCGCCAACGTCGCCCAGTTCAAAGGCAGATAAAGATCAAAAAATGTGGGAGTGAGCCTGCTCGCGATGACGGACTGACATTCAGCATCGATGTCGACTGATACACCGCTATCGCGAGCAGGCTCGCTCCCACAGGGGGGAAATCCATGGCGGGTGGTCTGTAGTCCGTCGTAACCGATGTCACCGCGTTAGATAAAAACAGTTAATAACAATAAAACGAGGATGTAGGGATGAAGAAGAACAACAACGCTCAGCTTATCTGCCAGTTGTCAGCCGTTGCGGCAATGATGTTGGCCGGCAGCGTACATGCGGCTGACGCGTTCAGCGCCGATTCCGAATGGATGACCGGTGATTGGGGTGGCGAGCGGACCAGGCTGATCGAGCAGGGTATCGACATCAAGATGGACTACGTCGGTGAAGTGGGCGCCAACCTCCACGGCGGCTACAACGACGACAAGACGGCGCGTTACGCCGACCAGTTTGGTCTGGGCGTGGCGCTGGACCTGCAAAAACTGTGGGGCTGGGATAACACCCAGGCCAAGATCCAGCTCACCAACCGTAACGGTGAGAACATTTCCAATGACCGCGTCGGCGACCCGCGTGCCGGCACCTTGAGTTCGTCCCAGGAAGTCTACGGCCGCGGCCATATGGTCCGCCTGACCCAACTGTGGATCAAACACCAGTTCCTCGACGGCAAACTGGACGTCAAGGCCGGTTACTTCGGCGAAGGCGAAGACTTCAACACCTTCCCGTGCGAGTTCCAGAACCTGGCGTTCTGCGGTTCCCAGGCGGGTAACTGGGCAACCAACATCTGGTACAACTGGCCGGTCATGCAGGCTGCAGTCCGCGTGAAGTACAACATTTCGCCTGAGTTCTATGCGCAGATCGGCGCGTACAACCAGAACCCGTCGCAACTGGAGCATGGTAACGGCTTCAAGCTGAGCGGCAGTGGTACCAAGGGCACCGTCTTGCCGGTCGAACTGGTCTGGTTGCCGAACCCTGGCAACCTGCCGGGCGAATACCGTGTCGGTTACTACAAAAGCACGGCCAACGCCGATGACGTCCGCAAGGATGCCGACGGCAATGATGCAGCCACCAGCGGTAACGCCTATCGCAGCCACGATAGCAAACACGGCTACTGGTTCGTGGCGCAGCAACAACTCACCAGCCACAACGGTGACGCGTCCCGCGGTCTGAACATCGCAGCCAACGCCACTTTCCACGACAAGGACACCAACTTCGTCGACAACTATCAGTCGCTGATGTTTGTGTACAAAGGCCCGTTCGATGCACGTCCGAAAGATGACATGGGTATCGGTTTCGCCCGTATCCATGTCAACGATGACGTGAAGAAAAACGCCGAGCTGGTCAACGCCGCCAATGGCGTCACCGACTACCAAGATCCGCTGTTCTCGCCGCTGCGTAGCACCGAGTACAACTACGAGATCAACTACGGCTTCCACGTTACCAACTGGCTGACCGTGCGTCCTAACCTGCAATACATCACTCACCCGGGTGGTGTTGATGAAGTCGACAACGCGCTGGTCGCCGGCCTGAAAATTCAGTCGGTGTTCTAACGCTGTTGCGATAAGCTCCTCTCTATGTGCGCATTTTTGCGGACAGCCATGGCTGTCCGCTTTTTTTTGGGGCTGATCCGCCAGGCGGCTGGCGAAAGCATCGTGGCGAGGGAGCTTGCTCCCGCTCGGCTGCGAAGCAGTCGTAAACGCGGCGAATGCGGTTTGCCTGAAGCACCGCAGTGAATGGTTTTAGGGCAGCTTCGCAGCCCAGCGGGAGCAAGCTCCCTCGCCACAGAGACATTCACTGGCTACAAAAGCGCTGTTGTTTTCAGAGATGGTGAGTACACCCATGATTTTCAGGACCGTGGCACATGCATGAGCATCCGCTACAACGCTTCTTCAAATCCTTGCGCGAATGTCCGGTGTTTGCGTGGGAGCGCTATCAGAAGCGCGACGTGCTGGTGATCGACCATCCGCTGTGTCAGGCGGTGTTCAGTCGCCAGGGTGCGCAGTTGCTGCACTTCCAGCCAAAGGGCCAGAAACCCTGGCTCTGGTGCGCGGCGAAGTGGCCGCAGGTCGGTGCGATTCGTGGTGGCGTTCCGGTGTGCTGGCCGTGGTATGGCCGTCATCCGAGCGAAAACGCCTGGCCTTCCCATGGCTGGGCACGGCTGATCGACTGGAAGCTGCTGGACAGCAGCACTGATGACGACGGCGTGCGCTTGCACTGGCAACTTCAGTTGTGCGACTGGCAAGTAGACCTGCACGCGCATTTGGGCGAACGCATGGATTTGCGCCTGAGCACCGAGCATCAGGACAGCCTGCCGTGCCAATTGAGTCAGGCGTTGCATGCGTATTGGCGTATTGGCGATGTCGGCGAGGTAGCGCTGTCTGGCCTGGACGGGGCCCAGGGTTACGACCAGTTGAATCGGCAGATTTGTCATCAGGAAGGCGAATTGCGGGTAGAGGGTGGCTGTCAGCGGGTGTTCCAGCATGACGGTGAATTACAGCTCAAGGACCACGCCTGGCAGCGCGAGTTGTGCATCGATACGGGAGACAGGGCGGACACGGTGGTCTGGCATCCGGGCTCGCGACCGTTGCTGGGCGTGAGCTGGAATGAGATTTCCGAGTTTGTGTGCGTTGAAGCGGCGAGTGGCGGGACCGATAGCTTGAGCCTGGCACCGGGGGAGAGGGCGCATTTGAGTTTGCAGGCGCGGGTTGGGGCGTGATGATCGTTCCCACGCTCTGCGTGGGAATGCAGCCCGTGACGCTCCGCGTCACTGGACGCGGAGCGTCCCTAGAGGCATTCCCACGCAGAGCGTGGGAACGATCAGTGAGCTAGTTGAATTCATCCCCAATCGGATACCGACTGGCATTCAGGCTTTCCTTGATCTTGCGCAAATGCGGCTGGAAATCCACGCCTCGGCGCAAGGTCATGCCGGTGGCGAGCACATCCAGCACGGTCAGCTGAATGATCCGCGACGTCATCGGCATATAGATGTCGGTGTCTTCCGGCAGCGGAATGTTCAGGCTCAACGTGCTGGCCTTGGCCAGTGGCGAACCCTCGGCCGTCAGGCCCAATACCGAAGCACCGTTTTCCCGGGCAATACGCGCCACTTCCACCAGTTCGCGGGTGCGGCCGGTGTAGGAAATGATCACGAACAACTCGCCGGTGTGCGCCACCGACGCAATCATGCGCTGCATCAGCACGTCTGCGTGGGCGGTGACCGCCAGGTTGAAGCGGAAGAACTTGTGCTGCGCATCCAGCGCCACCGGGGCCGAGGCGCCGAGGCCGAAGAAGTGGATCTGCCGGGCCTGGATCAACAGGTCGACGGCGCGGCTGATCAGGTTCGGGTCAAGCGCCTGCAACGCACTGTCCAGCGAGGCGATGGCGCTGCCGAAAATCTTTTTGGTATAGGCCTCGGGATTGTCGTCGGCCTCCACCGCACGGCTGACATACGCGGCACCACTGGCCAGGCTCTGGGCCAATTGCAGCTTGAGTTCCGGGTAGCCGCTGACGCCAAACGAACGGCAGAAACGGTTGACCGTCGGCTCGCTGACCTTTGAGGCCTGGGCGAGGGCGGCGATGCTGAACCGGGTGGCCTGCTCTGGGTTGAGCAGGATGACTTCGGCGACTTTGCGTTCTGCCTTGTTCAGGTCTTCAAGGCGATTCTGGATCTGTTCCAGTAAATTTCGCACGCGGTCCATATATGTTCCTTAGCTCCGCAAACATGAGAGCAATGCAAATAAGGGCCCCGGCTATGCAAATTGGGACTTTGATCGGGCCCGTAACGGTGGCTTATCCTACTGATGGCTCCGACCGACCACCACTCGGAATCTGTATTTTGCGAAAATGTTGTGGTTATTACTACATTTTCCCTTGAGTGATGCCTTGAAAAAAGGTATTTGTAGCTTAACTTGATAAAAGAACAAACATCATGCCTTCGATTACGGTTGAACCGTGCACCTTTGCCTTGTTCGGCGCCCTCGGCGATCTGGCCTTGCGCAAGCTGTTTCCTGCCCTTTATCAGCTCGATGGCGCAGGCCTCTTGCACGAGGACACGCGAATTATCGCGCTGGCCCGTGAGCCGGGCAGCGAGCAGCAGCATTTGGCGTTCATCGCCTCCGAACTGCGCCGCTACGTCGGCGCCAAAGAGCTCGACGAGGCCGTGGTCGAACGCTTCCTGGCCCGCCTGAGTTACTTGCACGTCGACTTCCTCAAGGCTGACGATTATGTCGCCCTGGCCGAGATGGCTGGCAGCGCCCAGCGGGTGATTGCCTACTTCGCCACACCGGCCGCCGTTTATGGCGCGATCTGCGAGAACCTGTCGAAGGTCGGCCTGACCGAAAACACCCGCGTGGTGCTGGAAAAACCCATCGGTTCGGACCTGGAATCCTCGCGCAAGGTCAACGACGCCGTGGCGCAGTTCTTCCCGGAGAACCGCACCTACCGCATCGACCACTACCTGGGCAAAGAAACCGTCCAGAACCTGATCGCCCTGCGTTTCGCCAACAGTCTGTTCGAAACCCAGTGGAACCAGAATTACATCTCCCACGTGGAAATCACCGTGGCGGAGAAGGTCGGGATCGAAGGTCGCTGGGGTTACTTCGACAAGGCCGGCCAGCTGCGGGACATGATCCAGAATCACCTGCTGCAACTGCTCTGCCTGATCGCCATGGACCCGCCGGCCGACCTGTCCGCCGACAGCATCCGCGACGAGAAAGTCAAAGTGCTCAAGGCGCTGGCGCCGATCAGCCCGGAAGGCCTGACCACTCAGGTCGTGCGCGGTCAGTACATCGCCGGTCACAGCGAAGGCAAATCGGTTCCCGGTTACCTGGAAGAGCCGAACTCCAATACCCAGAGCGACACCGAAACCTTCGTTGCGCTGCGTGCCGATATCCGCAACTGGCGTTGGGCCGGCGTGCCGTTTTACCTGCGTACCGGCAAGCGCATGCCGCAGAAGCTGTCGCAGATCGTCATCCACTTCAAGGAACCGTCGCACTACATTTTTGCCCCCGAGCAGCGCCTGCAAATCAGCAACAAGCTGATTATCCGCCTGCAACCGGACGAAGGCATTTCCTTGCGCGTGATGACCAAAGAACAAGGCCTGGACAAGGGCATGCAGCTGCGCAGCGGTCCGTTGCAGCTGAATTTTTCCGACACTTATCGTAGCGCACGGATTCCCGATGCCTACGAGCGGTTGTTGCTGGAAGTGATGCGCGGCAATCAGAACCTGTTTGTCCGTAAAGATGAAATCGAAGCCGCGTGGAAGTGGTGCGACCAGTTGATCGCCGGGTGGAAAAAATCCGGTGATGCGCCCAAGCCGTACGCGGCCGGGTCCTGGGGACCGATGAGCTCCATTGCTCTGATCACGCGGGATGGGAGGTCGTGGTATGGCGATATCTGAATTGAAACTGCCTCAGGGCGTCAGCGCGCATAAGTTCAAAAGCCCGGTGTTGCTGGCCGAAGGCCTGGCGCTGAATGTGGCCAAGCAACTGAGTGACGCGATTGACGCGCGCGGCACCGCGACCCTGGTGGTTTCCGGTGGACGCAGTCCGGTGGCGTTTTTCCAGCACTTGGCCAAGCAGACGCTGGACTGGTCCAAGGTTGTCGTCACCCTGGCCGACGAGCGCTGGGTACCGGTTGAACACGCCGACAGCAATGCCGGTCTGCTCAAGCGTTATCTGTTGCAAGGCCCGGCGGCCAAGGCTCAGTTCCTGAGTCTGTACAGCGCCACGGCCAACCTTGAACAGGCGGCCGAGCAGGCGGATCGTTTGCTCGCGGAATTGCCGCCGATCGACGTGCTGATACTCGGCATGGGCGACGACGGTCACACCGCCTCGCTGTTCCCGAACAGCCCGAACCTGGCCGACGCCTTGAAAGCCGACGGCACACGTCGTTGCTACCCGATGCTGGCGCCGACCGTGCCGCATCAGCGCTTGACCATGAGCCGTGCGCTGCTGGCGTCGGCCAAGCACACCGTTCTATCGATTTCCGGTCAGTCCAAGCTGACCACCCTGAGTGCCGCATTGGCCGGTGACGATGTCGCCGCCATGCCGATTCGCGCGTTTCTGCAACCTACGTTAGAGATTTACTGGTGCCCATGAGCCAAGGAACAGCCGCTATGACAACCCCATCCCCGACCGTTTCCATGGCGGACAAAGTTGCCCTGATCGACAGTCTTTGCGCCAAGGCGCGGATCCTGCCGGTGATTACCATCGCTCGCGAGCAAGACATCCTGCCGCTGGCCGACGCCCTCGCGGCCGGTGGCCTGACAGCCCTGGAAGTGACCTTGCGCTCACAGTTCGGCCTCAAGGCTATCCAGATTCTGCGTGAGCAGCGTCCGGAACTGGTGACCGGTGCCGGCACTGTGCTCGATCGCAACATGCTGGCGGCTGCCGAAGCGGCCGGTTCGCAGTTCATCGTCACGCCGGGCATCACCCGTGACCTGCTCGAAGCCAGCGTCAACAGCCCGATTCCGCTGTTGCCGGGCATCAGCAACGCCTCCGGCATCATGGAAGGCTACGGCCTGGGTTATCGCCGCTTCAAGTTGTTCCCGGCGGAAGTCAGCGGCGGCGTCGCGGCTATCAAGGCCCTCGGCGGCCCGTTTGGCGAAGTGAAATTCTGCCCGACTGGCGGCGTCAGCCCGGCCAACATCAAGAGCTACATGGCGTTGAAAAACGTGATGTGCGTGGGCGGTAGCTGGATGCTTGATCCGGAGTGGATCAAGAACGGCGACTGGGCCCGCATTCAGGAATGCACCGCCGAGGCACTGGCGCTGCTGGACTGATCGGCTTTTACCAAACACTTCGTTGTGTGTTCTACGGCTTTACGGTGCGCTTGGTCGGTGCACCGTTTTTTTTTGCCCAATGAAAACCCTCTTGGCTGTCGACTCGCTCTTTGTAGCAGCTGTCGAGCCCCTTCGGCAGCTGCTACAGATCGACATCATGCGATACATAGTTACCGCACCTCGCTGCTCGGCCAGCGTTAACCTGCGTTCTTCTTATGGAAGAGAGAACGTCATGGAAGACAACACTCCGATTTCACCCGCACCCGCGGTTTACCTGCTTTCACCCGAACAGATCGCCGGTCCTTATTTCCGCAATGCGAAACTGATCAGACGAAACATCAGCGAAGGGATGGATGGCATTCCCTTGGTGCTGAGGCTGACGATCGTCGATGCCATGACCGGTCAACCGGTGACTGACGCGCTGGTGGATATCTGGCATTGCAACGCACGCGGGGCGTATTCGGGCTGGAGCAAGGTCAATCCAGACACGGAAATCGACGTCGACGACATAGGCTCGATCCCGCGAACCGACGACGACACTTACCTGCGAGGCGGGCAATTTACCGACAAGAACGGCATCGTGCGGTTTACCACGATCTATCCGGGGTTCTACGCCGGCCGAGCGCTGCACATCCACGTCGTGGTACGCATTATGGAAGGCAACAACTACCTGGAAGAGCGGCATGTTGCCTGGGTCGGTCAGCTCTACTTTCCCGAAGTCGCCTCGCGCTCGGTACTCAACGCCAAGGAGTACCGTGGTCGAGCCGTTTCGCCGCTGACCAACGATCAAGACTTTTTCTATGAAAACATGGGCGGCGAAGCGTCGACCTTGAACGTTCACACCCTGAGTCGAGACTCGAATATAGACGGCTACTTCGGGCACACGACCATCGGCATCGACACCTTCGCGGTGTCGACGCAGATCAAGCCCGAGGACTTCGACAAACACACCGTGTGACGTCAGCGCAGTTCGGTCAGCGCCCGGGCCAGCAAATCCATGTCTGCAGCCGTGGTGGTAAGCCCCGGGGTTATGCGAATGCACGGACCGCTCGCGGCACCACTGCGCGCCACGGTAAACAGGTTGTAGTCCTTGAGCAGCCGCTCGACCATTACCTGTTGATCGGCATGCCGGGTAAAGCGCATTGAAGTGATGCCGCAATACAGTCGCGGGTCGTCCGGGGTCATGACTTCGATCCCCGGCAACTCGCGCACAGCGCTCACCCATCGGTTGCGCAGGTAATTGAGCCGAGCGCCTTTGGCGGCGGAACCGCCCATGGCCTGATGCTCCTCGAACACCAGCGGCAGGGTCAGCAGCGCCGGGATGTTGGGCGTGCTGTACGGCGTGCGGGCGCGAATGTCGGTGACCGGGAAATGCATCTCGCCCATGTCCGGGTCGATGTCGGCCAGGCGTTCCGGGGCGATGTAAATGAAGCCCAGGGTCAGCGGCGCACCGATCCATTTGTGTAGGTTGAAACCGGCGAACGCGATGCCGAGATCGTCAAGATTGAACTGGAGCTGGCCGAGCGCATGGGCACCGTCAAGGATCACGTCGATGCCGTGTTCTTTGGCGGCGGCGGCAATGGCCTGCACCGGCATCACCAGCCCGGTACGGTGAGTGACGTGAGTCAGGGCCATCAGTTTGAGTCGCGGATAACGCATGAAAGCTTCGCGGTAAGTGGCCAGCAAACTGTCGAAACTGGCGGGGTGCGAGTGTTCGATTTCGATCACTTCGACACCGCGATGACGAGCCAGCCAGCGCATGGCCCCTTTGACCGTGTCGTATTCCAGATCGCCTATCAGCACCTGATCGCCCGGGCTCAGACGGTTGTAGTTGCGGATCAGCGATTGCAGACCGTCCGAAGCGTTGCGGGTGAGGGCGACGGTGTCGGCGGGTACGCCCACCAGATCGGCGAGCTGTGCTCGGATCTCAAGGCTTTCGCCCTGTTCGAAGCGTTGTCGCACATACACCGAGTTGCTGCGATTGATCAGTTCGATGTTGCGCTGGTATTCCTCGACCACCGTGCGCGACATGCGCCCGAAGTACCCGTTTTCGAGGTTGACCGGGCCGGGTTCAACCGCGTATCGGTCGGCAAAGGTTCGCCAGAAGGCTTCATCACGGGCGCGGCGAGTGTTATCGGGCATGGGCTACTCAATCAGGGGCCAGGTCTGGGTGTCGGGTCAATGGCGAGGGGCGGGTTTGCCATGTTTGGCGCGCAGCGGCTCGAGCAACTCCGACAGACCGTTATGATCGATTTCTTGCATCAAGGCCAGCAAACCGCCGAGTTCACCATGGGGGAAACCTTCGCGAGCGAACCAGTTCAGGTATTGGCCCGGGAGGTCGGCAATGATCCGGCCCTTGTATTTGCCGAAGGGCATTTCACGGGTAATCAACAGTTCGAGTTTTTCAGGATTCATCAAAAAGTCGTCTTGATTAAAACAGTCTGGAAAATACAGGCATTCTGCATGCAGGCCAAATGACAGATCATGCAAAAAAAGCGGATAACGATCTGGCATAAAAAGATAAGTGTTTGAAATATAAGTAATAAGTGATCAATTCAAAGCTGGCATGCAGGGTGCAACAGCTATTGCATCTCTCATCAACCCGCGAGGAACTGAAAATGACCGACATGAATAAAGAAGCCATATCTGTACTCAACGACCTGATTGAAACCTGCAAAGACGGTCAGGAAGGGTTCAAGACTTGCGCTGAAGACATCAAACACCCAGAGCTGAAAACCCTGTTCATGCAGCGTTCCGCCGACTGCGCCACTGCGGCTTCCGAACTGCAAGCCCAGGTACGTTCGCTAGGCGGCGATCCGGAAACGTCCACCAGCGTCAGTGGTGATATGCACCGTCGCTGGGTCGACGTGAAAGCGATGTTCACCGGCAAGGATGAAGAAGCCGTGCTGAACGAAGCCGAACGGGGTGAAGACCATGCACTGAAGGCTTACAAAGAAGCCATCGAAAAAATCAACAAATACAACCTGGTGGGCATTCGTGACCTGGTTGAACGTCAGTACCACGGCGTGCAACGCAATCACGATCAGGTAAAAGCCTTGCGTAACCAGGCGCGCGCACGCTCGTAAGCGATCGTTGCCTGTCAAAAACGCCAGCCAGTCTGGCGTTTTTTTTGTGTCCGGGAATTAGCACTGGACGCGTGTTAGTTAGCTAGCTAATAATTTGTTTATCAAGTGACTGAACCCGATCCCGACTATCGTTAAATCGCCTTTTTCCAAGAGTTCTTTACGTGCCTATCACCTTGCAGGCTCTGTTCGCGCCTGACCGCCGCGCCTTACAGTTCGCGATCAAAACCTTGATTGGCGGCGGCCTGGCGCTGTGGCTGGCATTACGCTGGGGTCTGGAGCAACCGGCCTGGGCATTGATGACAGCATTCATCGTCGCCCAGCCCTTGTCCGGGATGGTGGTGCAGAAGGGCCTGGCGCGGTTGTTGGGGACCCTGGTCGGGACGATCATGTCCGTGGTGTTCATGGGGTTGTTTGCCCAGACGCCTTGGCTGTTTTTGTTGGCCTTGGCGTTATGGCTGGGGCTGTGTACGGCCAGTTCGACCTTGCTGCGCAGCGCCTGGTCCTATTCGTTCGTGCTGGCCGGTTACACGGTGGCGATCATCGCGCTGCCGGCCATTACTCATCCGCTGACGGTGTTCGATCAAGCCGTGGCTCGCTGTACGGAAATCTGCCTGGGCATTCTTTGCGCCACCGCCGCCAGTGCGCTGCTCTGGCCGATGCGGGTCGAACGGCAACTGGCGGATCAGGCGCGGGCAGCGTGGCAAAGCGGTATGAACGCCGCGCGTGCAACCCTGGCCGGTGATGGTCAGGCGCGTAAAGGCCTGCTGGAAATCCTCGGCAGGATCGTCGCCGTCGACGCCCAGCGCGAGCATGCATGGTTTGAAGGAAGCCTGGGTCGCCAACGAGCGCGGGCGATCAGCGGCTTGAGCCAAAAACTGTTGATGCTGCTGCGTATCGCCCGTTCGGTGCGCCGTCAGTGGAAGCAATTGGAGCCTCAAGAGGCCGAGCAACTGTTGCCCTGGATGACCGAGGTTCAAGAGGCGCTCGACAGCGCGGATACCGCGACCCTGCAAGCGCTGCGTCCGAGGTTGCTCGACGCTTCCCACGACCCGCACATCAGTTCTGCGCAGAGTTACTGCCTGGCTCGTTTCACCTTGTTGCTCGATACCGCGATGGCGGCCAGCGCTGCGTTGAACGCCGTCGAGGAGGGCAAGGAAGCGGTCGATCCACCGAGAACCCTGGCACCGCACCGCGATCTGTCATTGGCGTTGATGTTCGGTGCCCGAAGTGCCTTGGCGTTTCTGGTGGTCTCGTGCTTCTGGTTGGCGACCGCCTGGCCCGCGGCCTCCGGCGCGCTGCTGTTGACGTGCGTGGTGTGTAGCCTGTTCGCCAGCCGCGAGAATGGCGCACAGATCGGCATGAGTTTTATGCGCGGGATCTTCCTGGCGATTCCGGCCGCGTTTATCGTCGGGCAGATTCTGTTGCCGCAATGGAGTGGTTTTGCCTTGCTGTGCATGGGCATGGGCGTGCCGTTGTTCCTCGGCGCGCTGGGCATGGCCAAACCGCAGATCGGTGCGACGGCCACCTCATTTTGTTTGCACTTCATCGTGCTGGTCTCACCGCTCAATGCGATGAACTACGATGTCGCGACGTTCTTCAACAGCGCTCAATCCATCGTGGTCGGCGTGGGTGCCGCCGTGCTGGCATTCCATCTGTTGATCCTGCGCGATCCGACATGGCATGGCCGGCGTTTGCTGGCGGCGACTCTTGCCGATCTGGTGCGCCTGACCCGGCGCAATCTGCGCGGTGCCGAAAGCTGGTTTGGCGGGCGCATGGCCGACCGTTTGCTGCAATTGGCGCGGCACTATCCCGAGCTGCCGGAACCGGCGCGCAGTCGCTGGGACGATGGCTTGCTCGGCCTGGACATCGGCGACGAATTGCTGCATTTGCGTTTGAGCCTGGCGGTGGCGCAGGCACCGGTCAGCGCGCCTCAGCGGCGTTATCTCGAACAGCTGGAAAAAATCCTCGAGCAAGGCCCGGCCGGCAGTCGCGCCGAAGCGTTGGCGCAACCGAGCGAAGAATTCTTGAAGACCTTGTACGCGTTGCCCCCCAGCGATGCGGTGAAACTGGCCCAAGGCGCGGTGCTGCAGTTGCAAAGCAGCTGGCGCGCCTGGTGCCGTCAACAGGAGCAAAGCCATGGGCTTGCGTGAGTGGTCGGTGGGTGGCGTGCTGCTCAGTCCGTTTCTGATTTATGTGCTGCTGGCGCTGCTCGTCACCGGAGCCTTGCGCATGCTCTTGCGCCTGACGCCGGTGGGCCGCTGGATCTGGCACGAAGCATTATTTGATTGCGCCTTGTACGTCTGTGTATTGACCTTGATCACTGTCGTCCTCGGACCTTTATAAGGAGTTGAAAATGCGCACACCGATACGTGTCGCGGTGACCTTGTGCCTGGTGGCGGCGGCGATTTTTGCCGGCTTCCATTTGTGGCAGTACTACATGCTCACGCCTTGGACCCGGGATGCGCGGATCCGCGCCGACGTGGTGGTGATCGCGCCGGATGTCTCGGGTTGGGTGCGTGAGCTCAAGGCTTTTGATAACCAGCAGGTCAAGGCCGGCGATTTGTTGCTGAGCATCGACCGCGATCGTTTCGAAGCGGCGCTGGAGAAAGCCCAGGCGGTGGTGCAGACCCGCCAGCAGCAACTCAATCTGCGCGAACACGAAGCCAGCCGCCGAGCGGCCCTCGGTCCGCAGGCGATCAGTGCAGAGCTGCGCGAGAACGCGCAAATCAATGCCGGCATTGCCCGTGGCGAACTGCGTGAAGCCCAGGCCGAAGCCAAGGTTGCGCAACTCAACCTCACGCGCAGTCAGGTCCATGCGCCCCGCAATGGCCACATCACCAACCTGCGCCTGGCTGAAGGTAACTACGTGAATGCCGGGCAATCGGTGATGGCGTTGATCGACGATTCGACGTTCTATGTGCAAGCGTATTTCGAGGAAACCAAACTGCCGCGGATTCGTGTGGGCGATCCGGTGAAGATCTGGTTGATGAGCGCGGGGGAGGGGTTGCAAGGGCATGTGGAAAGCATCAGTCGCGGGATTACCGATCGCAACACCACACCGGACGGGCAGTTGCTGGCCGAGGTCGAACCGACGTTTAACTGGGTCAGGCTGGCGCAGCGGATTCCGGTGCGGATCAAGATTGATAAGTTACCGGAAGGGATGAATCTGAGTTCGGGGATGACGGCGAGCGTGCAGGTGCAGGAGGGTAACCGCTGATCGTTCCCGCGCTCTGCGTGGGAATGCCTCAACGGACGCTCTGCGTTCGGCTGTTGATGGGACGCGGAGCGTCCCGGGCTGCATTCCCACGCGGAGCGTGGGAACGATCAACGATCAGGTCCCCCAATCAGCCAATGCTGATCGCCGGCAAGACAGGCAACGTCACGGTCTGCTGCTTGCGCGGCGCCAGAATCTCCGCCTCGCCATCCACTACCAACTCATCGCGCTGGTTAAACACGCGAGTGGCAATCCGCACACGAAACTTGGGCAACTTCTCGAGGATCTCCAGGCGCACGGTCAGCGTGTCGCCAATCTTCACCGGCTTCTGAAAGCTCATTTGCTGACCGATATAAATAGTCCCCGGCCCAGGCAACTCGCAGGCAACGGCAGCGCTGATCAGCGCGCCGCTGAACATCCCGTGAGCGATGCGCTCCTTGAACATGGTGCCAGCGGCGAATTCAGCGTCCAGGTGCACCGGGTTGTGATCGCCGGACATCGCGGCGAACAACTGAATGTCGCGCTCTTCGACCGTCTTGCTGTAGCTGGCGGTCTGGCCGACTTCAAGGGCCTCGTAAGGGGTGTTGGTAACCTGGGTCATCTGTTTCGATTCCTGTCACGAATAAATAAATTCAAAAAAAACTATTCCGATCTGGGTGGCCGGCGGTGGCTCAGCGCCTGGGCGATCCAGTTCAACACGTCATTGATCACTTCATCGCGATTGCTCTCGTTGAACAGTTCATGCCGTGCCTGCGGGTAAATAGTCAGTTGCAGGCTCTGGCTGCCGGCAGCGCGCAGCGCATGGGCCAGATCCTTCAGACGCTTGCCATCGCTGACCGGATCACATTCACCGCCGATGACCAGCAACGGCAGGCCCGGATCAATCTGAGCGAGATTGGACGCTTTGCTGATTTGCTGCAACCCACCGAGCAAATCGATCCACAGCTGATTGGTGCAGCGAAAGCCGCAGAGTGGGTCATTGGCGTACAGGTCGACCTCTGCCGGGTCGCGGCTGAGCCAGTCGAACCGCGTGCGCACCGGTTTGAATTTTTTGTTGAACGAACCGAACGACAACCATTCGATCAGCGCACTGCGACCCTTCGGGCCCTGACGCAAACGTTCCAACCGCGCAATCTGCCGCGCCGCGCGATAGAGCGCCACCGGTTGGAAGTTCGACCCGCTGAGAACGGCGCCGTGCAGGCTGGCGCTGTGGTGCAGCAGATAGGCCTGGGCGATGTAGCTGCCCATGCTGTGACCGAGCAGCACAATCGGCACCCCAGGGTGTTGTTGGCCGATGTGCTGGTTGAGGCTCGCCAGGTCGCCGACCACCTTGCACCAACCGTCATCGTCGGCGAAATGGCCGAGCGTCCCGTTTTCGGCAGTTTTGCCATGTCCACGCAAGTCCGGCGCATACACGCCGTATCCCTGCTCACAGAACTTTTCTGCCAGACGCGCATAGCGGCCGCTGTGTTCCGCCATGCCGTGGGCCAGCAGGATCACGGCTTTTAAAGGTGCGGCGGGCAGCCACTGGTTGACGAAGAGGCGGCTGCGGTCACTCGCGGTCAGCCAGAAAGTGTCGTGGATCATGGCGATTCCTTTGCTCAGGGTCGAAACAGTGTATAGCGCATCCCGTCGCTGGCGTCTGATCAGGCCACGCCACGGCAGCAAGATTCACACGATCAATGTCGACCGTGCGCATATTTGCCTGATTCGCCATAGCTGCTAGTGTCCGTGGAGTCCCGCTTTTTCGCTCCTTGTTTTTAAGAAGGGCAGAAAAGCGGCCCCGGATAGGTTCAGGTAAAGAGGACAAGAACAATGCAACCTGATTTCTGGAATGACAAACGCCCGGCCGGCGTGCCCCTGGACATCGATCAAGGGGCCTACAAGTCGGTGATCGAGGTGTTCGAGCGTTCCTGCAAGAAATTTGCTGACCGCCCGGCATTCAGCAACATGGGCGTAACCCTGACCTACGCCGAACTGGAACGCTACAGCGCAGCGTTCGCCGGTTACCTGCAAGCCCACACCGACCTGGTGCCGGGGGATCGCATTGCGGTGCAGATGCCCAATGTCCTGCATTACCCGATTGCCGTGTTCGGAGCCCTGCGAGCCGGGCTGATCGTGGTCAATACCAACCCGCTGTACACCGCGCGGGAGATGCGTCATCAGTTCAAGGACTCCGGTGCCCGGGCGCTGGTTTACCTGAACATGTTCGGGCAGAAAGTCCAGGAAGTGCTGCCCGACACCGACATCCAGTACCTGATCGAAGCGAAGATGGGCGACCTGATGCCCACCGCCAAGGGCTGGCTGGTCAATACACTGGTGAGCAAGGTCAAGAAGATGGTGCCGGCGTACTCCTTGCCGCAGGCCACTTCCTTCAAGAGCGCGCTGCACCTGGGCCGGGGCTTGGGTATCAAGCCACTGAAGATCGGGCTCGACGACATCGCCGTGCTGCAATACACCGGCGGCACTACCGGCCTGGCCAAGGGCGCGATGCTGACCCACGGCAACCTGGTGGCCAACATGCAGCAAGTGCGGGCGTGCCTGGAGCAGTTCGGCAATGACGGCCAGCCGTTGTTGCGCGAAGGGCAAGAGGTGATGGTCGCGCCGCTGCCGCTGTACCACATCTATGCCTTCACCGCGAATTGCATGTGCATGATGGTTTCGGGCAACCACAACGTGCTGATCACCAATCCGCGCGACATCAAGGGCTTCATCAAGGAGCTGAAGAACTGGCGATTCTCGGCTTTGCTGGGGCTCAACACCCTGTTCGTCGCGCTGATGGATCACCCGGATTTCAAGACCCTGGATTTCTCCAGCCTCAAACTCACCAACTCCGGCGGCACCGCATTGGTCAAGGCCACGGCCGAGCGCTGGGAACAGCTCACCGGTTGCCGCATCACCGAAGGTTACGGCCTGACCGAAACCTCGCCGGTGGCTTGCACCAACCCGTACGGCGACAAGTCGCGCCTCGGCACGGTCGGCCTGCCAGTGCCGGGCACCACGCTGAAAGTCATCAACGATGAAGGCGTCGAGCAGGCGCTGGGCGAGCGCGGCGAACTGTGCATCAAGGGCCCGCAGATCATGAAGGGCTACTGGCAGAAACCCGAAGCCACCGCCGAAGTGCTGGATGCCGAGGGCTGGTTCAAGTCCGGCGACATCGCGGTAATCGACCCGGACGGTTTTGTGCGCATCGTCGATCGCAAGAAAGACATGATCATCGTCTCGGGTTTCAACGTGTACCCGAATGAGATCGAAGACGTGGTGATGGCTCACCCGAAAGTCGCCAACTGTGCGGTGATCGGGGTGCCGGACGAGCGCTCGGGGGAGGCGGTGAAACTGTTTGTGGTAGCCCGTGAAACGGGGGTCAGCCTTGAAGAGCTGAAGGCTTACTGCAAGGAAAACTTCACGGCGTACAAAGTGCCCAAGCACATCGTCTTGCGTGAGTCGTTACCGATGACGCCGGTGGGCAAGATCTTGCGGCGGGAGTTGCGTGATATCGCCTGAGTGGTGAATGGCCGCGCTTTGCGCGGATCGCGGGCAAGCCACGCTCCCACAAGGTTCTCGGTGATCCTGTGGGAGCGGGCTTGCCCGCGATGCTTTTAGAGGGCGAAAAGCCCGGTTTACAAGGCTTTCAAGGCTGTATAGGATTTTTGCTCTAAAATGACCGCCTGCTATTCTTGAGTCATTAAAGTGACTGTAGAGGCGGTTTTTGGCTCTAGTCGGCCCTTGGCAAAGCTGCTACTCTCGGCGCGCTTTTGTGACTTCTCGGCCTATATAAAAGCCAGATTCACCAATAAAAAACACACACCAATAATAATCGCATCAAATGCGGTGATGAATTCGCGTTGCTGAGGAGTGGGCTTCCATGATCGAAGACTTTTGGAAGGATAAGTACCCTGCCGGGATTGCTGCCGAGATCAATCCAGACGAGTATCCGAATATTCAGGCGGTGTTGAAGCAGTCCTGCCAACGCTTTGCCAACAAACCGGCGTTCAGCAACCTGGGCAAGACAATCACCTACGGTGAACTGTACGAATTGTCCGGTGCCTTTGCCGCTTACCTGCAACAGCATACCGACTTGCAGCCGGGCGATCGAATCGCCGTGCAGCTGCCCAACGTGTTGCAGTACCCGGTCGCCGTCTTCGGTGCCATCCGCGCCGGGCTGATCGTGGTCAACACCAACCCGCTGTACACCGCGCGGGAAATGGAACACCAATTCAACGACTCCGGTGCCAAAGCCCTGGTCTGCCTGGCCAACATGGCGCACCTGGCCCAGCTCGTCGTGCCGAAAACCGGCGTCAAGCACGTGATCGTCACCGAAGTGGCCGACCTGCTGCCGCCGCTCAAGCGCCTGCTGGTCAACAGTGTCATCAAATACGTGAAGAAGATGGTCCCGGCGTATCACTTGCCCAAGGCCATCAAGTTCAACGACGTATTGAGCAAGGGCCACGGCCAGCCAGTCGCCGAAGCCAACCCGGCCAGCAGCGACGTTGCCGTGCTGCAATACACCGGCGGCACCACTGGCGTGGCCAAGGGCGCGATGCTGACCCATCGCAACCTGGTGGCGAACATGCTGCAGTGCAAGGCGCTGATGGGTTCCAACCTCCATGAAGGTTGCGAGATCCTGATCACGCCGCTGCCGCTGTACCACATCTATGCCTTCACCTTTCATTGCATGGCGATGATGCTGATCGGCAACCACAACATCCTGATCAGCAACCCGCGCGATTTGACGGCGATGGTCAAGGAACTGTCGAAGTGGAAGTTCAGCGGTTTCGTCGGGCTCAATACGCTGTTTGTCGCGTTGTGCAACAACGAAGCCTTCCGCAAGCTGGATTTCTCTGCACTGAAAGTCACCCTGTCCGGTGGCATGGCCTTGCAACTGGCCGCCGCCGAGCGCTGGAAAGCGGTCACCGGTTGCGCCATCTGCGAAGGTTACGGCATGACCGAAACCAGCCCGGTGGCCACCGTCAACCCAATCCAGAACATCCAGATCGGCACCATCGGCATTCCGGTGCCCTCGACCCTGTGCAAAGTCATCGACGATGCCGGCGTTGAACAGCCGTTAGGCGAAATCGGCGAGTTGTGTGTGAAAGGTCCGCAAGTGATGAAGGGTTACTGGCAGCGTCAGGACGCCACCGATGAAATCCTCGACAGCGAAGGCTGGTTGAAGACCGGTGATATCGCGCTGATCCAGCCTGACGGTTACATGCGCATCGTCGATCGCAAGAAAGACATGATTCTGGTCTCCGGTTTCAACGTGTACCCGAACGAACTGGAAGACGTGCTGGCGACCCTGCCGGGGGTGCTGCAATGCGCAGCCATCGGCGTGCCGGACGAGAAGTCGGGCGAGGCGATCAAGATCTTCATCGTCGCCAAACCGGGTGTGACGCTGACCAAGGAACAGGTGATGGAGCACATGCGCGCCAACGTCACCGGCTACAAAGTGCCGAAAGCCGTGGAATTCCGCGATGCGCTGCCGACCACCAACGTCGGCAAGATCCTGCGCCGCGAGTTGCGCGACGAAGAGCTGAAGAAGCTCGGCGTCAAGAAGGTCAGCGCGTAACCAACAAAAGCCCCGCAGATGCGGGGCTTTTTGTTGGCTCTCTTGTGGCGAGGGAGATGTGTGAAGTTACAGGCGGAACGGCGCGAAATTGACGTTGGTACCCGCAGGGCGCATGTCCTGGAGGTACGAGTCCTTGTCGGCGCTCAGTTCCAGGCTCAGGGCCGCTTTGCGTTTACCTTCGTTGCGCACCACCAGGCCTTCGAGCTTCTCGCGCAGGAATACCGTCGGCACTTTCAGGTGCAGCAGTTCGTCGGTTTCCGGGGTGTGCATCAGCAGGTGAACCCACTCGTACTGACCAACGGCGAGGCGCGCGACCGGAATATCGAACCACCAGATGTTGCGGTTGCGGTTCAATTCGGTGAAATGGCAGTTGTTGACGCCAAGCACAGCACCGCCAAGTTCCTGGTTTCTGCGGGCAATGGCCTGCTTTTTATCGAGTTTCATAACATTCCTACGGGATTGGATCTTCAGCGCCATGGCCTGAATACGTTGCGCATTCTCGGGGGTTGGCCGGCAAACATAAAGCCCAACCTGCATTGAACGATGAAATGTCGCCGTGAAAATAAATGAAACTCCGCGCAAACGCTTCCGGTCAATCCTTGTGTAACGACTTTTCCGTTGAATTGTTCAGAGGAGAAACACCATGAGCAGCACTGGCGATAAAGTAAAAGGCATGGCCAACGAAGCCGCCGGCAACGTCAAGCAAGGCGTCGGCAAGGCCACCGGTAACGAAAAAATGCGCTCTGAAGGCGTCGCTCAGGAAAGGAAAGGCGAAGCCCAGCAAGCGGTCGGCAAAGCCAAGGATGCTCTTAAAAAAGGCATCGACAAGGCCTGATCAGGCCTTTGATGAGCAACAGAAACGGCCATCCGCGGATGGCCGTTTTTGTGTCGGCCTGAACTTGCACAAGGAAATTGTTTCAAACTCGCCAAGTACGCTACTTTGATGTAGAAAACGGCCCCTGAGTCGCCACGACTTCAACCAAATTTGCGGCGAAAGGAGACGCTAATGTTTTTCCCACACATGAAAGGCCAGCGCCTGCACCGTGTCATGGTGCGCACGATCACCGAATTCGTCGACGACGAGATGTCCACCTATGCCTCGGCATTGGCCTATCAGATGCTGTTCTCGCTGTTCCCCTTCATTCTGTTCCTGATCGCCTTGATCGGTTTCCTGCACCTGCCTGATTTTTTCTCCTGGCTGCGCCTGCAATCGGAACTGGTCCTGCCGCCCCAGGCGCTGGAGCAAGTGAACCCGGTCATCGACCAGCTCCAGCAATCCAAGGGTGGCTTGCTGTCGGTCGGTATCGTGATCGCCCTGTGGACTGCGTCCGCCGGTGTGCGGCTGATGATGAGCGCGATGAACGCCGCCTACGACGTGGTCGAAGGGCGGCCGGCGTGGAAGCGTTTCCCGCTGTCGATCATCTACACCATCGGCATCGCCGGCATGCTCTTGATCGCTGCTGCGCTGATGGTGCTCGGGCCGCAGGTGATGGGCTGGATCGCCGCGCAAGTCGGCCTCGAAGATTTCATCGTGACCCTCTGGACCATCGTGCGCTGGCCGGTGGTCGTGATTCTGATGATGATGGCGGTGGCGCTGATCTACTACGTCATGCCCGACGTCAAACAGGAGTTTCGCTTTATCACCCCGGGCTCGGTGCTGGCGGTGGTGGTGTGGATCCTTGCATCGGTAGGCTTCGGTCTGTACGTCAAAACATTCGCCGACTACAACGCCATGTATGGCAGTATCGGCGCGATCATCGTGCTGTTGCTGTACTTCTATATTTCCGCCGCGGTGCTGTTGCTCGGCGCGGAGATGAATGCCGTGATCGAACACATGTCGACCGAGGGCAAGGATGATGGCGAAAAATTCCCCGGCGAGCACAGCCACGAACCCAAACAACATGTGTCGGGACTGGGTCGGGACCACTCGATCAAGCCGACCAATGACGAAGTCATCAAATGATCCGTGAAATCCTCAAAATGGGCGATGAACGCCTGCTGCGCATTGCCCCGCCGGTGCCTGCCGAAATGTTCGACAGCCCGCAGCTGTGGCAATTGATCGACGACATGTTCCAGACCATGGAAAGCGTCGGGGGCGTTGGCCTGGCTGCGCCGCAGATCGGCGTCGACCTGCAACTGGTGGTCTTCGGTTTCGAGCACAGCGACCGCTACCCGGACGCCGAAGCGGTGCCGCAGACAATCCTGATCAACCCGCTGATCACGCCGTTGAGCCCGACGCTGGAAGAGGGTTTTGAAGGTTGCCTGTCGGTGCCCGGCCTGCGCGGCGCGGTAGATCGCTATCAGCACATTCGATACGAAGGTTTCGACCCCAAAGGGCAGCCAATTGTGCGCATCGCTTCAGGTTTCCACGCGCGGGTGGTGCAGCATGAATGCGATCACCTGATCGGCCGGTTATACCCCTCGCGAATTACCGACTTCAGCAAGTTCGGGTTTACCGAAGTGATGTTCCCGGATCTCGATCCGAACGCAGACGATTGATTCGAAAATACCTCAAGTCGAACTCTCCAACGGATTCAGGCCCATGGCGATCATCGGTTTGCTGCGTGCGTAACGGCTCAAGCGTTCGACCATGGAGTAGGGCAGCGGCGGATCGAAGGTAAAGCCGCGACGTTCATAAAACCCGCGCAAGTCCGGATGACAAAACAGCCACACAGGGCCTTCAAGCTCCTTGAGCGCCTCGGCGATCAACGCCGCAGCGATGCCCTGTTCACGACAAGCCGGATCGACGAACAAACCCGTCAGCCAGTGCCCGTCCGCCACCGGTCGCAAACACAGTGCGCCGATGATCTCCTCGCGCCTGGCCACCCAGAGTCGAGCGTCGCGGACGGCTTTCATCGACGATTGGTGAGCGCGATAAAACTTGTTCATCAAGGGCCACAAAGGCTCGGCGAGCAAGGTGTACTGGGTGTTGGGCATGGTCTTCGACTGTCGGTGCGCAAAGCGGGCGATTATAAAAGAACGTGCGCGCAGCGATAGGTGTATACCTGATCTCACATCCCGTATGAGTGGAGTAAGTATCATGGCCAAAGGCATGGATTCAAAAAAAGCGGCAAAGAAGAAACCGGCAAAAACCGCCGACGAAAAACGCGCGGACAAGAAGGCCAAGAAGGTGGATGTGTTCGGTCATTGATCCCGCATTGATTGATCGCTTGATCGTTCCCACGCAGAGCGTGGGAACGATCGTCATACGATCCTTGAAATAATCTGCAAGAAAACCCTGCGTCATTGCACAGAAGGGGACTGGTCCCCGATCTGAGCAACGCCATGCCCCATTACTTCGATAACGCCCACCGTGAAGAAATCGAAACCCTGCGCCAACGCCTGACCGCTCGCACCGAGTGGCCGACCTGGATGCTGCTGATCGGCGTGTACGTCGGCTGGTTCAGCATTGTGCTCGCCAGTGGCTGGTTGGGCCTGTGGTGGAGCACCGTGCTGTTGGTTCCGTTGGTGGTGCTCTGGTTGTCGGTGCAGCACGAATTACTTCACGGTCACCCCACCCGCTGGACATCCCTGAACAAGATCCTCGGCTACGCGCCGTTCGCCGTCTGGTATCCCTACACCTTGTATCGCGACAGCCATTTGCTGCATCACTGCGACGAAGACCTGACCCTTCCGGGTCGCGATCCCGAAAGCCGTTACCTGAGCGCCGAGCAATGGCAGGACAGTTCACTGTTTGAACAGCGTCTGCACTGGCTGAACAAAACCGTGCTCGGACGCTTCGCCCTCGGTGCACCGCTGGCCTTGCTGGCGCTGGCCAGGGAAGAACTGCAACGTCTAAAAGCAGGTGAGCGACAGGCCTGGCTGATGTGGTTGAGCCACGGCACGTTGACCCTGCTGATATTGCTGTTTATCGCCCGTTACAGCGTGCTGCCGGTGTGGCATTACCTGTTGCTGATCAGCGTGCCGGCGCTATCGATTGCGATGATTCGCTCCTACTATGAACACCGTCCCCACGCCGAGCCCGAGCAAAGGACGGTCATCAATGAAGCTGCCTGGCCGTGGCGCTGGCTGTTCCTCAACCTCAATCTGCATTTGGTGCATCACGACTTGCCGGGCCTGTCCTGGTACGACTTGCCCCGCGCCTACCGCGCGCGTCGGGAGCAATGGCTGGCGCGCAGCGGCGGGTTTCTGGTGCAGGGTTATGGGCAGTTGTGGCGGGAGAATGGGGTGAAAGCGATCGATAGCCCGCGACATCCATTCCACTGAGGCATGACCACCACATAACCCTGTGGGAGCGGGCTTGCCCGCGAATGCAATCGGCCTGACAACAATGATGTTGGATGTGCCGGCCCCTTCGCGAGCAAGCCCGCTCTCACAGGGAATTTCGTTGCCGGGAAATTTTTGATGACACAACACATCGCTGAGTTACTGATGTACGTCGCCCCCGAACCCATCCGCGAGGCCAACGAGCGCTGGCTAACGCGAATGCTCGAGCGACTGGGTGCCACCCGCCGCAACGCCGAGGGCCTTTCGCTGATGGACCTCTGGCTGTCCCCGCACCTTCTGCTGACCCAAACCTGCGGCTATCCGCTAATGACCGCGTTGCGCGGTCGTGTCCGGGTCATCGGTCGTCCTCGCTATGAGCTGCCGGACGCTAACGGCGGTAACCATTGCAGCCTGTTGCTGAGTCGCGCCGATGATCCACGGCGCAGCCTGCCGGCCTTTCGCGACAGTCGTGGGGTGATCAACGGCGAAGACTCCAACAGCGGCATGAACCTGCTGCGTCATCGACTGGCGCCGCTGCATCAAGAAGGGCAGTTCTTCGCCAGTGTCGGTACCAGCGGCAGCCACCGCGAAAGCCTGCGCGGGTTGCGTGAAGGGACAGCGGACCTGGCGGCCATCGACAGCGTCACCTTCGCCTATCTGGCGCGGCACGCCGAAGACGAAGTGGCCGGCCTGCGAGTCATTGCGCGAAGTGCGTTCAGTCCGACCTTGCCGTATATCACCGCCGCGACGGTCACTGATGAGCAGGCCGAGGCGCTGCTGCAGGTGATGAACACGACGTTGCAGGCATTGCCCGAAGTCCGGGAAATTCTCGGTCTGCAAGAGGTGTTGCCGGCCAGCGAAAGCGACTACCAGATTGTGCTCGACTATCAGCAAGAGGCTGAGGCACTGGGGTATGGGCGATTGCGCTAGGCGGGAAGAAAGAAATCGGTGTGCATCTGTAGCAGCTGTCGAGTGAAACGAGGCTGCGTTTTTTTGATGTTTAATTCCAAAATTGAATATAAAAATGCATTTTAAATATTATTAATGAATAAGGCTCCTTGCTAGGATCGCGTCACCGGATCACCGGACATTCAGCGACCCCTAACCCTTGGAGCCTCTATGTCCGGCACCGACCTTTCCCATCGTAACGACGTGGGCGGATTGTTCCGCGCGCATTACCCCTGGCTATGCGCACGGTTGCGCCGGCATCTGGGCGCCAGTTCCAGCGTCGAAGACATTGCTGCCGAAACCTTTCTACAGTTGCTCGAATCACCGGGGCTTGCCCCGATCCGCGAGCCTCGTGCCTTGCTCACCACCATTGCCCAGCGGTTGATCTATCAGCTCTGGCGCCGCCGTGAGCTGGAACGCCAACACCTCGATCAGTTGCAACACCTCGATCAGCAGCAAGCGATTTCACCCGAAGTTCGGGTGCAACTGACCCAGGCCTTGCATGGCCTCGACCGTACGCTGGAGCGCTTGCCGGGCAAGGTTCGCGCAACGTTTCTGTTGTCGCGAATCGACGGTCTGACCTACCCGCAAATCGCCGCCGAACTGGGCATTTCCCAGCGCTCGGTCAGCGTTTACATGACTCGCACTCAAGCCCTGTGTGCCCGGCACCGCGCCAACCAATCCTTGAATTCCCTGACCCGGAGGTCCGCATGAGATCGATAAAAACCCTGCTCGGCAGTTCGCTGCTGGCCCTGAGCCTTGTGGCAACCCACGTTCCCGCCGCGGAGAAAACCGCGCCGATCCATTTCGGTGACATCACCTGGGAAAGCGGCAGCCTGATCACCGAAATCCTGCGATTGATTGTCGAGAAAGGTTACGGCTACCCGACCGATACCCTTCCGGGCAGCACTGTCAGCCTCGAAGCGGCGTTGGCCAGGAACGATATTCAAGTGATCGGCGAAGAGTGGGCCGGGCGCAGTCCGGCGTGGGTCAAAGCCGCCTCGGAAGGCAAAGTGTTTGGCCTGGGCGACACGGTCAAAGGCGCCACCGAAGGCTGGTGGGTGCCGGAATACGTGATCAAGGGCGACCCCGAACGCGGCATCAAACCCCTGGCCCCGGAGCTGAAATCCGTGGCCGACCTGGCGCGCTACAAGGACGTGTTCCGCGACCCGGAAGACCCTGGCCGAGGCCGCTTCCTCAACAGCCCGACGGGCTGGACCTCGGAGATCGTCAACAGTCAAAAACTCAAGGCCTATGACCTGACTGACAGCTTCGTCAACTTCCGCACGGGTTCTGGCGCCGCATTGGATGCCGAGGTGGCTTCGTCGATCCGCCGTGGCAAACCGGTGCTGTTCTACTACTGGTCGCCGACGCCGCTGTTGGGGCGTTTCAAACTGGTGAAACTTGACGAGCCGGCTTTCGACGCCGAAGCCTGGAAGACCCTGGCCGATGCTAAAAACCCGAATCCCAAAGGCACGCGGTCGATGCCGGCGAACCTGGCGATTGGTGTGTCCGCGCCGTTCAAGGCGCAGTACCCGGACCTGGTGGCGTTCTTCGAAAAGGTCGACCTGCCGATCGATCTGCTGAACCAGACGCTCGGCCAGATGAGCGAAAAGCGCCTGCAACCGCGTCAGGTGGCCGAAGCGTTTTTGCGTGATCAGCCGCAGATCTGGAAGGGCTGGGTGCCAGGGGAGGTGGCGACCAAGGTGAGTGCGAGTTTGTAGTTTTTTCTGATGCTTCAGCGGTGTTTGTCAGATAGCTTTCGCGAGCGGGCTTGCTCGCGAAGGGTCTGCCGCCTTACTCCGACTCAGCGGCCAATGCAGCCTTCACGCCAGGCCGCTATCGCACAAACGCCGGCCACTGCTTCAAATCAATCCCAAGCACCGACGTCCATCGCAACACCGTAACAAATACGCATCGGCAACACGCAGCCTCGCGGAGGATGCCGGACTGCAGCTGCGCGACGTTCGGGTCGAGGTCCGTGAATGGAGCAGTGCGTTCACCCTGGTGCGGGAAAACATCGGCGTGACGCTGGTGCCGGAGATGACACTGCCGAGCCAACTTCAGGGGCTGCGCGTGGTGCCGGTCAAACCGCGTATCGATCGCGAATTCGCCTTGGTGGCCGCTACGAACAAACCACCCTCGGCGGCGGTGCAGGCGTTGATTGGCATGCTCGCTAAGAAATGACATATGCCGATGCTGAACCGTTTTTGTCCTCGATACTGGCCGACTAGTGGCCTTGATTACCTTCCTTGCCTGTCTATGCTGACTCGTAACTAACTATGTCGACCGCCAGTGAAGGTCGTCATACACGTTAAAAGTGTGCGCAACCCAAGGCGCCGACTCTGAACAACACGGAGCTGTCCGGTCAATGGAATGTCTTATCAGAACGTTAGGGCTGGTCCGATTCCGGGCTATCAAGAGAAGGATGTCTTGATAAGAGTGTTGCTGCATGGACTCTCCGATTAAACATCATTGATCACCTGACCCAGTCCTTCCTGTGGAGGGATGCGTGTGCCTGTTCCTTGGAACGTAGTGCTGGAGCTGTTGAAAGACCAACGAACTTTCATCAAACAAAAGACCGCGCTGAAGGTGATACGACTATGTTTAACCGACATCACAAGACCGACCTGCAGGAAATCGAACGATTCAGTTGCGCGCTGGCCGAGGCTAACGCGAAGTTGGCGGCGGTCAGTCGTTCGATGGCAATGATTGAGTTCACCCCCGAAGGCATCGTGCTCGATGCCAACGATAACTTTTGCAGTGTCATGGGTTACAGCGCCGAAGAAGTGCGCGGCAAGCATCACCGGATCTTTTGCGAAGAAGCGTTTTATCGCAGCGAAGCCTACGCCAAGTTGTGGCGTGACCTGGCCCGTGGCGAACCGGTGAGCGGGACCTTTCTACGCTTGGACAGGAACGGCAAGGAGATCTGGCTTGAAGCCAGCTATATGCCAGTGTTCGGCGCTGATCGTCAGGTTCGCAGTGTGATCAAAGTCGCCACTGACATCTCGGCCAGGATCTACAAGGAGCACGAAAACGAGAGCATGCTCGCGGCGATCGGTCGCTCCATGGCGGTGATCGAATTCACTCCGGATGGCAAGGTCATCACCGCTAACGACAACTTCTTGAAGACGATGCATTACTCGCTCAACGAAGTGGTTGGCCAGCATCACAGCCTGTTTTGTCATCGTGCCGAAGCCGAATCCCAGGCCTATAAAGCGTTTTGGGCCTCGCTCAATCGCGGCGAATATCACTCGCACCGTTTCGAGCGCAAAGACAAGCACGGTCATACGGTTTTCCTGGAGGCTTCCTACAACCCGCTGTTCGACACCAAGGGGCGGTTGTACAAAGTGGTCAAGTTCGCCAGAGACATCACCGATCAGGTGACCACCCTGCAAACCGCCGCGGAGTCGGCCCACAGCACCTCGGTTCAAAACGATGCTTGTGCGCAGAAGGGGTCGCAGGTGGTGCAGCAAACGGTGCAGACCATCCAGGACATTTCCAAAGACTTGAACGAAGCGGCGCTGAGCATTGATGCCGTCAGTAAACAGTCCGACATCATCGGCACCATCGTCCAGACCATTCGCGGCATTGCCGATCAGACCAACCTGCTGGCGCTCAACGCCGCGATCGAAGCGGCCCGGGCCGGGGAGCACGGGCGCGGGTTTGCGGTCGTGGCCGATGAAGTTCGCAGCCTGGCGGCACGAACGAGCCAGGCAACGGTGGAGATCGTTGAAGTGGTGCGCAAGAACCACGATTTGTCATTGAGCGCGGTGTCGAGCATGCAGTCCAGTTTGAGCCGAACCGGGCTTGGGGTGGAACTGGCGAACGAGGCGGGAGCGGTGATTATGGAGATTCAGCAAGGGTCGCGGCATGTGGTGGATGCGATCAGTCAGTTCAATTCGACGTTGCAAATAAGTTAGCGGTGGTCTGAACGAATTGCCCCTTAATACTTTAAAGGGGCAATTTTTATCACTCGAAACGTTCATGTGTCGCGAGGGGCGCCTGACCTATTCGGTGAGTGAGAAACTGCCTTCTATCTCCGCACTTTTCTGTGGGTCATGACTGCTTACAGCGATGAATTGATACGTGCCCCTCACGAATTTTTTTTCAAGGTCCACTTCGATCAACGTGATATTTCCCGACTGTTCTTGCCCGATCCAGGAACTATCAGGGTCTCGAGGGTTGTAAAAACCTCCGACTCTTCTACCGTTGTCGAACGCATATGAGCCAGGTTTGATTTCGCCATCATATATACCTAGCTGGACTCCCCAGCCTACAGGGAAGTCATCTCGGGCGAACCCGCCAACTATGAGTTCATATTCTTTAACGCTGAAAACGATTTGCTTGGCTGGAAGGCTCAGCGGTTCGCCGCCATTTTCCCTGATTGTTGCACTGAACAGCCCGACGGCTTTTTTATTACTCATGGGTCATCTCCTTTGCCACATTACAAACAGAGCCGCGGTGATCTATCGACGCGGAGGAGACACATGATTTTCCACCCGGCTAATGCTGTCTACTGACAGAAGTGACAGTCAGGTTCTTTGTGGAAGAAGAATTGGACCAACGGTCATACTGTTGAAAACTGCAGCCGAGAAAACGCGGGGCCGCTCAAGGCAGGCCATTGCAGCCATGCTTAAGAAATCCCGGACGTTGTGCCAACCGTTGGAAATACTCGTCGATGGCCGGGTAGTCGGGGCGCTCCATCGGTGTCATCAGCCAGCGGTTGACCGACAGCCCGATGACGATGTCCGCCAGCGTGAAGTACGGCCCGGCGACATACGCTTTGGTGGCCGCGAGCTGATGCTCGAGGATGCCCATCTTCTGATTCCAGCCGCGTATGCCAGCGGCAATGTGATGCGGGTCCTGGAACTCTGGATCTTTGCGTACCAATGCCGTGAACGCGTAGCTCCAGGCGGCATTGAGTTCGGTGGCTTGCCAATCCATCCACTGCTCCACCCGAGCGCGCGCCGCCGGTTCGTGGGGCAGAAGATCGGTGTTGTGGTGTTTGCCGGCCAGATAGCGGCAAATGGTGTTGGACTCCCACAGCACGCCGGCCTCATCAATGATCACCGGCACCAGTGCGTTGGGATTGAGCCTGAGAAACTCCGGCGTGTGGGTCGACGCATATCCGCCGCCCCAGTCTTCACGTTCGTAGGCAACACCCAGTTCCTCACAGGTCCACAGGACTTTCCTGACGTTGATGGACGAGGCTTTACCCAGAATCTTCAGTGCATGTTCCATTGAGCTACTCCATTAGCGATTCGACGCTTCAGGAATCTAACAGACATTCAGCGTTTTCAAACCGGATCCGGCAACGCCGAAGTTGGCAAAGTTGGAACACTATCAAGATTAGTTGAAAACCCACGGCATGGGCGATGCGCCGTTCTGACGCTCTGCGTGGGAGCGATCAAAGCGTCAGGTACTTTCGCGCACCTTCAACTCAAACCCCATGTCCTGCACCGGTTTGGCCACCGTGTTGCCAGCCATCAACGTCAACATCTGCTCCGCCGCACGGCGACCGATGGCTTCTCGCGGGGTGCTGATACTGCTCAGGCGCGGGACCATATGGGCCGAGGCCGGCAGGTCGTTGAAACCGAGGATCGCCACTTGTTCGGGGATCTTGATTCCGCAGCGCATGGCTTCGAGCAGTGCGCCCTGGGCCAGGTCGTCGTTACCGAAGAAGATCGCGTCGACATCGGGATGACTGGCGAGCAGTTGCAGGAACAGTTCGCCCCCCAAGCCGACGGAGGAAGAGCGCGGGGTCAGGACTTCCAGGTCCGGGTCATACAAACCGGCTTTTTGCAGGGCTTTGCGGAAACCTTCGCCGCGCAGCAACGTGCGTTGATCCAGTTGCGCGCCGATGTAGGCCAGACGCTTGCGACCGCGTGATAGCAAATGCTCGGCCGCGGTCTCGCCGGCAGCAAGTTGCGAAAACCCCACGCAATTGAGGCCGGCGGCGCTGTCCAGTTCCATCATGTACACGCACGGAATGTTGCTCGCCTCGATCATCCTGCGCGAACTTTCGGTGCGGTCGAAACCGGTCAGCAGCAAACCGCGAGGCTGATACGCCATGTAGTTGCGCAGCAGGTTTTCTTCTTCATCACGTGAGTAATGGAAGTTGCCGATCAGCACTTCGAAGCCCTTTGGTCGCAAAACCTGATGAATGGCTTCCAGCGTGTCGATGAACAGCAGGTTGGATAACGAAGGCACCAAAACCACGACGGAATGGCTCTGGGCCGAGGCTAGCGCGCGGGCGGCAGGGTTGACCACGTAGTTGAGGTCGAGGGCGGCTTTCTGTACTTTTTCCACCAGTTCGGTGGCCACCGTACTGACTCCGCGCAGGGCGCGAGAGGCGGTAATCGGGCTGACACCGGCCAGGCGTGCGACTTCGTTCAAAGTGGGGCGGCCAGTGGTGCGCGTATTTTTATCGTTTTTAGGGGAGATCATCGGACGGCTTGCCAAACAAAATTCGAGGCACTAAGGTAGCGCTGTCTCGACGCAGCTGCAAATGCGTGAGCGGGGTTTGCCTGATCCCCGTTTTTTGGCGTTGGGAACGAACATGCTGCAACCCACAAAAATGACAAGAAGGCGTCGGCAACTTCTACTTTTTCTGGTGTCATAACTGGCAAAGGTAGCGCTGTCTGCGCGCTGAGGTGTTACATGAATCATCCCATCACCGCCCTGGTCATCATGGGCGTTGCCGGTTGCGGCAAGACTTGCGTCAGCGAGGCCTTGTGCCAACTCAGCGGCGCGACCGCCATTGAAGGCGACACTTTCCACCCTGCCGCCAATATCGAAAAGATGAGCGCGGGTATCCCCCTGAACGACGAAGACCGTGCCGGCTGGCTCGACAGCCTGTGCGATGAACTGCGCCGCATCGATGCCCAAGGCGAACGCCCGGTGCTGACCTGCTCGGCTCTCAAACACAGTTACCGCGAACGTCTGCGCAGCGCCTTGCCGGGCCTGGGCTTCGTGTTTCTTGAACTGACCCCTGAAGTCGCCGCCGATCGTGTCTCCCATCGGCCGGGCCATTTCATGCCATCGACATTGATCGACAGCCAGTTCGCCACCCTTGAATCGCCTGTTGGCGAGCCACTGACCCTGGCTCTGGACGCGTCGAAGCACAGCGTCGAGCAATTGGCGAAGCAAGCTCATGACTGGTGGCAGGCTCATGGCCTGAAACACGCCGTATGAGTTTTGCCAGAAAAGATAGCGCTGTCCTGATGGCCTGCGAATTCCCCGTTTTAATAACAACAACAACCAGGAGACACCCCTAATGTTTGGCATGTCCCACGAGACGTTCCTGCTGCTCGATGCAGTGGTCACGGTGATCGGGCTTATCGTCCTGATCACCAAGTTCAAGTTTCACCCATTCATTGCCCTGATCATCGCCGCAGCCTTTCTCGGGCTGACCTCCGGCATGCCGATCGGCACCATCATCAAGGCGTTCCAGGACGGCTTCGGCGGGGTGCTCGGTTTCGTCGGGATCATCCTCGCGCTGGGCACCATGCTCGGCAAAATGATGGCCGAGTCGGGCGGGGCGGATCAGATTGCCCAGACCCTGATTCGCGCGTTCGGCAAGGACAAGGTGCAGTGGGCGATGATGTTCGCCGCGTTCCTGGTCGGCATTCC
This sequence comes from Pseudomonas frederiksbergensis, assembly GCF_900105495.1. Classification (NCBI taxonomy): domain Bacteria; kingdom Pseudomonadati; phylum Pseudomonadota; class Gammaproteobacteria; order Pseudomonadales; family Pseudomonadaceae; genus Pseudomonas; species Pseudomonas frederiksbergensis. The sequence goes on along the minus strand of NZ_FNTF01000002.1, from coordinate 5,793,581 downwards.
GCTGTTTTTCGAAATCGGCTTCGTGCTGCTGATCCCGCTGGTGTTCATCGTGGCCCGGCGTACCGGCGTGTCGATCATCAAGATCGGTATCCCGCTGCTGGCCGGTCTGTCTGCGGTGCACGGCCTGGTTCCGCCGCACCCGGGGCCGTTGCTGGCCATCGGCGTGTTCGGTGCCGACATCGGTAAAACCATTCTCTACGGCCTGATCGTTGCGCTGCCGACGGCCATCATCGCCGGCCCGATCTACGGCACGTTCATTGCCAAGTACATCCCGGGTCATCCTAACCAGGAACTGGTCGATCAACTGGCGCGTGATGACGAGTCTGCCGATCTCCCGAGCTTCGCCATCACCTTGATCACCGTGCTGTCGCCGGTGTTCCTGATGCTGCTCAAGACCTTTGCCGATGTGGTGCTGCCGGACGGCAACTTCTTCCGCACGTTCATGGACCTGATCGGTCATCCGATCTCGGCACTGCTGCTGGCGTTGCTGCTGTCGCTGTACACCTTCGGTTACAAGCAGGGCATTGGCTCTAACCAGATGCTCAAATGGCTGGATGCCAGCCTTGCACCCACCGCCGCAATCATCCTGATCATCGGTGCCGGTGGTGGCTTCAAGCAGATGCTGGTGACCAGCGGCGTGGGTAATGTCATCGGCAACATGGCGGTGGAAGCGCAGATCTCGCCGATCCTGCTGGCGTGGCTGGTGGCGGCAGTGATCCGTATTGCGACCGGTTCGGCAACCGTGGCGACCATTACCGGTGCGGGCATCGTGGTGCCGGTGGTGGGGATGATTCCAGGTGTGAACCGTGAACTGCTGGTACTGGCGACCGGTGCCGGTTCGTTGATCCTGTCTCACGTCAACGACGCGGGTTTCTGGCTGGTGAAGCAATACTTCAACATGACCGTGGCGGAAACCTTCAAGACCTGGACCGCGATGGAAACCATCCTGTCCGTGGTGGGCCTGGGCTTCATCCTGCTGTTGTCGCTGTTCGTTTAAACACACTGCACTGATCGTTCCCACGCTCCGCGTGGGAATGCCGCCATGGACGCTCTGCGTCCACTGTGACGCGGAGCGTCACGGGATGCATTCCCACGCAGAGCGTGGGAACGATCAAGCACAAAAAAACCGCATCGCTGCGGTTTTTTTATGTCTGCTTGATAAATCAGGCGTTGGTTTTCTGAATCAACCCATCCGCCCGGAACATCCCGCGAATGCCGCGTATGGCCTGACGAATCCGGTCCTGGTTTTCGATCAGCGCGAAGCGCACATGATCATCCCCGTACTCACCAAACCCTACGCCCGGCGAGACGCAAACCTTGGCCTCGGCCAGCAGTTTTTTGGCGAACTCCAGCGAGCCCAAATGCGCATACGCTTCGGGAATCTTCGCCCAGACATACATCGACGCTTTCGGATTCTCGACCATCCAGCCCAGTTCATGCAGGCCTTTGACCAGCACGTTGCGACGCTGCCGATACTGCTCGGCGATGTCTTTGACGCACTGCTGATCACCTTCCAGCGCCGCAATCGCCGCGACTTGCAGCGGGGTGAACGTGCCGTAGTCGTGATAACTCTTGATCCGCGCCAGGGCGTTGACCAGTTCGGCGTTGCCGACCATGAAACCGATGCGCCAGCCCGCCATGTTGTAGCTCTTGGACAGGGTGAAAAACTCCACCGCGATGTCCTTGGCGCCAGGCACCTGCATGATCGACGGGGCTTTCCAGCCGTCGTAGACGATGTCGGCGTAAGCCAGGTCGTGCACCACCAAAACGTCGTACTGCTTGGCGAGGGCGATCACCCGCTCGAAGAAATCCAGTTCCACGCATTGAGCAGTGGGGTTGGACGGGAAGCCGAGGATCATCATTTTCGGTTTCGGAATCGAGCCGCGAATCGCGCTTTCCAGTTCGGCGAAGAAGTCCACGCCCGGAATCAACGGCACCGAACGCACCTGGGCGCCAGCAATCACCGCGCCGTAGATGTGAATCGGGTAACTCGGGTTCGGCACCAGGACGGTGTCGCCCTGGTCGAGGGTGGCCAGCATCAAATGCGCCAGGCCTTCCTTGGAACCGATGGTGACGATGGCCTCGCTTTCCGGGTCGATATCGACCTCGTAGCGATCCTTGTACCAATTGGAAATCGCCCGGCGCAGACGCGGAATGCCCTTGGACGTCGAATAACCGTGGGTGTCTTCGCGCTGGGCGACGGTCACCAGTTTTTCGACGATGTGCGGCGGAGTCGGGCCATCAGGGTTGCCCATGCTGAAGTCGATGATGTCTTCGCCACGACGACGGGCGGCCATCTTCAGCTCGGCAGTGATGTTGAATACGTAAGGGGGGAGTCGATCTATGCGCGCAAAGCGGCGCGGCGAACCTGGGTTAGCCATTGTTGCCTCGGATAACGTGAGCGCCCGGAACCGTCCGAGCGACGCTGGTCACTGCGGTGACCTGTGGCGGAATGTAAGGGCTGATGTGGCAAACTGTCCAGCGACTATGTAAACAAATTTGTCCGAAGGAAATCGGTTGATGGAATTTACCAGTGGCTTCTTGCTGAGCCTTTCGCTGTGCCTGGACATCGGCGTGGCCAACATTGCGATGATCACCTTGGCGATGCAGCGTGGCTATTTTCAAGGCTTTGCGCTGGGTTTGGGGACCTGTGTCGGCGACCTGATCTACGCCGTGCTGGCCTTGGCCGGGATGACCGTTTTGCTGCAATACGAAAGCGTGCGCTGGGTGCTGTGGATCGGCGGTTCGGCGCTGTTGTTGTACTTCGCGGCGAAGATGATCTATTCGGCGATTCATCATGAGGCGGTACTGGCGCAGGCCGAAGACGTGGGTCAGAACTCCCACCGGCGCGAGTTTTTCCGCGGGATTTTCCTCGCCATGTCGTCTCCCAGCGCCATTCTCTGGTTTGCGGCGGTGGGCGGCACTTTGATCGCTCGTTCCGGCGGCGGTGGCGTAATCAGCTCGGCGCTGTTTCTCGGCGGGTTTCTCTGCGCCGGATTGCTCTGGTGCGTGGCTTTGTGCTTCGCAGCGAGTCACGGCGGCAAGTTGCTCGGGGACAAATTGCTGCGTTACTCCTATATGGCATCGGCGGCGATCTTCTGCTATTTCGCGGTCTACGTGATCCTATCGGGGTATAACGAGTTCGTCGGCGCAGGTGCCGTCGAGCCGTTGCACGCACTGTAATTGGGCGAATCGGGTTTGGCTTCTATACTCCCAGCCGAACCCACTTTTTAGTTCCAGGAGTTGAGCCATGGATGAGCAAACAGGCGTCGAAACGGCCAAGCCACGCTTCGAGCACGGTCACTTCCTGCTCATTGCAGGGCTTGGCGGACGATTTACCCAGGAAACCTCCAAGAAAATCCCCGATCTCTGGGAGAAATTCATCCCCGAGATTGGCAAAATTCCCGGTCAAAAAAACGAAGTGACCTACGGCATCTGCTGCAATCCGGATGGCAAGGGCGGCTTCGAATACATTGCCGGCGTTGAAATCAGCAAGCTCGACGACTTGCCCGAGAAATACCGTTGGGTCGAGGTCCAGCCTCAGCACTATGCCGTGTTCGAGCACAAAGGCCCTCTCGATCAGTTGCCCCAGACCTTCCAGTACATCTGGAAAACCTGGCTGCCGCAGTCCGGTTATCAGGCGGCCGACGCGCCGGAATTCGAACGCTACAGCGAAGACTTCAACCCGAAACTCAACACTGGCGTGCTTGAAATCTGGCTGCCGCTCAAGCCTTGATGACCGCGGGAGGCGGACGAGTTCGTCCACCTCCCTCTGGTTACTTGCCTTGCTTCATCCGTCGCGCCCGCAACAGGTCAATCGTCAACGTGATAAAGCCAAACGAGCTGATGCCCAACAACATAAGAAGTCCGATCTGAACGCTGCTCATGGTGTGTTCCCCTTATTGATGGCCAGAGACAGGACACATCAATAATCCGCACCGACAAGCAATGACAGCGCCTATACGCAGGCTTTACGGCGCCTGCGGTGATCGATATGAACACCTTATTAATTTATGATCCCAGCCTTCCTCTCGCTGATTTCGAGCTGCCATGAACACCGTCATCCGCCACGTCACACCTGCTGATCTGGACCGCTGCTACGCCATCGAAACTGTTGCCTACGAAGGCGACGAAGCCGCCACCCGCGAAAAAATCGCCACGCGCATTGCCACCTGGCCCGAAGGATTCATCGTGGCCGAAGTCGACGGCGTCGTAGCCGGTTTCATCAATTCCGGTGCGGCGTTTCAGGTGGAAATGTCGGACGAGGCGTTCAAGGAACTGATCGGCCACGACCCGGCCGGCCCGCACGTGGTCATCATGTCGGTGGTGGTGCACCCGGATTTTCAGGGGCAGGGGCTGGCGAAACGGTTGATGGGCGAATTCATCGAGCGGATGCGCGCGCGGGGTAAGACCGACATCCATCTGATGTGCAAGGAGCGGCACATTCCGCTGTATGCCGGGTTCGGGTTTGCCTACATCAAGCCTTCAGCGTCTGACCATGGCGGGATGGCGTGGCATGAGATGGTGTTGGAGTTATTACATGATTAAGTTCTGCAAGGAACGTAAACGTCGAAACGAGGCCATGGCGCTGATCAAGCTTCTTTCTTTTTCCACACGCGACAAGGAGCAACGAAAGTTGATTTCTGGCGAGACGCTTCTGGGTAGACTGGCGCTGCAGCGCCGGTTGAACCAAGACGATAATGGTGTCTGAGCTGTGCTCTATGTCCCGCGGAGTATGTTGTGTACCGCGCTCACCGCTCTATCGAGTACAGCCGCCTCACTAAGGTCGGTCGTATCGATCCTCACCCAATTAGCCAAACCACATCGCTCATAACTGGATCGAACTCTATTCTGATAATCAATGAAACTTTTAAGGCGATTTTCATTGCCACCATCGTAGGCCCCGCTCTCGCTAAGACGAAAAGATCCTTTTCTCTGCGCCGCAAGAACCGGATCGACATCCAGGAAAATGACGGCATCAGGTTTTCTAATTGTTGAGAATATTGCTAACGCCTCTTCAGCCAAACCTGCGTCTTTGAGTAAAAAGCGTGCTAAGTATTTATAGTACCAACCATCTGCGATGCAGCTAAACCCGGAGTCCATTAATGGCCTGATGGCAGCATAATCTGTCGCTTGAAACCATGCTGCAATTAAACTTATCCAATGCCTATCGCCTAATTGATCCAAGGGGGCGTCATCTGGGTAATCCCAAAGGATTTCACGTATGCGGGACATATGAAATTCTGTATACCCCAATGATACCGGTGGACGATTTTTATCTACATATTTTAGTTTGGAATGGGATTCATAAATCTTGTCATATGTTGCCCTTGCAACAGTAGATTTCCCCGCTCCGTCAGTGCCTTCAAACGCGATAAATAAAGCTTGTTTAGCTAAATAACTCATGCGAATCCCCCTAAGTAAGCTTCAGTGTCCAACGAGTTTCTGCCGCTACCCTCAATTAATGGTTGAAACCCCTCTCTGCGATATATGTCCGACATTTTTTTTCCAAGTGACTTCAGGAAGTCCATTGAGGGGCGCCTCCTGTTAGAGTATTGTGAACCTGCGTCAGGGTGAAACACTGCAACAGCAGGCACTACTCCCATGTCGCCAAAGTATTCAATGCCCTCAATAATTGACTCTAATGGTTCCATTCCAGCAACAAACCCTGCATATACATTGCCACGACCTAAAACTTCCACAGCTGCCTCGAAAGCGGCAAGAAATCTTTCGCGAGTATAATCGCGAGCTTTGCCCGGGCAAACTTCCGAAAATAATCTAGGATTAAATACCTCCAGGCTCATTGACATATTATTGCCAATTTTTTTGAATCGATCAAAAAGACGAAAGTCCTTGGGAGGCATCGAAATTAAGTGGTAGTCCAAACGGCTTTGCAGGTTTTTATTCTTTACCTGTTCAAGTAAGTCCATATGTATTGAGTATCCTTTGTCGTAGTTTGGGATCGTGCCTCCATTCAATAATACCCTCTTATATCGGTCGCTCTCATTGTTAATAGCCATGCCTATTGCTTCGCCAGCCATGCTGCCTTTTATTCGCATCTTATGATCAGATAAGCTGTCTCTTGCTGATCCCAGAGAGCAAAATTTGCATTCATGACCATCGTTAAAATAATAACAGTGTCCGGGGGAGAAGATTCCGAGTGTAGAATTACCATAGACGGTTATATGCTGCTCAAATAGCTCGCCGTTACTCAGGTGCTTTCCATAAGATATAGGTCGCCTAGGGAATGTAATTTTTATGGTTTTTTTTCCATGTTTGAGAACTGGTGTTTCTTGCTCTAAGGCTATACGGTAATCTGAGTTTGGGTTGTGATTGGCAGCGGAAATAATCTGCCCTTCGAGAATTATTTCTTGTGGAGTGCGAATGCTTGAGCTAAGAATTATACTGTCACCTGTTCCGTAAGCTCGCCTTTTTTCAATATGATCCATTTGAGCTTGGTAATATTCTAAGAAGTCTCTAGTAAAGCTAACTCCGTTGCATAACAATTCAAGTTTCAGATTTACAGTGTTTGTTAACATGATATATCTCCAGTGAATTGGCCGGGCACTACAAGATAAGTCGTATCAGTTCTTCGGAAGACAAGGCAATTAACGTTCCATTGTCTAAAAGGGAAGCGGCCGATGGAGGCAGGGAGAATCTAGGATGTCCTGTCTTATCAAATAATGATCCACCCGCTTCCCTTAGAATCAATTCTGCTGCGGCAATATCGCAGCTACGTTCATGTCCCGGTGTATCTATATCAATAAAGGCATCAAGAGCCCCGGCAGCGATAAGGCAAATTTCCAATGATGAGCAAGAGTAGACGCGGATTTTATATGCGGACCATATGATATTTTCGATTATGGCTTTTTCTCTTTTATCTTTAGGGCGATGAAAAGAGATGTGCATGTCTTCTATTCTCTGAACTTTACGAGTCTGAAGTCGTTTCACAATAACGGGCGACTGAAGGTAAGCTCCCTCACTCAATGCGGCGGTATAGACTAAGTCTCTTGAAATATCATAGATCCAGCCAAACACATAGGCGCCTTCGTGGTAAAGTGCCACGCTAGATGTATAAGCAGGAAACCCTAAAGCTGCGTTGTGTGTGCCATCTAGAGGGTCTATAAGTAGATAGAACTCACCTTGATCACCAAATGTGACTGTTGAAACATTCTCTTCGGAATAGATCGTGATTCGCATGCTGATATTAGAAAGGCAGTTATACAATATGTCCTGACAATCTAAGTCATATTGAGTCTGGGAGTTATTCCAGTATTTGTTTCCCGTGTCGAAGTTTGGTAGGCCGGCCAGGGTTCCTGCCCAATAACGGCGTAATTGTTTTCTGGCCTCGTAGAGGCATTTTTCTAGTTCAGGAATGTGTTCCCGTTTAAATAATGGTCTCATATTATTGTTCCATTATTAATTGTATGTGCCATTGGTCTCGATCTAATCGAGGGGCGTAAGACCTGACTTCAAATAGCTTTCCAGCATAAACAGCATAATCTGCGCTCATGAAGGCACTAAGTGATTTTGGGAATAGTGCTACTGTTTTAACATCGATATCATATCCGAACCTTTTCCTGATCATATTTGCTGCTTGTCTAAGACTTCCTCCGGTATAGGCTTTATCTATAATTAACCAAGGCTCGTTCGACGGTAGGGGGGAAGGGAAAACATCTTGGAAAGCAAAATCTCTGCCCAGTAGACTAGAGTCGTTTTGTCGATGAACTTCTGAAAAGAAAATATTTTGATCTCCGGTTGTCGCTAAATAACCTAGTGCAATTGGCAAACCTGCTGACAATAAAAATAACTTGTTTTTTGATATTTTTTCTATCTGTCGCCAAACTGAATGGTCCTCGTAAATGTATCTCGTGTTTAAGGCGGAACTACTGTCCCAATGTTCGTGAGAAATATATTTACTATAAAAGGCGCAGAACCTGTTGTGGAATGCCATGGTCTCGTTGTTTGTATTTATAAGTAACCTATTCTTGGTTATGCCTCGAGCTGGAGCTTTCATGGCAATGGGATGTACGTCGCGACGACAATGCGCAAATGCTTCGCTAATAAGCGAATTCTTTAATTTAATAAGGTGCGATTTTGACGGGCCAGAAATAGCTATTTCTGGTGATAGTCCATCTCCTTTAATTCTACGCACCTCATCGAACTCAACTCTACTTGTACTTGAATTCAAGTAGTCCCATATTCGTACAATGTCATCACCGGACATGCCGTTATAAATTGGCTCAAGGTTGCTCAGATCACAAACCATTTCTTCAGGGTGTCGAAGATCGAAATAAGCCTTTTGAAGATGGCATCCATTGAGTATGGCGTTGCGGTAGGCGTAATAGTCGCTTGTTTGTATGCCACTCAACGTTCGCCAACCATGATGCTCGCTAATAATGGTTATAAAACTAGTAAGCTGGAGTGGCGAATGTTGTGGGTAAGGTGCGTGATTCATAGTTAAATCCTCACGATAGTGCGTAAGATTAAAAGTCAGTCGTAAGTATTGAATTTTATGCTCTGTCGTATGGAAGTTGACGCTCTACTAATTGGTGGTTGAGTTGTCTTAAAAGGCTGCCTAAACGCCAAAGTAAAAACGACATCAGAAAAAACGAACAGAGTACCAGAGCTACGAATATTGAGTGAACGCTATAGTTGTAAAAGGATAGAAGTCCGACGGAAAGTATCAGTCCGAGAATGTTGAGTAACGATATTGTGAATAATGTGGGAATCCAGAAATCGCCCATGCTTCTTAATGTCATTCGGGTCACAACATAAATATATTCAAATACTAAAAAAGGGATCGAGATCAGAAGATTGCCCTCAATTAATTTTCTTGTTGGTACGTCGGACGTATAAATTATAGATATATATTCATTAAAGAAAAAACAAACCAATAAAAACGGAGTCAATATGAGGGCTCCGAGCTTTATGCCTTGTATATAGGTTGTACTCAATGAGTAAAATTTCTTTAGTTTAAAATGTCTTGCGGCCACTATTCCTGTAGCATTTCCCACTCCGATTGAAATCATGTATACGAAACTTAAAAAATGGAGAGATGCCTGGTACGCTGATAGGCTAGCATCGCCCAAACTCTTTGAAATAAAAGAGAGCATAAGAAATAACAGGCTTTCACCACCAAAGCAAAGTGCCATGGGAAGGCCGTTAATAAAGTAATTAACATATGTTTTCGTCGGGATACTTTGTGAGTGCCGAAATTTTAAGATGTGCTGGTGGATTTTTCGATCAAAAAAACAGAATGCAAGCACAACAAAAAACACCGTAGGCCAACATATGTGGATATGAAATGAATAGCGTTTGTGTTTGTGTTCGTTGCAATCAAAATTGCGCAAGCTGAGGCAAGCGTGGCGTTGAATAGCCATGTATATATTAACTCGTATTTGGCTATTTTTATGGCGTTAAAAAAATTGAAGATGGTTATCTGCAAGTATAAGGCGGGAATAGAGAGTGAGAGTATCAATAGTAATTTCAATCCTTCTAAATTATTGTTATCCGTAAGCGATTTTGATTCGCTAACACTATATGCAAATATTGCGGAAACAATAATTGCTCCATAAAAAAATGCAAACCTGAAGGAGATAACTAAATCAAGTTCAACGCTTTTCGTATTTAGGTCAGTGGATCCAGCTATCTTCATCAACGATGTTGAAAAAAAGCCAATGCCAACGACTGTTAGAAAGGAAGTTAACGCCCATGCGAATGATGCATGGCTGAGAGAGCTAATTATAAAGTGCCCGATAAATGAAAAATAAAATAATGATACGGTCATCTCGCCAAATCTGGAGAGTATTAGGGGAATGGCTAGTCGGGTAACTTCCATGCGTGATCTCGTGTTTATATAAATATAATTATGAGCAGGAAGGTATTTGTATTCGTCACGCTAACAAGGACTTGATGTGCTATGTTCTGTTCTCAATCCCACTCTTTGAGTAGGCTGATTAGAGAGGGAGTTCCTTCCGCAGCAAAGTATTTTTTTCTGAAGTGATACTCGCACATGGATATTCTATGTTTCGTTTGTTTTCGTTTGTTGAATTCGTTGTCCAAAGCGGAAAGAGATTTTAGCGTAGATGGATAGAGATCTGATTTTTTTAACAATTTCTCAATTGCCAAAAATACCAGGTCTATATATTTCAGTGCTTCTTGAATGTATAAGCGACATTCAGCTTCTGTGGTCGCCCCCTTTCTGGCCAACGCAAAGAAACTATTTTTTATATCATCAAACCCACTGACTCGGAACATGTTTGAGTAAACCCACTTATAGTGTTTGTTTGTTGTGCCTGTTAAATAAGTGAAGCTCATGGTCGTCTTTAGCATCATGTCCCGTGCGATCTCACAACCCATCCAGAGGTTTCCCGATTGCCAGCAACCTTGAATATCCTGAAATGCATAAAATACGGGCAGCTTCTCACGGTGAGCTACATAAATATGCTTCTCCAAAGGAATCCTGGATTTCAATTGACTGAATCTTTCTTCGTTTTCTAACGCATGCCCAATTAATGATCTATGAATGACATTGTTCTCTGTGTTCGATAGTACTGGGTCATAGAGAAAACGTTGATCATCGGTGATTTCATCAAATGCTTTTTCAATTTTCGCAAAAATTTCTTCCAGTTCGGAAAATGTTATATAGTCTGCATCAATGTGGATGCTGGTGTTGCCGTAAAAATTTGTTGTATTATGAACCTCCTCATCTTCAGTGATGTAGTGGTAGTTTATATCTGTAACCAATGCATGTTCACAGTTTTCGATGTTGTTAGCTTTAGGTCGTTGTTCGCAAAGAATGATACAGTCGATGTCGGAATGAATGGTTCCAATCCCTTCGATTAGAGATCCTGAAACAATAAGAATGCTTGTGCTTTCTAAAAAAGCTCTTTCGCGTAGGTAGTTTTTCGGAATTAAGATTTTTCCATCTAGTATGGAAATTTCATTGTCCGAGATTTTTGACTGCGAGGTTTTTACGAGGGCGGTCATTTCATGTTGCTCCCAGGGTAATAGCGATAATATAAACTGAGGCACTTAAATCTGAACGACAACCTGAAGAAAGATGGGTAAGTATTTTACCTGGAGTTCCCCAGTGCAAAAGTAATAGCGTTCATGTGCTAAAACCCTAGTGTCGACATAGGCTGTTCGTCAATATTTATATATAAAATCAGAAACGCCTTACAAACATTGAAGTCCAAGTGTTTAATCTTTGAGTGAAGTTTCTTTTTTCTTTGAGAGAAGACTCCTACAGGTCACCGCCTGGGACTCTGTAGGAGTAAAGCGGAGGATTGTGTCAGTAAAGGCTATCCCGCACCCGAGCCGGCGCTTCGCGGTCATACGTCTCGGCATCGAACTGCCCATCGTTCAACCGCTTGTGAAACGCGCCCGCCGTCGGCAGGGCAGAGCGTTCGAGGTGTTTCTCAGGGTTCCATAAGTCCGAACGAACGATGGCCTTGGAGCAGTGGAAGTACGCCGCTTCCACCGTCACCAGCATCACCGTGCGCGCCGGTTTGCCATTGACCGCAAAGCTCTCCAGCAACCCCGGTTCGGCGCTGATCTGTGCCGTGCCGTTAACCCGCAACGTTTCGCCAATCCCGGGAATGATGAACAGTAGCGACACCCGCGAATCGAGCACAACGTTACGCAGCGTGTCGATGCGGTTGTTGCCCGGCCGATCCGGGATCGCCAGGGTGCGTTCATCAATGATCCGCACGAAACCCGGCGTGTCGCCCCGCGGTGAACCGTCCATCCCGTCAGGCCCCACCGAGCTGACGATCACCAGTGGCGAGGCGCGGACCATCGCCTGATAGTCCTCGTTCAGAAAGGCGATCTGCTTGCGTACGGCGCGGTCGTGGGGCTGGCCGTAGAGGGCTTCCAGTTCTTCAATGCTGTTGAGCATAACCACCTCAGAAAACCAGCCCCATGCGCCGTTCGTAACCGATCCGGCCCTTATAGGCTTCGCCGCTGTCGACCCAGCCGAATTTTGCATAAAGCGCGATGGCCGATGCGTTATCCGCATCCACCGACAACTCCAGCCCCTTTATTTCCGGAAAAGCCTGACGCGCCACGTCGGGCAAGGCTTGCAGACAGGCCTTGCCATAGCCTTTGCCCTGAGCCCGATGATCGACTTGCAGTGCGTGCAGGGTGGCGCTGTGTTCATTGGCCCACGCCGGCAATACGGGCGGGCGCTTGAGCAGCAGGAAGGCGACGGGAACATCCTCGACCAGTAGCGCAAATCCCTTCACGCCGGGGCCGGGTTTGGACAGCAAAGTGTGCAACGCACCGTGAATGTCGCCGGAGAACCTGATTTGTTCTTTGTGAACTTCAATGGCTTCGACCTGCTGGCGCTGGAGCGCATTCAGGCTGTCGTAAGGCACGAGTCGGGCTGTCACTGGAGTGTCCTTTTTCCAAGAAAATGTGTTTCGGATTCTAACGAGTTTGCGTCCATGGATTATTTTTATTTGGACTGTCGATTTGGTTTTTCGCCAGACGACTAAGGGTGTCTTCACAACAAAAACCACGGAGAACCACCATGAACGCTACCCACGAAATCCAGACCCTGATCGACACCTATCGCCAGGCGGTCATCGCCAAGGATGTCGAGAAACTCATGCCGCTGTATGCCGAGGACATCGTTTCCTATGACGCGGTCAAGGCCCTGCAGTTTCGGGGCAAGGCCGCCTACCGCGCGCATTGGCAGGAATGCATGGAAATGTGCCAGGGCGCGCATAAGTTCGACTTCGACCATATGAACATCGTGGCGGACGAGCACATCGCCTTCGCCCATTGGCTGGCCCATTGCGGCGGCACCAACGAGAAGGGCGAAACCCAGGCCTGCTGGATGCGCGTGACCGCCTGCTATCGCCGCGACGACGGGCAATGGCGCATCGTTCACGAACACTGGTCGGCCCCGTTCGACATGATGAGCGGCACCGCGCTGTTCAACCTGGAACCCTGAGCGTCAGGCCGATTCGTCGGGAATATCGCGAAAGCGTCACTCAGCAGCCATAGTTGATCCGTTCGATTCAGGAGAGCCCCATGAAGTATTTATGCCTGGTCTACAGCAACGAGCACGAGTTGCACTCGCTGCCCGAGAGCCCGAATGACGCGGAATGCATGGCTTACGCCGAGGCGATCCAGGGCAGCGGCCGAATGGTCGCCGCCGAGGCGCTGGAATCGGTACAGACCGCGACCACGGTGCGGATGCGCAACGGGAAGATGTCGATCACCGACGGCCCGTTCGCCGAAACCAAGGAGCAATTGGCCGGCTTCTACCTGATCGATGCCAAGGATCTCAATGAAGCCATCCAGGTCGCCGGCAACATCCCGGCGGCCCGGGTCGGCTGTGTTGAGGTGCGTCCCGTTCGTCAGTTGAACCCCGGCGCCTGATGTCGGCCGAGTCGGTACGAGCTCGGGTCGAGCAGGTTTACCGCGAAGATTCACGGCGGATTCTGGCGACCCTGATTCGTTTGCTCGGCGATTTCGATCTTGCCGAAGAAGCCTTGCACGAAGCGTTTTTCGTCGCGGTCGAGCGCTGGCAGCGTGACGGTGTGCCGGACAATCCGCGGACCTGGCTGGTGTCCACGGGGCGTTTCAAGGCCATTGATGTGTTGCGACGGCGTGCACGCTTCGTCGCTTCGCAACCGATGCTGATCGCTCAACTGGAGGCGCTGGAGCAGGCCGACTGGAGTGACGAAGACGTGGAAGACGATCGCCTGCGCCTGATTTTCACCTGTTGTCACCCGGCGCTCGCGGCGGACGCCCAGGTGCCGTTGACGCTGCGCGAAGTCTGCGACCTGACCACGGAGGAAATCGCCCGAGCCTTCCTGTCGGCACCAGCGACCATCGCCCAGCGCATCGTGCGGGCCAAGGCGAAAATCCGTGACGCAAAAATTCCTTATCAAGTGCCGGCCCTGGCGGAATTGCCCGAGCGCCTGGACAGCGTGCTGCGGGTGATTTATCTGGTGTTCAACGAAGGTTATTCCGCATCCATGGGCGCGGAACTGACCCGTGAGGATTTGACCCGTGAGGCGATTCGGCTCGGTCGTTTGTTGATGGAACTGCTGCCGGAACCTGAAGTGATGGGACTGCTGGCGCTGATGCTGTTGCACGAGTCCCGACGCACGGCCAGGACGTCGGCGAGCGGCGAGTTGATCGTGCTGGATGAGCAGGACCGTTCGTTGTGGGACGCCGAGATGATCGCTGAAGGTTGCGCCCTGGTGGAGCGTGCACTGACAACCCGGCGCTTCGGGCCTTATTGCCTGCAAGCGGCAATTGCGGCATCGCATGCTGAAGCGCCCACGGCGGCGGAAACGGACTGGCTGGAGATTGTGGGTCTGTATGACGTGCTGTTGCGGGCAGCGCCTTCGCCGGTGATCGAATTGAACCGTGCGGCGGCGATCTCCAAACGGGATGGGCCGTTGGCGGGACTGACGTTGATCGAGGGGATCCTGGCGCGGGGTGATTTGCTGGATTACCACTTGGCGCACGCGGCGCGGGCGGAGTTTTGTCGGCAGTTGGGAAGGGTAGAGGAGGCGCGGGCGGCTTATCAGCGGGCGTTGGAGTTGACGCAGCAAGTGCCGGAACGACGGTTTATCGAGGCCCGGTTGCGGGAGCTGAAGTGATGTGATCTTGCGGGCCTCTTCGCGAGCACCGCTATTCCAGCATCTTGCCGAGTAACCAACTCCCCGCCGGCCCCGGCGGATGCAGCCGCGACCACAGCGCATCGACGAACACCGGTTTCGGCCAGCCGCGCACGTCCAGTTCCTGCAACGTGCCTTGCCCAAACCGCTCCACCAGCCACCGCGGCAACGGCGCCCAGCCGAATCCACCCTGGGCCATTTCCAGCAGCATCAGATAACTCGGCGCCGACCAGACGCGCCCCTTCGCACGGCTTTCATACGGATTGACGATCGTCGCCAGACGCAGCTCCCGGTGTTGTTGCAACACGCCCTGATCGATGTGGCTCAGCGCCGCCAATGGATGTTCGCGGGATACGAACAGGGCAATCTCGGTTCGTTCTTCCATGGTCGAACTGACCAGGTCCGGCGGGTAACTGTCTTGTTTTTCGGCGAAGGCCACCTGCGCCCGACCCCGTTGCACCAAGGCCACCAGGTCATCGCACTCAGCGATCAGGCATTCAAGTTCCAGGTCGGGATAACGCAGCTCGAAGGCGCTGAGCGCCGCTTCGAATCGGTCGGATTGATACGTGTCGGAAATCGCCACGGTCAGCTTCGGCTCGACCCCTTGGGACAGTTGGCTGGCGGTCATTTCCAGCCGGCTGCTGGCGGCCAGAATGTCCTCGGCCCGTTGCAGCATCACGTGCCCGGCCGGGGTCAGGCTCGGTTTGCGGCTGCTGCGGTCGAACAGCGTCAGGTTCAAGTCGATTTCAAGGCTGGCCACGGCGGCGCTGATGGTCGACTGACTGCGGCCCAATTTGCGCGCCGCAGCGGAAAACGAGCCTTGAGTCGCGGCCTGAACGAAGGCCTGCAACACTTCTTGAGAAGCCATGAACTATCGCCTTGATCGATGGTTAATGGTTATGAAGTATCGGTGTGAAGAAAGATCATGGCAACCACAGTCACTCAGAGGAGTCTGGCCATGAGCGCCAACAAATCCATTACTGAACGTATTTTCCAGGCCATTGGTTTCGAATTGTTGGCCATCCTGATCTGCACCCCGCTGCTGGCGTGGATCATGGACAAACCGCTGCTCGACATGGGCGTCGTGACCATGGCAATCGCGGCACTTGCCCTGGCCTGGAACGTGATCTTCAACGGATTGTTCGACCGCGCGCTCAAACACTACAACCTGGTGCGCAACGCCTGGGTACGTGTAGTCCATGCGCTGTTGTTCGAAGGCGGTCTGGTTGCGGTGGGGGTGCCGTTGATTGCCTGGTGGTTGAAGGTCAGCCTGTGGCAAGCGTTCCTGCTGGATATCGGTGTGCTGCTGTTTTTCCTGCCATACACCTACGTTTATCACTGGGTGTACGACGTGGTACGCGAGCGAGTGCTGATGCGCCAGTCTTATGTGCTGCATGAATAACCTGTGGGAGCGAGCCTGCTCGCGATGGCGTCAGCACATTCGACATTGATGTCGACGTGTGCACCGCTATCGCGAGCAGGCTCACTCCCACATGGGAACTGCGGTGAATCAGAAGAGTTGGGTGAACAGCCAATACAAACTGCCCGACAACAGAATCGCCGCCGGCAAGGTTAGCACCCAGGCCATCAGCAGGTTGCGGATGGTCTTCATCTGCAATCCGCCGCCATTGGCGACCATGGTTCCGGCCACCCCCGAAGACAGTACGTGAGTCGTCGATACCGGCAGGCCGAACATGTCCGCCGCGCCGATGGTCAGCATCGCGACGGTTTCCGCCGAGGCGCCTTGAGCATACGTCAGGTGGGTTTTGCCGATCTTCTCGCCAACCGTCACCACGATACGTTTCCAGCCGACCATGGTGCCCAGCCCCAGAGCGATGGCCACCGCGATTTTTACCCACAGCGGAATGAACCGCGTGGCGTTGTCGATCTGCTGCTTGAACAGTTGCAGCTTGCCATTGGTATCGGCGTCGAAGTTGCCGACCTTGTTCTTGTCCATCAGGCGAATGGTTTCGCTGGTCAGGTACATGTCGTTACGCACGTTGCCCATGGCCTCGGCCGGGACCTTTGCGAGCGAGCCGTAGCCCTTCACTTCACTCCCGATAGTGCCGGTCAACGCGGCCAGGGCGGGGATCAGTTGCGGTGAGGCTTCCTTGCTGCGCATGTATTCGGACAGCACCGCGCGCGGGTCGGTCGGCGCTGGCAACGGCGCATTTTTGACCAGCGCTTGCTGGGTGACTTCGGCCACGGCGGCAAACTGCAGCGCCTGGTCGGCCGGCATGGTGCGGTTCAGCGCGTAAGCCATCGGCAGCGTGCCCACCAGAATCAGCATGATCAGGCCCATGCCTTTCTGGCCGTCGTTGGAGCCGTGGGCGAAGGACACGCCGGTGCACGTCAGGATCAACATGCCGCGAATCCACCACGGTGGCGGAGTGTCGCCCTTGGGTGCTTTGTACAGCGCACGATTCTTGACGAAAGCCCGCAAGGCCAACAGCAACAGCGCCGCAAACATGAAGCCGATCAGCGGCGACAGCAACAGTGCGTAACCGACTTTGGTTGCCTGCGCCCAGTCCACGCCGCTAGTGCCGTCGCGGCCGTGCATCAGGGCATTGGCCACGCCGACCCCGATGATCGAGCCAATGAGGGTGTGCGACGAAGACGCCGGCAACCCCAGCCACCAGGTGCCGAGGTTCCACAGGATCGCGGCGATCAACAGGGCGAAGATCATCGAGAAACCAGCGGAAGAACCGACTTGCAGAATCAGCTCCACCGGCAGCAGGGCGATGATGCCGAACGCCACCGCGCCGCTGGACAGCAGCACCCCGAGGAAGTTGAAGAATCCGGACCAGGCCACCGCGAAATTTGGCGGCAAGGAGTTGGTGTAAATCACCGTGGCCACGGCGTTGGCAGTGTCGTGGAAACCGTTGACGAATTCAAAGCCGAGGGCAATCAGCAGCGCCACGCCCAACAGCAGAAACGGCGTCCAGGTGGTCACCACGGTGCCGAGCTCGTTCATGTCGTGCATCAGGCTGTAGGCGGTAAACAACAACCCGCTGCCCAGCACCGCGAAGAAAATCACGAGGGTCAGCAGGCTGGGCTTTTTATCGAGTTGTGGTTTGGCGCTACTGGCGGGCGCCTGGGTGGCGGTGAAGGAAGGAGTCGCCATGACGGACAATCCTGAGGAGAGAAGGAATGTCGCCCATGATCGTTGCTGAATGTTACAGAGAGGCTGAGTTAAGTCAGTGTTTGGGTTTATTGCCGATCCGTTGATCAGAATGCAGTACCTGTGGCGAGGGAGCTTGCCCCCGTTGGGTCGCGAAGCGGCCCCCAGCATTCTTTCAGTTACATCGTTTTTGCAGGTTTACGACTGCTGCGCAGCCGAACGGGGCGGTGCGGCGTTCCGACAAGTCCCCTCGCCACAGTGAATCGAAGGCGCTCCGATATTAATAATCCTGGCGCTTACGGAATGCCCAACGCCCGGCGATCACGGTAAACGTCGCGACCAATGCCACCAGAATCCAGAACCCTTCCGGGTCGCCGGAAAGCGGCACCCCGCCGACGTTCATGCCAAAGAACCCGGCGATGATGTTGATCGGCAACGCCAGCACCGTCACCACGGTCAGGGTGAACAGCGTGCGGTTGCTCTGTTCGTTGAGGTTGGCGGCGATTTCCTCCTGCAACAGCTTGATCCGTTCGCCCAGCGCCGTGAGGTCGTTAATGATCAGCGCGAACTCCTCGGTGGACTTGCGCAGCTCCTTGACGTCTTCCTTTTGCAACCACTGCGGCGGGCGATTGAGCAGGCGCAGCAACGAGCCCGGCTCCAGCGCCAACAAGCGTTGCAAGCGCACCAGCACCCGTCGGTTGGCACCCAGCTCAGCGCGGTTGGTCGACAGCCGCGAAGACAGCAACTCATCTTCGATCTGATCGACACTGAGGCTGGTCTTGCGCACGATCTGGGTCAGCACTTCCCCCTGATCGCGCAGCAGATGCACCAGCAATTCCAGTGGCGAGCGAAAGCACTCACCGGCCTTCACCGACGAGCGCAGCTTGTCTACCGAGTGCAGCGGTTGCAGTCGTGCGCTGACGATCAGCCGACTGCGGGCGCAGACCCACAACGTCGAAACATCGGACGACACCATGCTGCTGAGGTTGAACACCACGTCGTTGACCACCGCCAGCAACGCCGAATCCACATGCTCGATACGCGTCGAACGCGAACCTTCGTGCAGTGCTTCGAAAAATTCATCGGGCAATTGCAGATGGCTTTTCATCCAGCGCTCGCATGCGGCGTGGGCCAGGTTCAGGTGCAGCCAGAGAAATTCGTCGTTGTCGCCGGGTTGTTGCAGGCACTGCAACGCCTTGGCCGAATCGAGCTCGCGGCCGCGCTCGCCGGGGCGAAAACTGAAACCGTACAGCAGACCGAACAGGTCGGTGTCGCGATGACGTTGGTCGATGCTGTGGTTCATGGGGTCTCGATGTGAGGAGGCGCCTGTTGCGGGTTTCACAGGTTCACTTGAACCGCATCATTGCAAGGAGTTTTGACCGTTTTGTGACAAGGCGGTGGAGGCGAAATGATGGCGCTACCGACGGTCGGAATTGGTTAAAGAACCGCTCTGGCCCGCCGATCTTGCCTACGTTAACTCGCACGGCTTTGACCGCTGGCCAAGGTCGCAGACAGGGATGTCCGGACTTCTTTCACGCCTCGCCCGGCGTGCCTCATTCCTGTCATGAGTACCTTCCGATGTTTTTGCAAAAGTCCTTGAGAGCGCAAATTCTCGCCCTGCTGAGCGGCAGCTTGTTCGCGATGCTGTTGATCGCGTTGGCCTGCTTTCACTTTCTGTCCAGCGGTGTTCAGAACTACGCGAATCTGATCGAAGGCCCGCTGCACACCTCGCAATTGATCGATGAAGCCAACCTGCAATTCAAGGTGCAGGTACAAGAGTGGAAAAACGTTCTGCTACGCGGCAAGCAGCCTGCGGATCTGGACAAATACTGGAAGCAATTCGAAGACCGTCAGCGCGATGTGCAGGGCATCCTCGGTGAACTGGCCGGGCAGAAGGGTATCGAGCCGTCACTCAAGACGCGCATCGAACGCCTGCGGGACGAACATCGTCTGTTGGGCGCGGCTTATCGGAAGGGCCGTGACGCCTACGTGGCGGCAGGCGCCGACCCAACGGCTGGTGATACGGCGGTCAAAGGTGTCGACCGCGCAACCAGCGATCAGATGAGTGAGTTGGTCAGTGAGTTACGCAAGCAAGGGGCCGAGCAATCGAAGCTGATCAGCGCCGACGCCGACCGCACCGTGTTGCTGGGGATCATAGTGATGCTCGCTTCGGGGCTGTTGATCGGGTTGTTGAGCCTGTGGCTGGTCAACCGCAACCTGGTCGAACCGATTCGCAAACTGATCGAGTACGTGGCGCAACTCAGCCAGGGGCGTTTCGCCGAACGCGTGGCCAGCACCCGTCAGGACGAACTGGGAAAACTGGCGATAGCCGCCAATACCCTGCGCGATTTTCTTGCCGAAACCTTCAACCGTTTGCAGCGCAGCGCCTCGGATCTGGACAGCGCCAGCGGTGAACTGAATTCCATCGCAACCCTGATGGCCAGCGGCACTAATGAGCAGTTCAACCGCACCGATCAGGTGGCCACGGCGATGAACGAAATGTCCGCTACCGCGCAAGAAGTCGCACGTCACGCCGCCGATGCGGCACGCGCCGCCGATGATGCCGACCAGTCCGCCCAGCAAGGCGAAAAAGTCATGCAGGGCACCATTCACACCATCACCCAAATGCGCGGCGAAATCGCCAATACCGCCACGGTCATCCGTCGTCTGGAAACCGACAGTGGGCGCATCGGCAAGGTACTGGAGGTGATTCGCGGCATCGCCGAGCAGACCAATCTGCTGGCGCTCAACGCCGCCATCGAAGCAGCCCGTGCCGGTGAAGCCGGGCGCGGTTTTGCGGTGGTGGCGGATGAAGTCCGCAGCCTGGCCCAGCGCACGGCGGCGTCGATCATCGAGATCAACCAGATCATTCAAACGGTGCAAACCGGCGCGGTGGACGCCGCTCTGGCGATTGAAAGCGGTCAGTCGCGTAGCGAGGAAAGTGTCGAGCAAGTGACTCAGGCCGGCGTCATGCTGGAGCGCATCACCCTTGCCGTGGAAGCCATCCGCGACATGAACCGCCAGATCGCCACTGCCGCGGAAGAGCAGACATCGGTGGCCGAAGACATCTCGCGCAACCTCACCGAAATCACCAGTATCGCCAGTACCAATCTGGACAACGTGCAGCGCACCGAAGCGGCCAGCCACAACCTTCACGGGTTGTCGGGGCAGTTGAATGAAGTGACAGCGCGTTTAAGCGCGTAACGGGAATGACCTGGCAGATCACACCGGCAAGCTGAAAGTAAACGTCGTGCCCTGTTGCTCGGTCGAGACCACGTCCAGTTTTCCGCCATGGGACCGAGCAATCTGACTGGCAATGTACAACCCCAACCCGAGGCCGGTCTGCGGTGCTCCGCTGGCCGGGCGCGCGTAGGGCCGGAACAGATAGGGCAGCGCATCCTCGGCAATCACGCCCTGGTTTTTCACGCTCAGCACGAACTGTCCTTCGTTGATCTGCGCGCTGATTTCGATCGGACTATCGTCCTCTCCGTGAGCAACTGCGTTCGCCACCAGATTGGAGAGTAATTGCGCGACCCGCTCGCGATCACAATGAATGCTGCGCAGGTCGCCGATAGACGAGGTTATGGTGCGGTCGGGATGGACGTTCTGAACCTCTGAAATCACATGCCGCAAGGCATCCTCAAGATCCGGGCACGGCTCGATGTTCACTGGAATGCCACGGCCCAAAGCGCCGCGAGCGAAATCCAGAACGTCATCCACCAGTTTGGTCGCACGAAGGGCGCTGGTGAGGATGTGCCGGGCCCGTTGCTGATTCGCCGGATCGGGTAGTTTGCGCAGGAGCATTTCGGCACCGGCGCTGATGGCGAACAAAGGGTTGCGCAGATCATGCCCGAGCACGGCAATAAACTGTTCGCGCAGTTCGGCGGTTTCCCGTTCCTGGTTCAGCGCTGCTTCGGTCTTTTGCAGGTTTTCTTCGGCCTCGATTTGCAGCGCCAGCATCCGGGCGAAGGATTCCATGGTGCTCTGGATCGTGCTGGATTTGAGCGGCGCAGGGTTGGGGTCAAGGGCGCAGATGGTGCCGAAAAAGCGTCCGTCGGTGCGGAAAACCGGCACGGCGATGTAGCTTTCGAACTGATAGAGACGAGGGGTGTGGTGATCGCGGTAAAGCGGGTCTTCGCTGGCCTTGTCGATGACCACCGAATGATGCGCCTGACGAATTTCGTGGCACAGGGTCGTGGCAAGATCCAGCTCCCCGCCAACCTGTAGACCGAAATTCAGCTGGTCGAGCACCGCACACGCGGTCCATGAATCTTCGGTGACCCGGGCCACGGCGACGAAGCGCAGGCCCGTCAGTTCACGGATCACTTGAAGAATCGCCGGCACCGCACTGATCCGGCCGATCGTGGCGATGTCTGCTGCCGCTGCTTGCCCCATTTCGACCCATCTCTGCAATGAACAGTTTGGTGTGATTCTAGCGGGCTGCCGCTGCGTTGGCGCGACTTGATTACCTGAATTTGAGATGCAAAAAAGCCGCACGATCCGAAGATCGTGCGGCTTGTTATTTGCGCATCAGTTGTCTTGCTTGTTGCTCAGTACTTTGCCAGTGGTGGCATCGAAGTCCACGTCAAATTCTTTGCCGTCGGCAGTGCGCAGTTCGACTTCGTACTCGTAGCCATTGAAGTGGTTATCCAGATCGGTGTCGGTGATGGTCGCGCCAGGATGCAGTTTCAGAGCCTCCTCGTTCATTGATTCCAATGACTTGATCTTGCCGCTTTTGACCAGCTCGGGGATCTGGTCGACGCGGACATCGGCCTGGGCCAGGCCAGCGGTGAGGGTCAGGGCAGCGGCAGTGAACAGGGCAGTCAGGGTTTTCATGAGGTTCTTTCCTTAGGTGATCTGTTTAAGTGGGATCAGGTTAACCGGCGCAACTTAATCCACCCTTAATTCTCCGAACGCGACTGGGTATGGATCGTTCCCACGTTCATCAGTAACCGTTGTTCTGCAGCAACTGCGCCACGCTGGCCGCCGCCGGACGTTTGTAGAACTTGAGCAACTCGCTGGCGCGGTTGGTGAAGATACCGTCGACGCCGGCGTCCATGACTTTCTGGTAATCCACGGCATCGTCGACGGTGTAAACGTGCACCAACAAGCCCTGATCGTGGGTGTACTGGTTCATCCAGGGTTGCACCAGGTCCGAGTAACTCTGATCGCCACCCTTGGTCAGCGCCGCAGATGGGCCGGTGCCGATCGCGCCCTGGGCTTTGGCGTACTCGACCCATTGCTGGAATTCGGCTTTGTCTTTCGGTTGCTGTTTGGCGTAGTAAGTGGCTTTGTCCTTGTCGCCGGACTCGGCAAACGTCACCTTGGATTTTGGCTCGATGCTGCCTTCGCCGACCCACAGCAGGAGGATTTTCGGCACTGTCGGCATTTCTTTCTGGAGCAGTTCGAGACTGCTCTTCTCGAAGGTTTGCAGCACGACTTTACCTTTGCCCTGGCCAACCGCCAGATCGCTCTTCGCCAGTTTCGAACCCGCCGGGCTCAACCAGCCGCGATCCTGGAGTTTTTCCTTGAGGTCGCGCTCGATCCCGGGAAACTGCTTCGGCTCTTTGGTTTCGATGTACAGACCGGGCTTGTGCAGCGGATTGCCTTGGGCAATGTCGATGATTTCATCGAGGGTCAGAATTTTCAGACCGACATACGCAGGACGCGCGCGATCCGGGTAGGCAGCGTTGAACCAGCTGCCGGCATCGAGGGTTTTCAGCTCGGCGATAGTGAAGTCGTTGGCAGGGCGGTCCTTGCGCTCAGGGAATTTACTGGCGACATCGGTGGTGCGTTGCAGGTTGTCGTCGTGCAGGGCGAACAGCACGCCGTCCTTGCTGCGTTGCACGTCCAGTTCCAGGTAGTCGGCACCCAGATCGCGGGCCAGTTTGTAGGCGGCGGCGGTGGATTCCGGGGCATCGAAGGACGCGCCACGGTGAGCGATCACGGCCGGATGCGGGATGCCCATGCGGGCGGCCAATGCGGTGGGGCTTGGCTCGCTGGCGGCCTGTGCCTGGCCGAGGCCCAGCATCAGACTCAGCAACAGGGCGCTCTTGGTGAAGGTAGCAGGCATGGTCGAGGTCCTTTCGCAGGTTTTCAAAGACGTCTCTTTTAACAACTGAGCGCCGCTTGCGCTATCGCCAGACCGACATAAACCTGTTTAAAGCAGATTTTTTCAGCGCTTTTGTGCGCTTCTTTGCAGTACTCTTGGCCGCGGCAGTTACCCCGGCAGAGGGAACGCCCATTCGCTTGCCCTGCGTGTAAACCATCGATCACCGGTCCTTTGCGACCTTCTGTGAGGTTTATCATGCGCATCACTTCCGAGCTCATCTGCCAGGCCGCCGACCAACTCAAAGGCTTCGTCGGCCTCAATCGCAAGACCGGCCAGTACATCGTTCGTTTCAGCGAAGACTCCTTCGGCATGGACGTGGCTGACGACGGCATTATTCCCACCAGCGAATTCGTCTGGGCCCCAGGTTCCGCGCAGGCCATGACGCTCAAGCGTGAGCTGATTCAGTTGTTGCTGGATCAGAACATCGATGACCGGATCAACATCACCGAGCCGTTGCGGGTGTACATGAATCGGCGGGAAGTGCCGGAGATTTCGGCGGTTCGCAGTCTCGTGCAGAGCTGTTGCGGTGGCTGTGGTGGCTCTGCTACATAAAATCTCCCACATGGGTCTTGTGATCGACACATAACCCATGTGGGAGTGAGCCTGCTCGCGATGACGGCCTTAAGAACACCACAACCATTCACTGGTTGAACGCATACGCCCGCTCAACCTTGCACACCCGCGTATGACAAGACGAATACCAGGTCGACCGCCCGCGCTCGCGAATCTCACGGTGCTCGGGATGATGTTTCCACGCCAGAATCGCCGCTTCGCTGGCCCAGTAGGACACCGTAATCCCGAGCCCGTCTTCACCCCGAGCCGATTCCACCCCCAGGAAACCGGGTTGCTCACGGGCCAGTTCGACCATGCGCGTGGCGGCCTGCTCGTAACCGTGATCACCGTCGGTGCGCAGGGAGGTAAAAATCACCGCGTAGTAAGGCGCTGGCGCAGTGTTGGCGATCATGACTTCTGCCCCTTGCAGGCGGCGATCAACGCACGGACCAGCGGCGGCAGCTTGCCCTTGAGCGCTGCGCGTTCAGGCTGGAACAGTGTTGCGACGAAGAACGGATGCCCTTTGAGTTCCACCGCCCGCAAGTCACCTGAAGCATCGTGGCCAACAGCGCACAACTGTTGGCTCAACAACTCACGTTCGAACGCTGGATTGACGCCGTAGCGACAGCGATAGCCTTCGACAATCTCAGCGTTTTCGTACGCATCGGCGATCAACGAACCTTCAACCAGATGAATGCTGTCGACGGCTTCCACCAGCGAACAGCTCAGAGGCGTGAGCAACGCTCGTTCCGCATCCGGCGATGTTTCACCGTGTTCGGCATCGTCCCAGCCCAGAACATTTCGGGCGTATTCGAGTACGGCGTGTTGAAAGCCGCCGCAGGTCCCCAGGAACGGCCGTTGCTGTTCACGGGCAAAACGAATCGCTCGCAACGCACCGTCCCTGTCGCGGTAAGGGCTGGCGGGCACGCACCAGAAACCGTCGAAATCAGCCGATGGCGCATCGGCGCTGATACGGTCGGTGGCCAACCACTGGAACTGCACGTCGATGTTCGCCTGTTCAGCGGCCATGCCGAGGGCGATGGGGATCGCCTGGTGAGCGGTGACTTGCGAGTCGTAATCGCCGATCAGGGCGATGCGAATTGGGCGGGTTTCCATGAGTGCGCTCCACGCTTGTTGATTCCTGGCAGCCACTATAGATTGGCGTGCACGCACTCAATATTGGCGTTATCCCAATTGATCAATGCACCGATGCACTATCGGCTGGATTACCCCGACCTGTCCCTGATCCTCGCGTTGGTGCGCGGCGGCTCTCTGGCCCGGGCGTCGACGCTGTTGAAGGTCGACGTCTCGACCGTGTTTCGCGGCGTGCGCCGACTGGAAGCTGCGCTGGGCCAGCAACTGTTCGAAAAAAGCCGCGCCGGCTACTTGCCCACCACCTTGGCGCAAACCCTGGCCGAGCAGGCTGAGCGGGCCGAACAGGCGTTGGAGGCGGCGCGCATTGGCGTGGAGCAGGGCGGTGAAGTCATCAGCGGCACGGTGCGCCTGACCTGCACCGATTCGGTCTTGCAAGGCTTGTTGCTGCCGGCGTTGGCGAAGTTCATGCCTGGTTACCCGGCGCTGACCATCGAGTTGAGTACTTCCAACGACTTCGCCAACCTCAGTCGCCGGGATGCCGATATCGCCTTGCGCTTGACTCGCATACCGCCCGAGCACTTGGTGGGCCGGCGATTGGCCCAGGTGTCCTATCGAGTCTGCGCCAGTGAGGCGTATCTGAAATCCGTCGATTCCGAAGACTTGGCGTCGCTGACCTGGATTGCCCCGGACGACTTCCTCCCCGATCACCCCACCGTTGTGTGGCGCCGTCAGCAGTTGCCGGGCGTCATACCGGGTTATCGCTGCAACAGCATGTTGTCGGTGACTGAGCTGGTGCGGGCCGGGCTCGGTGTCGCGGCATTGCCGGACTTCCTCATCGGTGACGGACTGCAGCCGTTGAGCGAGCCACTTCACGGGTACGACACGGCGCTCTGGTTGCTGACCCGCCCGGACTGCCGTGCCTTGCGCTCAGTGGTGACGTTATTCGATGAGTTGGGGCGAGCGCTTCGATTGCCTTGACCGAGCGCTAAACCTTCGGCTGATCCTTGCGCACGAAGTGCTGATGCATTTCCGAGGTCAGGCTTTCGATGCGTTCGGTGAGGGCCTTGGTCATTTCGGTGAGCCGAGTGTTTTGCTCGAGTAACTCCAGCAGTTGCGCGGTGTTCTGCGCCGCTTGTGCCTGGCGCTCACTGTTGGCGACGGCCAGTGCTTCGCGGTGCAGCGCATCGGCTTCAGATTGGGCTTTGTCGCGTGCTGCCTGGCGGGTCTGGGCCAGCAGGATCAGCGGCGCGGCATAAGCCGCTTGAAGGCTGAAGGCGAGGTTGAGCAGGATGAACGGGTAGAGATCGAAGTGGGCCACGCCGAACAGGTTGAGGCAAATCCATACCACAACGATCAGCGTCTGCGCCCCGAGAAAGGTCGGCGTGCCAAAGAACCGCGCGAAGGCCTCGGCGCGCAGTGCAAACTTGTCATTGCCAAAGGTAGGCGCCAGGTGGGCGTGGGGGCGATGAAAGCGCAGGTGGTCAACTGGGGCGGGGGCGGGTTTGGTGCCGGAAGTCGTGGTGGTCATGGTGCTCTCTGCATGGCGCTGGGACTGAGGCCCACTATAGCCCCAGCGCCAGTTTCATTCTGAAACACATTGCGGTGTTTTATTCAGAGCGACCAGTGATTGGAAAATCGACAGACATTGTCATTTATTGCAGCTCGGTTCAGAGCTGATAGCAGGCCAGAAACATGTCCAGCGCCGACTCCACAACAGTGGTCTGCATTTCCGCAGACAAGCCGGGCAGCCCCATGGAAATCTGTGGCCAGAACGCAAAGGATTTGAGCATCCCCTGAATCTGTTGTGCGGCGAATTCGGGGGCGACCGGTTTCAAACGGCCATCGGCCTGGGCAGCGCGGATCCACATGGTCAGGCCTTCTTCGCGCTCACCCATTCGGGCGACCATATTCTGCGCGCGCTCGGGGGAATGGATGGTGGCGGCGATGGCCACTCGCGCCAGGTCGAGAAAATTGTCATCGCCCAGCATCTGCATTTTTGCCATCAGCATCTGGCGCATCTGCTCGCGCAGCGGCACGTCAGGGCGGTAGGGCGTTTCCTGTTCTGCCGTCACCCGCGCCCACAATTGATTGAGGATTTCGGCGAACAATTCTTCCTTGCTGGGGAAATGGTTGTACACCGTGCGCTTCGACACGCCGGCGGTGGCGGCGATCTTGTCCATGCTGGTGATGTCGAAACCGTTGGCACGGAATTCGGCAATCGCCGCCTGAATGATGGCTTCGCGTTTTCGGTCAGTGAGACGCTGTGGAGCTGTCATAAGTACGCTTCGGCAGAAAGAGGTAAGAATTACACTTGGCAGTTTACTTGCGATCGGCTTTGATGCAACCTTGGAACTACACTGTGCAGTGTAATGTTTTGTTAACCCTGTGCAGCGAACAATAGATCTCCGGCTGATGCGTGCGTGCCTTGGCCATTTATCGTCCCCAAGCGGAAAACCACGAAGCAGGTGGTTTTCCTGGAGTCATTCAATCATGGCCACTTCAACTTCCCCCTCGGATAACGCTTCTACGCCGGAAGCTTCCCGTCAGGCAGAAGGGTTCTTTCGAAACCATGCGCTGGTAAAACGCGAAGGCTTTCGCAAAACCCTGCGCATCATGTGGAACATGATCTTCCACAAACCGCGTAACACCCGCCCGACAGCACCTGTCCCGGTGCAAACCCTGACTCAGGCAGCGTTGATCGCCGCCCCCAACCACAGCGTTTACCGCCTCGGTCATTCCACCGTACTGCTGAAACTGCGGGACAAGTTCTGGATCACCGACCCGGTCTTCGCCGACCGCGCCTCACCCGTGCAATGGGCCGGCCCCAAGCGCTTTCACCAACCGCCGATCAGCCTCGAAGAACTGCCACCGATTGAATCAGTGATCCTGTCCCACGATCACTACGACCACCTCGACTATCAAGCGGTGCTCAAACTGGCGGACAAGGCCAAGTACTTTCTCACACCACTGGGCGTCGGAGACACCTTGATCAAATGGGGCATCGACGCCAGCAAAATCCGGCAACTGGACTGGTGGCAGGGCACTGAGGTCGACGGTATTCAGTTCATCGCCACACCTTCGCAGCACTTTTCCGGTCGCGGTCTGTTCGATGGCAACAGCACGCTGTGGGCCTCGTGGGTAATGATCGATGGTGACACGCGAATCTTCTTCAGCGGCGACAGCGGTTATTTTGACGGCTTCAAACGCATCGGCGAACAGTACGGCCCGTTCGACCTGACACTCATGGAAACCGGAGCCTACAACGTTGAGTGGCCGCATGTGCACATGCAGCCAGAGCAAACCTTGCAAGCGCACATCGACCTTAAAGGTCGCTGGTTATTGCCGATCCACAACGGCACGTTCGATTTGTCGATGCACGCCTGGTACGAACCTTTCGACCGCATTCTGGCGTTGGCCTGGGAGCGGAATGTGTCGATTACTACGCCGCAGATGGGGCAGGCGTTTAATCTGATGTATCCGCAGCGGGGTTGCGCTTGGTGGTCGGAGATGGAAAACGTTGGCGATCAGGTGGAGCCTCAGAACGCATAGCGTGTGAAACCGGGCTGAGCGTCTTAAGCGAAAACCACCTCAATACGGCCCTCTTTTCGTGATCGGGGGGCTGACTTGATCACGATCTGCACGTCACGTCCGAGCAATGAAAGGCATTCCATCATCTTTGCTTCACTGATACCTCGAAACTTTCCGCGCAACATCTCGGAAAGCTTGGGTTGAGACAGGCCCAAGATTTCAGACGCTTGAACTTGGGTCAAATGGCGAGCCTTGATGATCTCGCCAATTTTGGCCGCCAATTGCGATTTGACTCGCATTTCATTGGCGTTGGGCGTCCCGAGGTCTTCATAGACGTTCCCGCTGCTCTCTTCGATTTCAATCATTTCCTGATCCTTTTGCGTGATCCTGCGCCGCTTGAAGTCTCTTTCTGATCAAATCGACGTCGCACTGCGTGGTTGTGATACCCGTAGTCGACTTCTTCTGAAAGCAGTGCAGAACATAAATGGCATTACCAAAACGAACGGTATAAACGGCGCGATAGGTGTTCGTATTGAAGTCATCCACCATCTCAAGCACACCTGCACCTCCAAAACCCTTTAGAGGCTTCGCGTCGGGATGTTTTGCACCGCTTTGTGCCAGATCTAGTGCATGACCAAAAACATCTTGTACATCTGCGGGCATTTGCTTGAGGTCTTTCTTGCTGCTGCTAACCCACAGGAGTGACTTCCTTGTACTCATGCGAAAATATACCTATTTGGGAATAATCGTCAATCGATGATTTCTCACTCAACCATCGCATAATCCGCCCGCCCCACCGGATCAGGCGTCGACCCTTTCACATTCATCCCTCTACCCGGCGCAAACCCCGGGAAGAACACCAACCCCTCCGATTCAAACCGATAAGCCAACGCCAGCCGCGTAACATCCAGCACATCGCGTTCATCCTCAAATCGCTGAATCGCGTCCACCGAAACCCCGGATTGCCGAGACAGTTCCTCCACACTCCACCCCAGCATTGCTCGGGCCTGAGCGCTATGCGCGGGGGTGAACTGGAAAAGGGCGATACGTTCCAGGGTGATTTTCATCGCAAGAGAGGCCATGGTGTTCTCCGGGCTCAAGAGTGCTGATTCAAAATGTACTGTGTTTTTGTACAGTTGTTTTGAGCGCGAAGCAAACTCATTTTTTGATCGGTTCTATCTCGTCCCGTCCAGCCAGTTCGTTGGCGCCTGTCCCAGCACGCGGCGGAACATCGTGGAAAACGCGGCCGGGCTGTCATAGCCAGAATCCAGGGCAATGCGCGTCACCGGTTCTCCCACCACCAGCCGCGCCAGCGCCAGTACCACGCAGGCTCGCTGGCGCCATTGGCTGAAGCTCAGGCCCGTCTGTTGGCGGAACAGGCGATTGAAAGTTCGCAGGCTGATATGCAAATGATCGGCCCATTGCTGTGGCGACTGATGAGCGTCGGGCTGCTGCACAAAGCCCTGGCACAACGCGAGCAGCCGCGCATCGACGGGCAGGGGAATGTGCAACGGCAGGTGAGTGCTGCGCGCCAGTTCATGCAGCAGCAAGCCGATCAGCGTACCGTCGCGCCCGCGCTCGTCATACGCCAGCGGGATCTCCACCGCCTCCATCAGCAAATGCCGCATCAACGGCGAAACGCTGATCACCTGACAACGATCCCCCAGATCCACCGCCCCCGGCTCGATGTACACACTGCGCGTGCTCACCCCCAGCATCAGCACTTCATGCGCCACTCCCGGCGGAATCCACACCGCCCGCTGCGGCGGCACCACCCAACTGCCGTCGTGCGTGCTCACCTGCATTACCCCCGTGGCGCCGTACAACAATTGCGCCCGCCGATGTGTATGACGAGGCAACAAATGGCCGTGGGAATAATCAGTACCGATGGCCACCACCGGCCGTGGCGTGTGGTCCAGCAGATCAATCGAAACATTGCGCATCGAGCAGTCCCAGTGGTTGGCGTAAACGCGAGCATTATTGGCTGACTTGCTGAAGCAGGCCAAGGCGCATCGCTCTATCGTCGACCGCTCTCAACCAACGGACGACCTCCATGTTCTATCTTCTGCTGGCACTCTTCGGCTGCATGACCGGCGTCACCGCAGTGCTGTTCGGCTTCGGCGGCGGTTTCGTCGTCGTGCCATTGCTGTACCGCATGCTCATGGCCAGCCACGGCACAGACGACCCCGTCAGCCAATCGGCGATGCACATTGCCGTGGCAACCTCGACCTGCGTGATGATCGTCAACGCAGCGATCGCCACCGGAAAACACTGCCGCGCCGGTAATCTCATTCGTCATTACCTGTGGCCGTTGGGCGGGTTTATCGGCGTGGGCGCGGTAGTGGGCGCCGTCGCGGCGATGTGGGCCAGTGGCGAGGTGATCCGCTATGCCTTCATCGCGTACCTGGGCGTGACCATCGCGGATTGCCTGTTGCGACGCGGCTTTCTTACAGCGCCAGACACCGCCATCCCACGGCGATTGGGAAGGGCAGAAGTGTCTGGCGGCGGTGTAGGAATCGGCACCATCGCCACGTTTCTCGGCGTAGGCGGCAGCGTCATGACCGTGCCGTTGTTGCGGCGTTGTGGGTTGAGCATGTCCCAGGCGACGTCCATGGCCAATCCGCTAAGTTTGCCCGTGGCGCTGGCCGGGACGCTGACTTACATGGCCATGGCTGGGTTTACCGAGTTTGATCTTGGGCCGTGGTTTGTTGGCTATGTGGATGTGATGGCGTTTGCGGTGTTGACGGTGGGGTCGCTGGTGGGGATTCGGTTGGCCACGCCGTGGATTGGGCGGATACCGGATCGAATGCATGCGCGGGTGTATGTTGGTTTACTGGTTTTGGTGATGCTGGGTATGTGGGTCAAGTGATCGGGATAAGGATATCGTCCGGACTTTCGACCCCTCCAGTCGTTCTAGTGCACTCATGGCTTTGCGATTGATGGTCAAGCACGACTTGCTGACCGATGCGGAGCTGTCGGTTCTCAGCGAAGCGGCAAGGGAGGAGATTGCTGACGTTATTCGCCAGCCCGATAAGCTTGAATGGGTTGAAGAGAACGTACGGTAGGACTGAAGATAGTTATCAACCAGCCCTTTATAAGAGAAAGATGGATGTGGATCTTCAATTGCACCGAAGCGGCAAGTAACTTCTTCAGCCGCGTGCACAAGGGTAAAAAAATCAGCCCGGTGGACAAACCGCCATCGTCCGTCATTGAAGATGATGTGCCTGATGAGTCAGCGGAACAGTGGCTGGTTCACGCCGTCACTGTTCAACGCAAGCATGTGTTGTACGTCATTCACGTAAAAACTCGTTATTGCATGATTTTTGCGGACGCGAAAAAAGCGGACATCGTAGGTTTCGTTCAACGTTTTTCCGAGCGTTGGATAAACGGCGTGATTCAGCATGCGGGGCAACACGACATACTTCATTGGTTCAACGATGAACTGATAGCGGAGCGATTCCAAGAGAGTTGTCGCGAGTACGTGTTTTACAAGCGCGGACATCGCGGTGCGCAGAAACACATCAATGACATCGCCTGGGTGTTTGAGGGATGTGCCGCCGAACAAGGTTCTTTACCCCCCGACGAGTTCTCGGCAGGCCGCTTCGATGCCGACATGAACAACTACCTGAGAGGTGGTAAAGAGCATAAGGATTACTTCTTCCCGGATGAGGAAATGATCGTTCACTGGTTAAGCCGTTACGGCGGCCTTGATGAGCTTGGCATACAAGCAGCCCGTGAGCGGCACAAGGAAGCGAAACGGGAGATTCGGGAGGCCGTAAGGCAGCTTAATCTCGAAGCGCAATGAGCCGTCGCAATGACGCCGTGCCCCGATCCTTTAACCTTTGAGCCCCGGCGCCTCACGAATAATAAAGTGATCCAGGTTCTCAATATTCGCACTGAACACCCCGAACGTCTGCTCGGGGTTTTTCTTGCTCGGTACCTGCTTCAACTCCGGTGTCACACCATAAAAGAAGCAATACAACTCTTTCCCGCTCTCACTGGCGTGCTTGATCTCTTCCAGAAACGCTTTGCGTTTGCGGTAGTTGTCGATCAGCTTTTTGCTCAGGTAAACGTTGACTGAATAAGGCTTCTTCTTCGCCTCGTCGGCTTGCTTGAACCAGACCTTCTGTTCGAAATCGATGCGAAAACTCTGCGTGTAATCCTTGATCTCCTTGATCTTGCCCCAGTAAATCAGCCCCTTGTTGTCCTGCAGATACTCGATCTTCTTGAAGAACGACCCATAAGGCGCCGTGTGCTCGCCAATCTTCAGCGGCATGCGCTTGAGCAACTCCTTGTCCTCGAAGTTCGACACAAAACACTCCACCGGGTGGGCGAAGACACTGGTCTTGTCCGGTGCTGATTGGCGACTCGGGTGTTCGACGTCACTGGCCGCTGAAGGCGGTTTCGGATCGTCCCGCATCACATCAGCCGCCACCGCCAGGTTCGACGGCTTACGCACATACTCACGCCGCGTCAGCAACAACTCCGACGGGAAATGCTCCTCGCGACTGTCATCCGTTTCCGCACCGTCCACACCTGACGCCGACGCCTTGAGACTGACATAAGGACAATCCGCCACATGCCGGGTGCTGGGCGTGTTCTTGAAGTGCGGGGTGCGAACGTAATTCACGTTTTTGGCGTTGAACGTCGTCAACACATTCGCCGCATCGAAGGTCAAACGGCAGGCATCGTTGGGGCACTGGAAGTGCTCTTTGGCGGAGTCGAAATCCATGGTCTCGTCGAAATTCAAATCGCGCACGTCATAGATCGACAGCTTGTCGTCGAGGCTGAGGCAGTAGGCGAGGTCGAATTTCATGGCGGGCTCGGGTCCTTGAGTGGGGAAGGGTATTAATAGCGGGAGGTGGGGCGGGTTGCACTGAATGTTTTTCAGATAAAGTTGGCGCTGCTGAGCATCGGTCTAAACTCTGAGCCTCAATTGTGCTCCGTAGCGAGGCTAACGTGCCATGCAGTCCACCATCAAACTGCTCGATCAGCCCACCCAATATATGTTCTTCACTGGCAAGGGCGGGGTTGGCAAAACGTCGGTTTCCACTGCGGTATCAATCGCCTTGGCTGATGCAGGCAAGAAGGTGCTGCTGGTTAGCACAGACGCGGCCTCTAACCTTGATGAGATGCTCGGTGTCGAGCTGAGCAATCAGCCTGTAGCGGTGCCGAACGTGCCTGGAATGTTCGTGCTCAACATCGACCCCGGGACCGCTGCCATCGACTACCGGGCCCGGGTGGTCGAGCAAATGGGCGCCCAGACCAGCGATCAAGATATTGCTCTGGTGCGAGAGCAACTCTCGGGAGCATGCACGACCGAAATCGCAACGTTCGATGAGTTCTCCCACCTCCTGTCACAGGGGGGCGCGGCCTATGATCATGTCGTGTTCGATACCGCGCCCACGGGGCACACGCTCAGGCTGTTGAGCCTGCCCAAAGCGTGGAGCGGATTTTTGGAAGGCAATGATCGTGGTGCGTCATGCCTGGGGCCGCACTCGGGGTTGAAAATGCAGGAGCAGCTTTTCAATCAGGCGTTGGCGGCGCTGAACAATCCAGCCCTGACCACCGTTGTGCTAGTGGCTCGCCCTGACAAAGGCGCACTGGGCGAGGCTGCGCGTTCCTCCGACGAGCTCCGTGAGTTGGGTCTGGAAAACCAGCGTTTAGTGGTGAACGCTGTGTTCAAACGCAGCGACTTGAATGACCCGATCGCAGCCGCCATCGAAGCGATCGGCCAGCAGGCGCTCGACGAGATGCCCACGTCGCTGCGCCAGCTTTCAGCCGACTACATTTCGCTCAAGGCTGTAGATTCCGTTGGCTTGCCCGCGCTCCGCAGTCTGCTTTCCCCGGAACTTGCCAGGCCAACAACGGCTGCAACACAAGCGCGCTCACCCCTGGAACATCACACCCTCTCGGAACTGGTTGCCGAGCTTGCAAATGACGAGCGCGGGTTGATCATGGTCATGGGCAAAGGGGGAGTAGGCAAAACCACCATTGCCGCCGCCATCGCCCTGGGCCTGGTACAGCACGGCAAGTCCGTGCACCTGAGCACCACGGACCCTGCGGCGCATCTGGCGGTGACCCTCAACGCCGATGTGCAAGGGCTCGACGTTGGCCGCATCGACCCCAAGGTCGAGACCCAAAAATACGTGGACAAGATCGTCGCCTCCCGCGCGCCGACCCTGACGGACGATGAAATAGCCTTGCTCATCGAGGATCTACGATCCCCCTGCACCGAAGAGGTCGCGGTCTTCCACGCGTTCTCCCGCGTGGTTGCTCAAGCCAGAACGTCGTTCGTGGTGCTGGACACCGCCCCCACGGGTCACTCACTGCTACTGATGGATGCCACAGGCGCCTATCACCGCCAGATGGTTCGGGAATTCAAAGGCGACTCGGACCACATCGTCACGCCTTTGATGCGCCTGCAAGATGCGCACTACACCAAAATCATCCTGGTGACGCTGCCCGAAGCCACACCGGTGTCTCAGGCGGCAGCACTGCAGGATGACTTGCGCAGGGCCAAAATCGAACCGTTTGCCTGGGTGGTCAATAAGTCTCTATTGGCCACAGACACCGATGACCCGCTGCTGCGAGCGCGCCTGGACAGTGAGCGCAAGCAGATGGCGCGGGTTGCAGGCCAAACCAGCCACGATGTCATCGTGGTGCCCTGGACGGCGGAGCCACCTGTTGGGGTCGCAGCGCTGAAGCGCCTGTTGGATTGACGCGCCAGCGTCGGCTCACCCCCTTCCAACATCGGAGAAAGACCGTGCTAAAAGCCGCCATCGCCTCAATCGTTCTCTCGGCGCTTGCTGCAAACCTTCACGCTCAGACCATGGATCATTCGAACGACGCGCAACGGCAAGCCGAGGTTGCAGGTCGCAGCAAGGATGTCATGCCGTTCAGCCTCGCAGCGACGACCCATGTCTTCACCAAGACCGCTGAAGGCGGCATTCAGCAAGTGGTCGTCAAAAAGCCTGCGGATGCTGCCCAAGTGCAGTGGGTTCGCCAGCACCTTCAAGACATCCGCGAGCGGTTTCTCAAGGGCGACTTCTCAGGTCCGGCGCACATCCATGGCCAAGACATGCCTGGCCTGGCAGACCTGAAAGCCGCCAAGCCTGGGCAAATGGCGATCACCTACAAAGACATCGAAGATGGCGCCGAATTGGCCTTCAAGACCTCGGATCCAGCCTTGATAGCGGCGCTTCACCAGTGGTTTGATGCCCAGCTTTCCGACCATGGCAAGGACGCGATGGAAGGAGACGCACATCATAGCGAGATGATGAACAAGTGAACGAGGGGCCATGGGCGGCGATCGGCTTAGGCTGGGTAAAAACGTTGTAGAGCAGGTTTGACAGTCAGAACCAGAACAAAAATCGCTCGCCGTCTTCGTGCGCATGTGCCGATGAAGTTCTACAGGCCCAATCACTCAAACTTCAACCGTTCCACCTTCTGAAACAGTGAGGCAGTGAACTCATCCCGGTCACCGGAATGGTGACAACGTCGATGACAGTTCGGACACAGCGCCACGGCATTGCTTGGCCGATCCGAACCGTCCTGTGCCAAATGCTTAACGTGATGGACCTCAAGAAACGGCCTGCCATCCTTTTCAAACGGAGCAGGCTCGCCACAGCCTTCGCATCTACCGTTAGCCTGTTGGCGAACCCAAGCTCTTACCTCAGGATCGCGAACATAAGATTTTCCGCTGGACTGAGTCTGTTCTGGTCTCTCAATCCCTTTCGGCACGTCTTTAATCGGTTGTTTTTCAAGTTTGGCAGATCGCCTTTCCAGCGTTGCCTCGTCCGCCGTCGGGGCAAAATCCTCAGGTGTCAAAGTACTTGGAGCGTTGAGCGCTTCTCGAATGCTTCGCGCTACATTGGCGCCGACATTCTTGGCGGGTTTGTAGCCCGCAATGCGAGCTCGACCCAACTCCTCCAGCACGGTAGAGATGTTCTGCATCCGAAACTCAACCGACCCTTTGGTCCGTCCGGCTAAGGCTCCCTCACGCAGGATGCGGTTCTCCTCAGTCTTAACGACTTTCTGACCACTCTGCTCGCGGGACAACATGCTGAGATAGGCATCAACCGCAGCCTGAATCTCCACGTCACTCCAATCGCTGTTGCTCTTTTCCGTGTCCATAAAATCGCCGAGGGCTGAATACCCTCGGACGATACTGAGTGGCCATTACGACTGTCTACGAAAATTCCTACGTAAAAGACCGACGAATCGCTCAATTGATCCTACAAAGACGCCGCCACTAACTACCGAATGCTTCGAAGACTGAAAATCAAGCACATAAGCAGTATGTAGGACGTATCCGAAAACTCCGTAAGCCTTTTTTGCTTTTCCTGTGGCAGGACCTACAACAGCACGAAATAAAGGACTATCCATGCCATTACTCAAATAAAGGACTTTTTCATGAAACTGGAACGAAGTCAGTATTTTGGTCGTCATGGAATTTCTTTCGTTATCGTGCACTTTACGGTTGAGCCGAGTGATCGAGGCCGACTTAGAGAGCTTTATCTATACGAGACGAAAACTGCACATTTTGAAGTTAATAATTTAGTAGTCGACCTCTACGAACGAATGCTCGCAAAGGACCGGCTTTGCGCCATGATGGTCGGGATATCCAGCCCGTTGACTCGGGCACACGCGGATACGCTCAATGAACAGCGGATGAGCATTGCCAATATGACCGCTGGTGTCTTCGGTGCTGCTGTGGCTCGAGTTCTGCCTTACGGTTTTATTTCTGGTCCTGTGTTAGGTAAAGCAGGTCATATGTTTGCGCTTGAGCAGTTGCCGACTTATCACGCGGGTGATGTGATTGTCAGTGTCGATGCAAGAGCCCAAGGCGGCATAGGCCCCCAGCATTCGACTTCATCGATGATTATCAAGGCAAAAGGTTGAGGCAAGCGATGAGTGAATATTTGGGCTACGGGCTATTGTTGGGTATTGCTCTCATTCTGGGGTTTTTCGTTAGACCGTACCGGTACAGGAAATGGTTGGGTATCAGCGCATTTGTCTTGGGTGGGGTGGCTGCTTTTATAGTGGTGCCAAAGATCGATGGGTTTGATCTTGACGCTTTGCCGATCATGCTTCTTTCTTTCGGTGCAGGTCTTTTTTTTGATAGGCATCGATACAGTAATGATGATTAGAACTGCATTTCTAATGGATAAAAAAAGACCGCCTTTCGGCGGTCTTTTCACGAGTGCTCGGTTCAGCCGGAATCAATCCCAGCTCAACGCCCCACCAGTCTGATACTCAATAACCCGAGTCTCAAAGAAGTTCTTCTCTTTCTTCAAGTCCATAATCTCGCTCATCCAAGGGAACGGGTTAGTCGTCCCTGGGTACTCTTCCTTCAACCCAATCTGCGACAGACGACGGTTAGCGATGAACTTCAGGTAGTCCTCCATCATCGCTGCGTTCATGCCCAACACCCCACGAGGCATGGTATCCCGTGCGTATTCGATTTCCAGCTGAGTGCCCTGCAGAATCATCTGCGAAGCTTCTTCCTTCATTTCAGCGTCCCACAAGTGTGGGTTTTCGATTTTGATCTGGTTGATCACGTCGATGCCGAAGTTCAGGTGCATGGATTCGTCGCGCAGGATGTATTGGAACTGCTCGGCGACGCCGGTCATTTTGTTGCGGCGGCCCATGGAGAGGATCTGGGTGAAGCCGCAGTAGAAGAAGATGCCTTCCAGAACGCAGTAGTAGGCGATCAGGTTGCGCAGCAACTCTTTGTCGGTTTCGACGGTGCCGGTTTCGAACTTCGGATCGGAGATCGAACGGGTGTATTTGAGGCCCCAGGTGGCTTTTTTCGCGACCGATGGGATCTCGTGGTACATGTTGAAGATCTCGCCTTCATCCATGGCCAACGATTCGATGCAGTACTGGTAGGCGTGGGTGTGGATCGCCTCTTCGAAGGCCTGGCGCAGGATGTACTGGCGGCATTCCGGGTTGGTGATCAGGCGGTACACGGCCAGCACCAGGTTGTTGGCAACCAGGGAGTCGGCGGTGGAGAAGAAGCCGAGGTTGCGCATGACGATGCGGCGCTCGTCGTCGGTCAGGCCTTCCGGGTCTTTCCAGAGGGCGATGTCGGCGGTCATGTTGACTTCTTGCGGCATCCAGTGGTTTGCGCAACCGTCCAGGTACTTCTGCCAGGCCCAGTCGTACTTGAAGGGTACGAGTTGGTTAAGGTCGGCGCGGCAGTTGATCATGCGCTTTTCGTCGACGGCCACACGGGCGGAGGCGCCTTCGAGTTCGGCGAGGCCTTCGGCGATGTCGAGGTTGTCCAGGGCAGCTTTTGCACGGGCGATTGCGGCGGAGTCGGACGCGGTTACAGCGCGGGCTTCTTGAGCCGCGACGCCACCGGCGGTGTCGAGGCGGTCCATGTTGGCTTCAGTTGCGTGGCCAGCGTTGGCGCCTTTTACAACGGTTTCGCCGCTGTCTTCTTTGTCGAATTCGTCCCAGCTCAGCATGACGTGTCGTCTCCTGCGTGAGGGCCAGATGCCCGTGTGAAAACTGATTGGTTGGTTTTTCACACGGCCGTACTGGCCGCGTTGGATAGCGTTTTTTGCAGCGGTACACGCAGGCAAATAAACATAAATTTGTACGGGGTTCCGAGAGCCTCTGACGGGCGCAGAAATCGGTGAAGACTTCGGCGTGGGCTTCAGACTGGCTGTTATCCCTGTAAGGGAATATTGCAGGCCCGTTTAAGGCGGCATTATAGGGAAATTTTCGCGGTCGTGGTGGGGCGAATCCGCGCATGCAGCGGTCGAGAAGGCGGGTTTTTCGGTCGGAGCGAGGGTTTATAGGGCTTTGGCTGGATGTCGGGCGTGAAGATTTTTTTTCATAAATTTTGGCCAACTATTTTTTTGTTCAAAAAACAGCCAGAAAACTGCGTTTTTCACTACATGTTGTGTTTTGAGTCAATTTTCGATGCTCCCAGACACAACTAAGCCCGACCGAAGCCGGGCTGTGAGTTCGCATTCAGGATCAGCTGAGGCGGGCAGCACCCACGTGGTCGGAACCATCCGCTGCGACCTTGGCTGCACCAGTGTGGTCGAAGCCGTCAGCAGCGACTTTGGCGGCGCCAGTGTGATCAAAACCGTCAGAAGCGAGTTTGCCTGCACCGACGTGATCGGCACCATCGGCAGCGAAAGACGCCGAGCCGGTATGGTCGTAACCATCAGAAGCGACAGCCGCTTCGGTAGTGAAAAATGCCGAGCCGGTACGGTCGTAGCCGCCAGCGGCGAAGGTGTTAGCGGCCAGGACAGAGAGGGTCAGGGCGAGGATCAATTTGGTTTTCATGGTAGTGGCTCCAGGTTCGTTGGCGTTTTGTGCCTTGGGTGTGTGGAATTCATACTACGCCAGCTAATTTGATTAAAAAGCGCAAATAAGCGCTTAAACCAATCGTATAATTCGATACATAAGGTTCGGCGCTTCATCTGCCTTAATAGCGGGCGGGTGGGTCGAACCTTGGGATGGTGAGAGCGGGTGATTAGCCGTTAGAGCAGCCGTTACCCATGACGCTGTAGCGAAGAATGTGGCGTTGGCCTTTGGAGTCGTCGTATTCCATTTTCGCCGGAACAACTTCGCAGACGTTCGGGATTTCGCTCATGGAGATAACTTTGGCGATGTCCAGGTGAGTGGAGTAAGTGTATTCCTCAACGGCGGGTTGCTGCTGTGCGACATCAGTCGGGGCCTCGTCTGCCATGGCGGTTGCGCACAGGCTGCTGAGGGCCAGAACTAATAAAGCTTTCATTTCAGATTTACCTTTTAGAGGTCGAATGGGGTCACGCAACCTTTTTGGGGTTGCGTGTAGAACTTAAGTACTGGTTTTGGATTAACTGCCTTCGTGGGGGCTGCAACTTGGTTAATCACGTTGCCTGGTTGGCGAGGCTGATTTTAGGCGTGGGGTTTACATTCATATAGCCGTGCTTTTGATAAACACTATTGGCGGATCCTGTAACAATCCTTGAAAAGCGACCTTTGGTTGGCTGATGAAGCCAATGTCATAAATGCCCAAAGCCCCTGAAATCACCGCTCTTGAGCGCATCGGTGAGGTATAGCCACATTTTGTAGGGGCTTGTTACTACCATCGTCGAATGGTTCTATAGGCCCGGCCCGGCTACAACTGGGGTCATACAAAAACAACTATTCCACCGAGGTAACAAAGATGAGTGCGGCTTCTCTGTATCCCGTTCGTCCCGAGGTTCTGGCCAACACGCTGACTGACGAGGCGACCTACAAGGCCATGTACCAGCAGTCCGTCGTTAACCCGGACGGCTTCTGGCGCGAGCAAGCCAAGCGCCTCGACTGGATCAAGCCTTTCACCACGGTGAAACAGACTTCCTTCGACGATCACCATGTCGACATCAAATGGTTCGCCGACGGCACCCTGAACGTTTCCTACAACTGCCTCGACCGTCATCTGGCCGAACGCGGCGATCAAGTGGCGATTATTTGGGAAGGGGATGACCCTGCCGAAAGCCGCAACATCACCTATCGCGAGCTGCACGAACAAGTCTGCAAGTTCGCCAACGCCTTGCGCGGCCAGGATGTGCACCGCGGCGACGTGGTGACTATCTATATGCCGATGATCCCCGAAGCCGTGGTCGCCATGCTGGCGTGTGCCCGGATCGGCGCGATTCACTCGGTGGTGTTCGGTGGTTTCTCGCCGGAAGCCCTGGCGGGTCGGATCATCGACTGCAAATCCAAAGTGGTGATCACCGCCGACGAAGGCATTCGTGCCGGTAAGAAGATTTCGCTCAAGACCAACGTCGACGATGCGCTGACCAACCCGGAAACCAGCAGCATCCAGAAAGTCATCGTGTGCAAGCGCACCGGTGGCGACATCAAGTGGAACCAGCATCGCGACATCTGGTACGAAGACCTGATGAAGGTGGCGGGCAGTGTCTGCGCGCCGAAAGAGATGGGCGCTGAAGAAGCGCTGTTCATCCTTTATACCTCCGGCTCGACCGGCAAGCCGAAGGGCGTGCAGCACACCACCGCCGGCTACCTGTTGTACGCGGCGATGACTCACGAACGCGTGTTCGACTACCGTCCGGGCGAAGTCTACTGGTGCACCGCCGACGTCGGTTGGGTCACCGGCCACAGTTACATCGTCTACGGCCCGCTGGCCAATGGCGCGACCACGCTGCTGTTCGAAGGTGTGCCGAACTACCCGGACATCACCCGGGTGGCGAAAATCGTCGACAAGCATAAGGTCAACATCCTCTACACGGCACCAACGGCGATCCGCGCGATGATGGCGTCGGGCAAGGCCGCCGTTGAAGGTGCCGATGGCAGCAGCTTGCGTCTGTTGGGTTCGGTCGGTGAGCCGATCAACCCGGAAGCGTGGGATTGGTACTACAAGAACGTCGGCCAGTCCCGTTGCCCGATCGTCGATACCTGGTGGCAGACCGAAACCGGCGGCAACATGATGAGTCCGTTGCCGGGTGCGCATGCGCTCAAGCCGGGTTCGGCGGCACGTCCATTCTTCGGTGTAGTGCCGGCGTTGGTGGACAACCTGGGCAACATCCTCGAAGGCGTGGCCGAGGGCAACCTGGTGATTCTGGATTCGTGGCCAGGCCAGGCGCGCACGCTGTATGGCGACCATGACCGCTTCGTCGACACCTACTTCAAGACGTTCAGCGGCATGTACTTCACCGGTGACGGTGCGCGTCGTGATGAAGACGGTTACTACTGGATTACCGGTCGCGTGGATGACGTGCTCAACGTGTCCGGCCACCGCATGGGCACCGCCGAGATCGAGAGCGCGATGGTCGCCCACCCGAAAGTCGCCGAAGCGGCCGTGGTCGGTGTGCCGCACGACATCAAGGGGCAGGGCATCTATGTCTATGTCACGTTGATCGGTGGCGAAGAGCCAAGCGAGCAACTGCGCCTGGAGCTGAAAAACTGGGTGCGCAAGGAGATCGGTCCGATTGCCTCGCCGGATGTCATCCAGTGGGCGCCGGGGCTGCCGAAAACCCGTTCGGGCAAGATCATGCGCCGCATTCTGCGCAAGATTGCCACGGCCGAATACGATGGGTTGGGGGATATTTCCACCCTGGCCGATCCGGGTGTGGTGCAGCACTTGATTGATACGCACAAGACCATGAACGTCGCTTAACCCGCCGTTCCTGAGTCACCAAAGCCCCGCCCGGCATTG
The DNA here is from genome assembly GCF_900105495.1 of Pseudomonas frederiksbergensis. NCBI lineage: Bacteria > Pseudomonadati > Pseudomonadota > Gammaproteobacteria > Pseudomonadales > Pseudomonadaceae > Pseudomonas > Pseudomonas frederiksbergensis. The sequence goes on along the minus strand of NZ_FNTF01000002.1, from coordinate 5,750,358 downwards.
CGCCTGGCGGGGCTTTTTATTGTCTGGGGTTTCGATCGTTCCCACGCTCCGCGTGGGAATGCTGCCATGGACGCTCCGCGTCCGCCGTTGAGCTGTGACGCAGAGCGTCACGGGATGCATTCCCACGCGGAGCGTGGGAACGATCGACGGAGGAGCCAATAATTATCGATTTCGCTTGTAGGGTGTTTCCCACTGTTACCCGTCACCGTTCAAGTAACTGAATGTGTAACCGTGCGTCCAATAACGAGGCATTGGGAAACGCAAAGCCCCGTTTCAAGGCCTCTGAACCTGCCATAAAAAATAAGACACAACGCTGCGCTTGCCGGATTAGAAGGGTTTGCCAATAATAGGCCCGCAATTTGCAGCATAGATCGGTTCACTGTCTTTTGCTCTTGCATGAATTTGCAAGGCTGTCAACGCGCCCAAGCGGCTTTCTCGGTGCTTCTGTAATTAGTTGTCGCATTGAAGAAATATCGGCTTCGGGCCTGTCGTTAGAATGCCGATCACTCGCTCGTTGTTGCTCGCGTTGAAAAAAGCGCGCAATTGCTCCGACGCAGCACCGCTTTGCGGTTCCACTCATTCGCATATTGGGCTATCGCTCACTCTGCCGTTTTAGCCCTTTACCGATGGAGTCCCAAGATGAAGAAACTCGTGCTGCTTGGCGCCCTGGCACTGTCCGTGCTGTCCCTGCCGACTTTCGCCGATGACAAGCCCGTAAAAATCGGTATCGAAGCAGCTTACCCTCCGTTCGCCTCCAAGGCGCCGGACGGCAGCATCGTTGGTTTCGACTACGACATCGGCAATGCGCTGTGCGAAGAGATGAAGGTCAAGTGCGTATGGGTCGAGCAAGAGTTCGACGGCCTGATCCCGGCACTCAAAGTGCGCAAGATCGACGCGATCCTGTCGTCCATGTCGATCACTGAAGACCGCAAGAAGTCCGTGGACTTCACCAACAAGTACTACAACACTCCGGCTCGCCTGGTCATGAAGGCCGGCACTCCAGTCAGCGACAGCCTGGCTGAGCTCAAGGGCAAGAACATCGGCGTGCAACGTGGTTCGATCCACGAGCGTTTCGCCCGTGAAGTCCTGGCTCCGCTGGGTGCGGAGATCAAGCCTTACGGCTCGCAGAACGAAATTTACCTCGACGTGGCTGCTGGCCGCCTCGACGGTACCGTGGCAGACGCTACGCTGCTGGATGACGGTTTCCTGAAAACCGACGCTGGCAAAGGTTTCGCCTTCGTTGGCCCGGCGTTCACCGACGTCAAATACTTCGGCGACGGCGTCGGTATTGCTGTTCGCAAGGGTGACGCGCTGAAAGACAAGATCAACACCGCGATCACTGCCATTCGTGAGAACGGCAAGTACAAGCAAATCCAGGACAAGTACTTCGCCTTCGATATCTACGGCAAGTAATACGCCCCGGCGACAAGACCGAAATGGCGCAAGCAACAGGATCTCTGAGGTTTGCGCCATTTTTTCATCCCCCTTTTCGAGGACCTGAATCATGTTGAAAGGCTACGGGGCTGTCATCCTCGATGGTGCATGGCTGACGCTTCAGCTCGCCTTGTCGTCCATGGTCCTGGCCATTGTTCTGGGTCTGATCGGCGTTGCGCTGCGTCTGTCCCCGATTCGCTGGCTGGCCTGGCTGGGCGACCTGTATTCCACGGTGATCCGCGGGATTCCCGACCTGGTGTTGATCCTGCTGATTTTCTACGGCGGTCAGGACCTGCTCAACCGCGTCGCGCCGATGCTCGGCTTTGACGACTACATCGACCTGAACCCGTTGGCCGCCGGTATCGGCACCCTGGGCTTCATCTTCGGTGCGTACCTGTCGGAAACCTTCCGCGGTGCCTTCATGGCAATCCCCAAAGGTCAGGCAGAAGCGGGCATGGCGTACGGCATGAGCAGTTTTCAGGTGTTCTTCCGGGTGTTGGTGCCACAGATGATTCGCTTGGCGATTCCGGGTTTCACCAACAACTGGCTGGTACTGACCAAGGCCACCGCGCTGATTTCGGTGGTGGGGCTGCAAGACATGATGTTCAAGGCCAAGCAGGCGGCAGATGCCACCCGCGAGCCTTTCACCTTCTTCCTCGCAGTAGCGGCAATGTACCTGGTGATCACCAGCGTCTCGTTGCTCGCATTGCGTCACCTTGAGAAGCGCTACTCGGTAGGCGTAAGGGCGGCTGATCTATGATCTTCGACTACAACGTCATTTGGGAGGCCCTGCCGCTGTACTTCGGCGGCCTGCTGACCACTCTCAAATTGCTCGCGCTGTCGCTGTTTTTCGGTTTGCTGTGCGCGTTGCCGCTGGGCTTGATGCGCGTGTCGAAAAACGCGGCCGTCAACATGAGCGCCTGGCTCTACACCTACGTGATCCGCGGCACGCCGATGCTGGTGCAGCTGTTTTTGATCTACTACGGTCTGGCGCAGTTCGAAGCGGTTCGTGAAAGCTTCCTTTGGCCATGGCTGTCCAGCGCGACGTTCTGTGCGTGCCTGGCCTTCGCGATCAACACCAGCGCCTACACAGCTGAAATCATCGCCGGCAGCCTGCGCGCTACGCCGAACGGTGAGATCGAAGCGGCCAAGGCGATGGGCATGTCGCGCTACAAAATGTACAAGCGCATCCTGCTGCCGTCGGCCCTGCGCCGGGCGCTGCCGCAGTACAGCAACGAAGTGATCATGATGTTGCAGACCACCAGTCTGGCGTCCATCGTGACCCTGATCGACATCACCGGTGCCGCGCGCACGGTCAACGCTCAGTACTACTTGCCGTTCGAAGCCTACATCACCGCCGGCGTGTTCTACCTGTGCCTGACGTTCATTCTGGTGCGGATGTTCAAACTGGCCGAGCGCCGCTGGCTGGGCTATCTGGCCCCGCGGAAGCACTGATATGGAACGCATCGATCATTCATTGCCGTGGAGCCACTTGGGCAGCGAACGCCAGATTTCGGTGTTCCGCTTCGGCAGTGGCGAGCGCAAGGCCTACATCCAGGCCAGCCTGCACGCCGATGAACTGCCGGGCATGCGCACGGCCTGGGAGCTGAAAAAGCGCCTGACCGAACTCGAAGCCCAAGGCTTGCTCAACGGTGTGATCGAACTGGTGCCGGTGGCCAACCCATTGGGCCTCGGCCAACTGCTTCAGGGCAATCATCAAGGGCGTTTCGAGGCGGGCAGCGGCAAGAACTTCAACCGGGATTTCGTCGAGCTGAGCGCGCCAGTGGCCGCCGAGCTGGACGGGCACCTGGGTGATGATCCGCACGCCAATATTCAGCTGATCCGTCAGGCCATGAGCGATGTGCTCGCCGCATTGCCGCCCGCCGCCAGTCAGTTGCAAGGCATGCAGCGCATTTTGCTCAGCCATGCCTGCACCGCTGACGTGGTGCTGGACCTGCATTGCGATGCCGAAGCGGCGCTGCACATGTACGCCTTGCCGCAACACTGGCCGCAATGGCGTTCGTTGGCCGCGCACCTGGACGTGAAGGTGGGCCTGCTGGCGGAAGATTCTGGCGGCAGTTCGTTTGACGAAGCCTGCTCGCTGCCGTGGTTGCGTTTGTCGCGTCTGTTTCCGGATGCACAGATTCCCCTGGCTTGCCTGGCGACTACCATTGAACTGGGTGGTCAGGCCGATACCGGTCGCGCTGAAGCCAGCGCATACGCCGAAGGCATTCTGGCATTCCTTGCCGAGCAAGGCTTGATCAGCGGCGAATGGCCAAAACCTGCGCAAGACGCTTGCGAAGGCATGCCGTTCGAAGGCACTGAATTGCTGTTCGCGCCGCATCCTGGCGTGATCAGTTACTTGCGTAAACCCGGTGAGTGGATTGACGCCGGCGATGAGATTTTCGAAGTGATCGATCCGTTATCGGATCGGGTCAGCACGGTGTGTGCTGGTACGTCCGGGGTGCTGTTTGCCATTGAACGGCTGCGTTATGCCCAACCCGGTTTCTGGCTGGCCAAGGTGGCGGGGCGCGAAGCGCTGCGTCACGGGCGCTTGCTCAACGACTGACTGACTGTTTTTGTGAGAACCGACCGCATGTACAAGCTTGAAGTCCAAGACCTGCATAAACGCTATGGCAGTCACGAAGTGCTCAAGGGCGTGTCCCTGAAAGCGGCGGCTGGCGATGTGATCAGCATCATCGGCTCCAGTGGCTCCGGCAAAAGTACTTTCCTGCGCTGCATCAACCTGCTCGAGCAACCGCATGCCGGCAAGATTCTGCTCAACAATGAAGAGCTGAAACTGGTCGCCAACAAGGAAGGCGCGCTGAAGGCGGCCGACCCGAAACAGCTGCAACGCATGCGTTCGCGCCTGTCGATGGTGTTCCAGCATTTCAATCTGTGGTCGCACATGACCGCGATGGAAAACATCATGGAAGCGCCGGTCCATGTGCTTGGCATGTCCAAGACCGAAGCCCGCGAGAAGGCCGAGCACTACCTGAACAAGGTCGGTGTGGCCCATCGCAAAGACGCTTACCCGGGCCACATGTCCGGCGGCGAGCAGCAGCGTGTGGCGATTGCCCGTGCGCTGGCGATGGAGCCTGAGGTGATGCTGTTCGACGAACCGACTTCGGCTCTCGACCCTGAGTTGGTCGGTGATGTGCTGAAAGTCATGCAGGCCCTGGCGCAGGAAGGCCGGACTATGGTGGTGGTGACGCACGAAATGGGCTTCGCCCGTGAAGTGTCGAACCAGCTGGTATTCCTGCACAAAGGTGTCGTCGAAGAAAGCGGCAACCCGCGTGAGGTGCTGGTCAATCCACAGTCCGAACGCCTGCAACAATTTTTATCCGGCAGCTTGAAATAATCAGGACTGCCGTTGTGCACCGCGATAGTGCATGCTTCGCGATTTAGAGGCCGGCCCCGATCCCTGTGGGAGCTGGCCTGCCAGCGATAGCGGTGGGTCAGTTTGCATCTGGCACAGACTCACCGCCATCGCTGGCAGGCCAGCTCCCACAATTTGATCTCCATCGGTTTCAAGATTTGTGTTCATTTACAGGCTAGCCTTGGCCCATGCCTTCATTCTGTTCTTTGTTTCGGATTGCCCGCCATGACTGCCCATCGAATTGGTTTCCTGATTTGGCCCAGCACTAAAGCACTGACGCTTGCGCTGGCTGAGGAGGCCTTGCGTGTTGCCCAGCGTGTGCATCCTGACGTTGTCTACGAACTGTCGTTTTTGCAGGCCGAACCGCCGACCGAAGGCGCCTGGCAATTGCCCGGTGAACCGTGGGCCGGCAAGCTCGAAAACTTCCAGAAACTGTTCCTGCTCGCCGACGAGCCGCCGACCTCGCTCGCGCCGGCGCTCAGCAGTGGGCTGAAACAACTGGTGCGCGCCGGGTGTGTAATCGGCGGGTTGTCTGCCGGTGTTTACCCATTGGCGCAACTGGGTTTGCTCGACGGTTATCGCGCCGCCGTGCATTGGCGTTGGCAAGACGATTTCACCGAACGTTTCCCGAAAGTCATTGCTACCAGCCATCTGTTCGACTGGGATCGCGATCGCCTGACCGCGTGCGGCGGCATGTCGGTACTCGATTTGCTGTTGGCTGTACTGGCCCGCGACCACGGCGCCGAACTGGCCGGTGCGGTATCCGAAGAGTTGGTGGTCGAACGCATCCGCGAGGGTGGCGAACGCCAGCGCATTCCGCTGCAGAACCGCCTCGGTTCCAGCCATCCGAAGCTCACGCAAGCCGTGCTGCTGATGGAAGCCAACATCGAAGAGCCGTTGACCACCGACGAAATCGCCCAGCATGTGTGCGTGTCCCGTCGGCAGCTCGAGCGAATCTTCAAGCAATACCTCAATCGTGTGCCGAGCCAGTACTACCTGGAACTGCGCCTGAACAAGGCCCGGCAGATGTTGATGCAAACCAGCAAATCGATCATCCAGATCGGCCTGTCGTGTGGCTTCTCCTCGGGGCCGCACTTCTCCAGCGCCTACCGCAATTTCTTCGGTGCCACACCGCGGGAAGATCGCAACCAGCGGCGCAGCAGCAGCCCGTTCGAATTGTCGTCGGTGCCCTCGGAGCGTGGGTGACCGGGCAACACGTCACCTGCCGAGGCTGGTTTACTCCTCTGTTTCCGAGCCTTCAGACGTCGAGACCTCCATTTCTCCTCGATTGATCACTTCTTCCACACCAAAGTCTATGCCCGTCCGTTCGAAGTAACCGATCAGCCGTACCAGGCTCTCTTCGGAGAATCGATTACCTCGAAAACTGATGTTTTCAGCGACTTCCGCCGGCAGTTCCATCACGTCGCTGGGGACTTCGGTAATGGCGTTGCCACTGAGGTCGGCCCAGTCCAGTTCTGCCATTTGCAGCAGGCCGGGCGGTATTTCGGTGATGCCGGTGTCATTCAGCAGTACGGTAGCGAGCTCCGTCATCTGGCTCAGGTCTGGCGTTTGCCCCAGGGGGTTGTGGGCCAGATCGAGATAATCGAGCTGTTCCATACCCGCCAGCGCACTGGCTGATTCCGCTGACAGTCTGACGCGGCACTCCGGAAGTGACAGCGACCGCAGTTGACCCATCTTGAACACCGCATCGGGAATGTTGCCCAGATTACAGTCGCGCAGTCGCAGGCTTTTGAGGTGGGTGAACGACTCCAGAAAATGCCCGATGCGGGTCACTCCGTCGACGCTGCGCAACTCCAGCGATGTCACATGACTGAAGTCGGCGTTCAGGGTCGGCAGCTCGCCGTTAATGTCGGACTCGAAAAAGAGTTCATAGGTGGGCTCCAACGCCTCATTGAAATCATCCACTTCGCTTTCATGCCGCCAGCACTGCTCCAGCGTCTGTTTGAACTGGTCGCGGTTCATATGTTCGACAAGCTGTTGTTGAGCGGTGAACGGTTCACCCGTCAACGGGTGTTGGGCCGGAAGGTCGGAAGTCCATGCCGCCAGGTCGTTGCTCAGTTGAGCCAACTCCGCTTCAAGGTGTGTCAGCTCGATCCGACCGTCAGCCAGAGTGCCGGCCAATTCATAGACAAACTCGCTCGCCTGTTCGACCTCCAGGTTCGGGTACAGCGCCCTGACTCGGTTGATGTCCGCCTCTGGGGCATAGATGCCCAAATCGTATGAGCTGCTGAAGTAGTGATGCTTGATCAGTTGTCGGGCGTTATCCGAAAGCGGATTGTGCGTCAGGTGTATTGCGCGCTTGGTGTACACCGGGCTTTCGAACAATTGCGCAGGCAGCTCACTGATCTTGTTGTGTAGCAGCTTGGCGGTATCAAGTTTGGGGTGGCGAACTACGCTGTCGGGAATGCCGGTCAGGCCGGTACGGCTCAGGTCCAGGTAAACAAGCTCAGGCATGGATTCGACACTGGGCACCATAGTGAACGGGTTCTGGTACAGGTCCAGCTTGACCAGTTTGTTCAATGAAGACAGTTTCGCCCAATTGTCTGCATCGAACCTGATTGCGCAGTCGCTTAACACCAATGCATCCAGGTTAGCCATCTGAGGAATGGCCTCTGGGAGGGTGGTCAGGGAAAAGCGTTTTAAATCGAGTCGGCGCAAATTGGTGAAACGCTGAAGAAACTCGGGGACACCCTGCACAGCACGACTGCCTTCAAGGGTTAGCGACGACACGTGGGAGAAATCGGCCGTCAGCGTGGGTAGATCACCAAGAATCGGCTCGGCAAATCTGAGCGCATAACGCGGCGTGTCATTCGGGCCATCGAGGTCCCGTTCTGATTGTCGACGCCAGCTGCGCTGGATTTCCTGAGCCAGCAGTCTGCGATTGTGTCGAGCGGCCTGTCGTTCCAGTTCGCTCAGCGGAGCTCGGGTTTGCGGGTGGACAGTGGGCGAGTCAGTTATCCAGGTGTTCAATTCCTGATGCAGTCGCGAGAGCTCGCGGGCCAGACGTGAGATCTCTATGCGAGCGCCATCTGGATGCGTTTGCAACTGCTGAACGACAGACCGGAGTTCCTCCTCGGTAAGGCTGGGGTAAACCTCGCGAACACGCTCGTTGAGCGATGACGTCGGGGAGGGCATGCGCCGGTATCCATCGGAGCCGCCAGGCAAGCGCATGGTCGTCGGATCATAGAACGGTTTTCGATTGGGATTTTTCGCGAACAGCTTGCGAAGTGCCGGTTGGTTTGATGCGTGTTCGGCGATGCGCAGTTTGAGTGCCAGGGCATTTGTGATCGATGGGCTCAACGCATTGCGCTGCGCCTGTGACAACGCCTGAAAAAGACCCTGATAAAAATCACCGGGCACCGATTCGCTGTCTTGATAAACCTGATAGGTGCCGTCTTCGGCGCGCACCAGCGTTTTCAGGATCGGCGCATCGGCCAGGCCAATGCTGTCGCGCACAAGTCCGTAATAGGTGTAATCCCTCACTTCAATCCGCAGTTCGGCGGGAAAACCGGGCAGTGAATTCAGGCTTTGCAAGGCCAGTCGGTGGGTGTCGGTGTTGTCCAGAACGTCGGAATAAAGGCCTTCGCAGGCTCGGGTTGCGCGTACGGCCTCCATGGCTTTCAGAGCTGCCTCCTTCAGCCGCGGGGGCGTGCGACCGTTGTGCAGTAGGCGTAACTCGGTCCCGGTTGCATTGCTCACCAACTCTTGCGCGACATCGGTCGGCAAACCCTTCACATCGTCGAGCAATCGCTGAACGTGCCGATCATCGGTTTTTTCCTGTGCGCGGTAGCGGGTCTCGAACAGCGATTGGTGGTGCTTTCGGGCGAGTTCGGCCGTTTGTTTTCTGAAGGCTTGCGTTTGGTTTTGCGGTGCAGGCATTGGCGTGTCGACGGGCCACGAGTCGTAGCTGCTCAGCAGTTGATGTTGCAGGGTTACATCGGCCTTGCGATAGCGCTCGGGTTGGTCGCTGCTGATCTGTTCGATAAAGGTTTCGATGTCCCGATTGATCCTGAAGCGCTTGATCGTGTCTGTCAGCAGCGAAGGCGGACGATAATGTTCGACATGCATTTCGCGCATGACGTCGTCGTGGTAACCGCTGACCCTCAGGATCCGTTCGCGCTCGGCATTGGTGAACGACTCGACGTTATGGCCGAGGCGGCGCATGACCTTTTCCCGGTCCCAATTCAGCGGTTGCTCCAGTTCTGTATGCCAGGCGCCGTGGTTGTTATGCCGCAGAGGTGGCTGATAAGCATCAGTTCGGTTCGGATGCTCAATCTGAAACGTGCCTGACACGCGGTCGGGCTTCACGGCATACAGTTTTCCCTCCAGTGGCAGCAGCGTCTTGCCTTCGTTTTGATAGAGGCCGAGATGATCGGGTTTTACGCCTTCCGGCAAAACGAGTGCTTGTTCGTAAGGCTTGAGATCCGGCTTCCAGTAACGGGTTTTTCCGTCGGGTGTTGTGACGGGTTTGAGTGGGTCGACAAGGGCAATGGCTTCACGAGAGAGCAGAGGGCTGAGGGTCCGGGTAGCGATGGCGCCGCCCACTGCAAATGTCCCCACCTGAACCACCGTTTCGACGAACGTCACCAGATGCCCGAGCGCTTCTTTTTTCAGCCCTTCAGCCAGGTCGACTATGCCTTCGAAGGTTTCGTCGAGTAACTGGTAGGCCATGTAGCCGAGCATCAATTCGCCGAGAAACGGGACGAAAGGCAAGGCAACGAACGTCGCGATTTCAAGGATCGTCGAGGCGACTTTGCTCAAGGTATTCCACAAGGCCCAGCGCGCGTCACTGTCTACAGAGGCGGTGGAGACGGCGATTGTGCTTGCATCGTTGAGGATCTTGTTGAGCTGTCGCTGATAGAGATGGTTCCACAGATCCGCTCTGAACGGGATCGCCGAAAATCGCAAATCAGACTTGTCGATGGGCGTTTCGCGCCAGCTCGGCAGTGGGTCGCCATATCGGTGTTGATGCCAGGTCACGCTCTGGAGGCGACGGTTAAGGTCCGCGAAAAAGTGTCCTCTTTCCTTGTGGTCGACGAAGCGACTGAAAAACGTTTGATAAGCGGGCGAGTGCAGTTTGCGGGTCAGTTCGGCCATGAACGCCAATGTGTCTGGATATTCCTTGAGAGGATGCTCTGGATCATCGGGAATGTAGGCGATGATCCGTGTTGCCGAGCGTGCGCGCTCCAGGCTCGCCGCGAAAATGACAATACCGGTCAGCGAGGAGGACATCATTGTCAGGTCGTGACCATACAGCGGCTGCCCACCCAGTCGAGCACCCGAACGCCCTTCCAGAATGCGCTGGATCGAGAGATAGGCATCCGCTGGGATGTCCTTTCGGATTTGCGCTATCTGCAGCGCAGTTTTGAGTGCTGTTTTGTGCGAGCCGATCACCTTTGATTTCATTACCGCGCCCGCTACAGGGTTGGACAGCCCCAGATTGTCCTTGAGGTAAGCGGTGTACCGGGCGCCGATATCCAGTTCCCGGCATAACCGGGTAAAGGCCGGGATAGTGAGCTTTTGCTTGATCGCCGGCAGCGTATCGAACTGCCCTGTGGGCGAAGGTTGGGTGATAAACGTCGAGGCCGGTTCGTAAGCCCCTGCCGCAGTTTCCGATTCCTGAAAGTTATGCAGGACGGCGTCGAGCATCGACACAGTCCAGGTGCGCGCCGCGCCAGTCTTGATTCCGAGAAGCGGCACGGTTTGAGGGATGTACAGGCGCAGGAAGGTGGTTTTGACGTCCAGATCCAAGTCAAACCGGGTTTTCAGGGCGTCGCTCAGCAGCGGTTCGGCAAAGGCTTGTGCGCTTTGCAGGTTCGACAGCATTGAGTCCAGACGATTTCGATGGGTCCAGTGTTCATGGCTGAGCTTTTTCAGCGACTGGTGCTGCAACGGTGTTGCGGTGCCAATCCAGTCCTGGCTCATAGACGTGGCGTTCTTGAGGGCGCTGTGTGTACTGGACGATGCTTCTAATACCCAGGCTGGCAGGTTGTTGAACAGGTGATGGTAGTGATCGTCCGGTTGCGTAGCGGATTCGCTGTTTCCCGTAGTGGAAAGACGATCGTTCTCGTATCGGCTCATGCGCTATTCCCTTAGCGTTTTGAATGAGCCGCCAGCAAAACAGACGATGATCGGTTCCGTGCGGTACATATTTACCGCACCGCTCGACAACCCTGCCTATAACCTGTGCCGGCAGTTTAAACTGCGCCTTTGCGACGCTATATGTCGCATTGCCGTAAACCCGGCTGAAACCGGGGTTTGCGCTATAAGAAGTTGTCGCTTGGCGGCAAGGCCGGGCTGAAAACTGTCCTTACAATCCCCCTCATCGCTCGCCAGTTTCAGGCGAGTGTTCCTCATCAGGAGACTCCGATGTCCGTTGAGCACGCTGCGGTACAACGCGCCGATTTCGACCAGGTAATGGTTCCCAACTACGCGCCTGCCGCATTCATCCCTGTGCGTGGTGCCGGTTCCCGCGTCTGGGACCAGTCTGGCCGCGAGCTGATCGACTTCGCCGGCGGGATTGCCGTTAACGTATTGGGCCATGCGCACCCGGTGCTGGTCGGTGCCTTGACCGAGCAGGCGAACAAGCTGTGGCACGTGTCCAACGTGTTCACCAATGAGCCGGCCTTGCGTCTGGCCCATAAGCTGATCAACGCCACATTTGCCGAGCGCGCGTTCTTCTGCAACTCCGGCGCCGAAGCCAACGAGGCCGCTTTCAAGCTGGCCCGTCGCGTCGGTTTCGATCGTTTCGGTAGCGAGAAGTACGAAATCATCGCTGCGCTCAACAGCTTCCACGGTCGTACCCTGTTCACCGTGAATGTCGGCGGTCAGTCGAAGTATTCCGACGGTTTCGGTCCGAAGATCACCGGTATCACCCACGTGCCGTACAACGATCTGGCCGCGCTTAAAGCTGCCATTTCCGACAAGACTTGTGCCGTGGTGCTCGAACCGATTCAAGGCGAGAGCGGCGTCATTCCAGCCGAACTCAAGTACCTGCAAGGTGCCCGTGATCTGTGCGACGCGCACAAAGCGCTGCTGGTATTCGATGAAGTGCAAACCGGTATGGGCCGCACGGGCAAGCTGTTCGCCTATCAGCAATACGGCGTGATTCCGGACATCCTGACCACCGCCAAGAGTCTGGGTGGCGGTTTCCCGATCGCGGCAATGCTGACCACCGAAGACCTGGCCAAACACCTGGTCGTCGGCACCCACGGCACCACCTACGGCGGCAACCCGCTGGCGTGCGCTGTCGCGGAAGCCGTGATCGACGTGGTTAACACTCCTGAAGTGCTGGCCGGCGTCAACGCCAAGCACGACAAGTTCAAGGCGCGCCTGGAACAGATCGGCGAGAAGTACGGCCTGTTCACCCAGGTCCGTGGCATGGGCCTATTGATCGGTTGCGTGCTGAACGATGCCTGGAAAGGCAAGGCCAAGGACATCTTCAACGCCGCTGAGAAAGAAGGCCTGATGATTCTGCAGGCCGGCCCGGACGTGGTTCGTTTCGCGCCAAGCCTGGTGGTTGAAGACGCTGATATCGATGACGGTCTGGACCGTTTCGAACGCGCCGCGGCGAAACTGACGCAAGCCTGATAGACCCTTTGACGCCTGACATTTTCAGGCGTCGATCCAGATTTTTGTTTCGGGCTGGATCAAATGTGTGGGAGCTAGCCTGCTAGCGATGAGGGCCTGATAGCCAACATCATTGTTGCCTGACAGGACGATATCGCTAGCAGGCTAGCTCCCACAGTTGACTCTGAGTTGTTTCAGGGATGGCCCGGGTTTTTTTCTTCTGTAAGTTCTGAGATTAAGGAGTGACACCATGCTGGTGATGCGCCCCGCGCAAATGGCTGATCTGGGCGAGGTACAGCGTCTGGCTGCGGACAGCCCGATTGGTGTCACTTCCTTGCCGGATGACGTTGAACGCCTGAGCGACAAGATCGCGGCAAGCGAAGCCTCGTTTGCCGCCGAAGTGAGTTTCAACGGTGAAGAGAGCTATTTCTTCGTCCTCGAAGACACCGCCACTGGCAAACTGGTGGGTTGCTCGGCCATCGTTGCGTCGGCCGGTTATTCCGAGCCGTTCTACAGCTTCCGTAATGAAACCTTTGTGCACGCCTCTCGCGAGCTGAAGATTCATAACAAGATCCACGTCCTCTCCCAGTGCCACGACCTGACCGGCAACAGCTTGCTGACCAGTTTCTACGTACTGCCGGAACTGGTGGGTTCGGCCTGGTCGGAACTCAACTCCCGGGGGCGCTTGCTGTTCGTTGCCAGCCATCCGGAGCGTTTTGCCGATTCCGTGGTGACCGAGATCGTCGGTTACAGCGATGAAAACGGCGATTCGCCGTTCTGGGATGCCATCGGTCGCAACTTCTTCGACCTCAACTACGCCGAAGCAGAGCGTCTGTGCGGTCTGAAGAGCCGGACGTTCCTGGCCGAATTGATGCCGCATTACCCGATCTACGTGCCGCTGCTGCCGGACTCTGCTCAAGAGGCGATGGGCCAGGTGCACCCACGGGCGCAGATCACCTTCGACATCCTGATGCGTGAAGGCTTCGAGACCGATCACTACATCGACATTTTCGACGGCGGGCCGACCTTGCACGCCCGTGTCTCGGGGATCCGTTCGATCGCCCAGAGCCGGGTAGTCCCGGTGAAAATCGGCGAACCGGTCAAAGGTGTCGGTCGTCAGTACCTGGTGGCCAACGCCCAGTTGCAGGATTATCGCGCCGTTTTGCTTGAGCTCGATTACGCGCCGGGCAAGCCCGTGACCCTGGACCTTGAAGCGGCCGAAGCCTTGGGCGTCGGTGAAGGTGCCAGCGTGCGCCTGGTGGCGGTTTAACGCCTGCTTTGAAGAATGCTTAGTAAAAGCAGCGAGTTTCACGGGTGGCGCAAGCGGCCCGTTTGAGGAGATAGCATGATCGTTCGTCCCGTACGCAGCAGCGATTTACCCGCTCTGATCGACCTGGCCCGCAGCACCGGCACCGGCTTGACCACCTTGCCGGCCAACGAAGAGCGTCTGGCCCATCGGGTCGGTTGGGCCGAGAAGACCTTTCGCGGCGAAGCCGGGCGGGGCGATGCGGATTACCTGTTCGTGCTCGAAGATGATGACGGGCGAGTGGTGGGTATTTCCGCCATCGCTGGCGCCGTCGGCCTGCGTGAGCCTTGGTACAACTTCCGGGTCGGCCTGACCGTCAGCGCTTCGCAAGAGCTGAACATCTACCGCGAAATCCCGACACTGTTCCTGGCCAACGACCTGACCGGTAACTCCGAGCTGTGCTCGCTGTTCCTGCACGCCGACTACCGCACGGGCCTCAACGGCCGCATGCTGGCCAAGGCGCGGATGTTGTTCATCGCCGAGTTCCCGCAATTGTTCGGCAACAAGATCATCGCCGAGATGCGCGGCATGTCCGACGAAGCGGGGCGTTCGCCGTTCTGGGAAAGCCTGGGTCGGCACTTCTTCAAGATGGAATTCAGCCAGGCTGACTACCTGACTGGCGTGGGCAACAAGGCGTTCATCGCCGAACTGATGCCGAAATTCCCCCTGTACACCTGCTTCCTCTCGGAAGATGCGCGCAACGTGATCGGGCAGGTCCATCCAGACACCGAGCCGGCGTTGGCCATGCTCAAAAGCGAAGGTTTCAGCTATCAAGGCTACGTCGACATCTTCGACGCCGGTCCTGCGGTGGAGTGCGAAACCGGCAAGATCCGCGCAGTTCGCGACAGCCAGGCGCTGGTGCTGGCCATCGGCACGCCGGGTGATGACGCCACGCCGTTCCTGATTCACAACCGCAAGCGCGAAGACTGCCGGATCACTGCTGCTCCTGCACGTTTCGCCGCCGGTACGCTGGTGGTCGATCCCCTGACCGCCAAACGTCTTCAACTCAACGCCGGCGATCAAGTGCGCGCCGTTCCGTTGTCCGCTGCCAGGGAGTCGAAATAATGAATTCGCTATACATCGCAGGTGAATGGCTGGCCGGCCAGGGTGAAGCCTTTCAGTCGCTGAACCCGGTAACCCAACAGGTGCTGTGGGCCGGCGAAGGCGCCACCACTGCTCAGGTTGAATCGGCCGTGCAAGCCGCGCGCCAGGCATTCCCGAGCTGGGCCCGACGTACCCTGGACGAACGCATCAGCGTGCTGGAGGCCTTTGCCGCCGCGCTGAAGAACAATGCTGACGAACTGGCTCGCACCATCGGTGAGGAAACCGGCAAACCGTTGTGGGAAGCGGCGACCGAAGTCACCAGCATGGTCAACAAGATTGCGATCTCGGTGCAGAGCTACCGCGAACGTACCGGCGAGAAGAGCGGCCCGCTGGGCGACGCCACCGCCGTGTTGCGCCACAAACCACACGGCGTGGTCGCGGTGTTCGGGCCTTACAACTTCCCAGGTCACCTGCCGAACGGTCACATCGTGCCTGCGCTGCTGGCCGGTAACAGCGTGCTGTTCAAACCCAGCGAGCTGACGCCGAAAGTCGCTGAGCTGACGGTCAAGTGCTGGATCGAAGCCGGTCTGCCGGCAGGCGTGTTGAACCTGCTGCAAGGCGCCCGTGAAACCGGTATCGCCCTGGCGGCGAACCCGGGCATCGACGGCTTGTTCTTCACCGGTTCGAGCCGCACGGGCAATCATCTGCACCAGCAGTTTGCCGGTCGCCCGGACAAGATCCTCGCGCTGGAAATGGGCGGTAACAACCCGCTGATCGTTGATCAGGTCGCAGACCTCGATGCCGCCGTTTACACCATCATTCAGTCGGCATTCATCTCCGCCGGTCAGCGTTGCACCTGTGCCCGTCGTTTGCTGGTGCCGCAAGGCGCTTGGGGCGATACGTTGCTGGCGCGTCTGGTGGCGGTCAGCTCGACGATTGAAGTCGGTGCGTTCGATCAGCAACCGGCGCCGTTCATGGGCTCGGTGATTTCCCTCGGCGCTGCGAAAGCGTTGATGGATGCGCAAGAACATCTTCTGGCCAACGGCGCCGTACCGCTGTTGGAAATGACTCAGCCCCAGGCCCAGGCAGCCTTGCTGACCCCGGGCATTCTGGACGTAACGGCGGTTGCCGATCGCCCGGACGAAGAGCTGTTCGGTCCGCTGCTGCAAGTGATCCGCTACGCTGATTTTGAAGCGGCGATCGTTGAAGCCAACGACACCGACTATGGCCTGGCGGCCGGTCTGCTATCGGACTCCGAAGCGCGTTATCAGCAGTTCTGGCTGGAAAGCCGTGCGGGCATCGTCAACTGGAACAAACAGCTGACCGGTGCTGCGAGCAGCGCGCCATTCGGCGGTGTCGGCGCCTCGGGCAACCACCGCGCCAGCGCCTACTACGCGGCAGATTACTGCGCGTACCCGGTCGCCTCGCTGGAAACCCCGAGCCTGGTAATGCCTGCGACCCTTACGCCTGGCGTGAAAATGGCGTGATGCGCCATCGCCAGCAAGCTGGCTCCCACAGTGATTGGGTCACACACAAAATGTGTGAACCCCACCGAACCTGTGGGAGCCAGCCTGCTGGCGATGGCCGCGCCGCGGTCTTACTGAATAGTTACTGAAGCCATAACAACAGATTCTCGTGGAGCCTCGCTGATGAAATCCTATGAAGTCAATTTTGACGGTCTAGTGGGGCCGACCCATAACTACGGCGGTTTGTCCTACGGCAACGTCGCGTCCCAGAGCAACAGCCAGCAGTCTTCGAACCCGAAGGAAGCCGCGCTGCAAGGCCTGGCGAAGATGAAATCGCTGATGGAAATGGGCTTTCAACAGGGCGTGCTGGCACCACAGGAGCGCCCGGATGTAGCAGCCCTGCGTCGTCTGGGTTTCAGCGGCACCGACGCTCAGGTGATCGAACAGGCGGCTAAAGATGCGATGCCGTTGCTGGTGGCCAGTTGCTCGGCGTCGAGCATGTGGGTGGCCAACGCCGCCACTGTCAGCCCGAGCGCCGACACCGCGGATGGCCGTGTGCATTTCACCGCGGCCAACCTGAACTGCAAATATCACCGCAGCATCGAACACCCGACCACCAGTCGCGTGCTGGCGGCGATGTTCGCTGACCAGAAACACTTCGCGCACCACGCTGCATTGCCAGCCGTGGCGCAGTTCGGGGACGAAGGGGCAGCCAACCACACCCGTTTCTGCCGTGAATACGGCGAGGCGGGCGTCGAGTTCTTCGTGTTCGGTCGTAGCGCGTTCGACACTCGTTACCCGGCACCGCAAAAATACCCGGCCCGCCAGACCCTCGAAGCCTCCCAGGCGGTTGCCCGCTTGCACGGCTTGAGCGATGACGGCGTGGTCTACGCTCAGCAGAACCCTTCGGTGATCGATCAGGGCGTATTCCACAACGATGTGATCGCGGTGGGTAATGGCGAGGTGCTGTTCTATCACGAGGACGCGTTCCTCGACACCGAGCAGATGCTGGCCGAATTGCAGAGCAAACTCGCCAAAGTCGGTGGGAAATTTCAATCGGTCTGCGTACCGCGCTCCGCGGTAACCGTGGAAGACGCCGTTCGTTCCTACCTGTTCAATAGCCAACTGCTGTCGCGTCCTGATGGCTCGATGCTGTTGATCGTGCCGGAAGAGTGCCGTGGCAACGAGCGTGTCTGGCAGTACCTGCAAGGTTTGACCAGCTCCGGTGGCCTGATCCGCGAAGTGAAAGTGTTCGATTTGAAGCAAAGCATGCAGAACGGCGGCGGCCCGGCTTGCCTGCGACTGCGCGTCGCGCTCAACGAAACCGAACTGGCGGCCGTCAACCCAGGGGTTATCATGACGGCACCGTTGTACGGCACGCTGACCGAGTGGGTCGACAAGCACTACCGCGACCGCATGACCGAAAACGATCTCGCGGACCCGCAGTTGCTGCTTGAGTGCCGGACGGCACTGGATGAACTGACGCAAATCCTTAAACTGGGCGCGGTTTATCCATTCCAGATCAATTGAACGTTGAGAGCGTAAAAAAACATGAGCGATACCCTGCAGCTGATCCTTGAAGACACCGACGGCACGCAACTGGAAACCTCCTGCACCCGCGTCGCGGTCATGTGGCAAGGCAAAGAGCTGTGGATTCAGCAAGACGGCCGCGGCCAACTGCTGATCGGCGTGGATGTGGAAGAAGGTGACGCCGAATACGCAAACCTGCTGCTACGCCCATTGGCGACTAATCTGGTAAGTCTGCAACTGGAAATGGAGCCGGCTGAAGTCGGTGACGAAGACCACGTGCACGGCCCGGATTGCCAGCACGACCACTAAGGAAACCGCTCTATGCTCGCCCTCGGCAAATTACTTGAACTGACCCTCGCCGGCCGCGAACCGGCGGAGAAGACTCAACTGACTGTCGAAGGCGTGCGTATGCGCTGGTTGAGCGAAGGTGCGCTGGAAGTCCGGCCACCTGAAGCCCGCGACAACGGCCTGGACCTGCTGCTGTCGGCCGGCATCCATGGCAATGAAACAGCGCCGATCGAGTTGCTCGATCGCCTGTTGCACGATATTGCCCGCGGCGATCTCAAGCCCCGCGCACGTATTCTGTTCCTGTTCGGCAACCCGGAAGCGATTCGCAAAGGCGAGCGTTTCGTCGAGCAGGACGTCAATCGGCTGTTCAACGGCCGTCACGAACAAAGCAGCGGCTCCGAAGCCCTGCGCGCGTGTGAACTGGAGCGGCTGGCGGCGAGTTTCTTCAGTCTGCCGGATCGCAACCGTTTGCACTACGACCTGCACACGGCCATTCGTGGCTCGAAAATCGAACAGTTCGCGCTGTACCCCTGGAAAGAAGGTCGTCAGCATTCGCGCCTGGAACTGGCGCGTCTGCGGGCTGCCGGCATGGAAGCGGTGCTGCTGCAAAACAAGCCATCCATCGTTTTCAGCTCCTACACTTACGACAAACTCGGTGCCGAGGCTTTTACCCTTGAACTGGGCAAGGCGCGGCCATTCGGGCAGAACGACGGGGTCAACGTCGACCTGCTGGAAACCCGCCTCAAACAGATTATCGAAGGCAACGAGCCGGCCCAGACCGAAGAGGCGCTGGACGGTTTGCAGCTGTTTAGCGTGGCGCGAGAAATCATCAAGCACAGCGATAGCTTCCGCTTGAACCTGCCAGCGGACATCGAGAACTTTTCAGAGTTGGAAGTGGGTTACCTGCTGGCCGAAGACATCGCCCAGACCCGGTGGGTCATTGAGGAGGAGGGGGCCCGCATCATCTTCCCTAACCCTAGGGTCAAGAACGGCCTGCGCGCCGGCATCTTGGTTGTGCCAACCACCGACGAAAACCTCGCCTGACCGCGATATCAGGCTCGACATAAAACCCATGTGGGAGTGAGCCTGCTCGCGATAGCGGTGTATCAGTCAACAAGGGCGTTGACTGATACACCGCTATCGCGAGCAGGCTCACTCCCACAGGTTTATCGGTGTTTACACTGCTACCGCACGCGGCTCGCTACGACGCAACGCGCGCATCTTGTGCAGCGTATCCGCGCATGTCTTGGCCGCTTCCTGGCCTTTGTGCACGAAATGCTCGAAGAAAAACTTCTGATGTTCTTCGCCGGCATGGAAGTGGTGCGGGGTCAAAACTACGGAGAACACCGGCACTTCGGTTTCCAGCTGAACTTGCATCAAGCCGCTGATCACCGACTGGGCGACGAATTCGTGGCGATAGATGCCGCCGTCAACGACCAGACCCGCGGCGACGATGCCGGCATAACGACCGGACTTGGCCAGCAGCTTGGCGTGCAGCGGAATTTCAAAGGCGCCGCCGACTTCGAAGAAATCGATCTCCGATTCCTGATAACCCTGAGCAATCATTTCGGCCACAAAGCCCTTACGGCTCTGATCGACGATTTCTTTGTGCCAGCAGGCCTGGATGAACGCAACGCGCTCGCCCTGATGGTTTTTGCTTTTGCTATCGATTGCGGTGGGTTGCATGTTCTGACTCCTGTTTATGTAAAAAACAGGGCATATGAATCGAATGGGATTTAATGGCACGCAGGCACAACTGCCTGCGGACGGCGCTTTGGTATAGAGCCTAGGCGGCGCCAATCCCGTTCTCTCTTCATCCGGACTATGACCGTCGGCCCCGGGATCACACCGGGTCTGCTGACCTTGCCGCCATCACAGCCATTGCCGTGCCTGTCGCCAAGCGCTCGCGGGCTATGCGCATTGCGCGCAATTACCGCCGGTGGGGAGTTGCACCCCGCCCTGAGAACGTTTTGCCGCCAGATTGTTTGGCGGCGAAGCGTTTTTAACACATATTTCTCACCTGTGCATTGCTGCTATCTGATGATTGCTATCGACTTTTCCGTCGGTTCAGGAAGCCTTTTCCTACCCAAGGGTTGATTATTCGTCGGCATGGCCGCAGTAATTCCTACTTGAAAGGGATTTTCCCTGCTTACCGAGGCCAGATTCATGAGTGTTATCGATCTTCGCAGCGACACCGTCACCCAACCGTCCGCCGGGATGCTCGACGCGATGGCCAGCGCGGCCACCGGTGACGACGTTTACGGTGAAGATCCGACGGTCAATCGACTGGAAGCCGAGCTTGCGAGCCAGTTGGGTTTTGCTGCGGCGCTGTTCGTTCCGACCGGCACCATGAGCAATCTGCTGGGCTTGATGGCCCACTGCGAACGCGGTGACGAGTACATCGTCGGTCAGCAGGCACACACCTATAAATACGAAGGTGGCGGCGCGGCCGTACTCGGTTCGATTCAGCCGCAACCGCTGGAAGTGCAGGCCGACGGCTCGCTGGACCTGGCCCAGGTAGCGGCCGCGATCAAACCGGACGACTTCCACTTCGCCCGCACCCGTTTGCTGGCGCTGGAAAACACCATGCAGGGCAAGGTTTTGCCGTTGGAGTTTCTGGCGCGGGCTCGAAGCTTTACTCACGAGCATGGGTTGCAACTGCACCTGGACGGCGCGCGGCTGTACAACGCGGCGGTCAAATTGGATGTCGATGCCCGGGAAATTACCCAGCACTTCGATTCGGTCTCGGTCTGCCTGTCCAAAGGCCTGGGCGCGCCGGTCGGTTCGGTGCTGTGCGGCTCGGTCGAATTGATCGCCAAGGCGCGACGCCTGCGCAAGATGGTCGGCGGCGGCATGCGTCAGGCCGGGATACTGGCGGCGGCAGGTTTGTACGCGCTGGATAACAATGTTCAGCGTCTGGCTGATGACCACGCCAATGCGCAGTTGCTGGCTGAAGGCTTACGAGCGGCGGGTTACGAGGTCGAGCCGGTGCAGACCAACATGGTTTACGTGCAGATGGGCAACAAGGCCGAGGCCATCAAGGCGTTTGCCGCCGAACGCGGGATCAGGCTGAGCGCTGCCGGACGTTTGCGCATGGTCACGCACATGGACGTCAGTAGCGCTCAAATCGAGCAGGTCGTCGCGACATTCGTCGAGTTTTCGCGCAACTGATAGCGTTAGCGGTCCAATTGACCATTTCTATCGTATAAACACGCTGTACCCCGCGCGCAGGGCCGATATAATGCGGCCCTTTGCCGTCGCTTCGTCTGTTGACGTTTCGCACAGGCCTTTGGCCGCAGCCTCCGTGGAAGAACCTAATGAAAAGCGCAGAAATCCGTGAAGCCTTCCTTCGCTTCTTCGAAGAGCAAGGCCACACCCGTGTAGCCTCCAGCTCTTTGATTCCGGGCAACGACCCAACCCTGCTGTTCACTAACGCGGGGATGAACCAGTTCAAGGACTGCTTCCTGGGCCAGGAAAAGCGCGCGTACACCCGCGCGGTCAGCAGCCAGAAATGCGTGCGCGCCGGCGGCAAGCACAACGACCTGGAAAACGTCGGTTATACCGCCCGTCACCACACCTTCTTCGAAATGCTGGGTAACTTCAGCTTCGGTGATTACTTCAAGCGCGACGCGATCACCTACGCCTGGAACTTCCTGACCTCCGAAAAATGGCTGAACCTGCCCAAAGAAAAGCTCTGGGTCACCGTCTATGCCAGCGATGACGAGGCCTACGACATCTGGACCAAGGAAATCGGCGTTCCGGCCGAGCGCATGGTTCGTATCGGCGACAACAAAGGCGCGCCTTACGCGTCCGACAACTTCTGGACCATGGGCGATACCGGCCCGTGCGGTCCTTGCACCGAGATTTTCTACGATCACGGCGCCGACATTTGGGGTGGCCCACCGGGCTCGCCGGAAGAAGATGGCGACCGTTACATCGAAATCTGGAACAACGTGTTCATGCAGTTCAACCGCACCGCCGATGGCGTGTTGCACCCGCTGCCAGCGCCGTCGGTCGACACCGGCATGGGCCTGGAGCGGATCAGTGCCGTGCTGCAGCACGTTCACTCGAACTATGAAATCGACCTGTTCCAGAGCTTGCTGATCGCATCGGCCAAGGCCATCGGTTGCACCAACGACAATCAGGCGTCCCTGAAAGTCGTCGCCGACCACATTCGCTCGTGCGGTTTCCTGATTGCCGATGGTGTGCTGCCGTCCAACGAAGGCCGCGGCTACGTGCTGCGCCGGATCATTCGTCGCGCCTGCCGTCACGGCAACAAACTGGGCGCCAAGGGCAGCTTCTTCTATCAGATCGTTGCGGCCCTGGTCGCCGAGATGGGCGAAGCGTTCCCAGAGCTGAAATCCCAACAGGCGCATATCGAGCGCGTCCTGAAAGCCGAAGAAGAGCAATTCGCCAAGACCCTGGAGCAGGGCCTGAAAATCCTCGAGCAGGATCTGGCTGATCTCAAAGGTGACGTGGTACCGGGCGACGTAGTGTTCAAACTCTACGACACCTACGGTTTCCCGATGGACCTGACCGGCGACATCGCTCGCGAACGCAACCTGACCATCGACGAAGAAGGCTTCGAGCGCGAAATGGAAGCCCAGCGCGTCCGTGCCCGTTCCGCCAGCTCCTTTGGCATGGACTACAACAGCCTGGTCAAGGTTGATGTGGCCACCGAGTTCACCGGTTACACCGCTCACAGCGGTTCTGCCAAAATCGTTGCTCTCTATAAAGACGGGCAATCGGTTGACGTGCTGAGCGAAGGCGAAGAGGGCGTGGTCGTTCTCAATCAGACCCCGTTCTATGCCGAATCTGGTGGTCAGATTGGTGATTGCGGCTTCCTCCAGGCTGGCGCTGCGCGTTTCGACGTGCGCGACACCACCAAGACCGGCGGTGCGTTCCTGCACCACGGTGTGCTGGATTCGGGCAGCCTGATCGTTGGCGCTCCGGTGGAAACTCATGTCGATGCCGACGTGCGTCACGCAACTTCGCTGAACCACTCCGCCACTCACTTGCTGCACGCCGCATTGCGTCAGGTGCTGGGCGATCACGTTCAGCAGAAAGGCTCGTTGGTCGACAGTCAGCGCCTGCGCTTTGACTTCAGCCACTTCGAAGCCATCAAGCCTGAGCAGTTGAAGGCGCTGGAAGACATCGTCAACGCCGAGATTCGCAAGAACTCCGAAGTTGAAACCGAAGAAACCGATATCGAAACCGCCAAGCAGAAGGGCGCCATGGCGCTGTTCGGCGAAAAATACGGCGACAGCGTGCGCGTACTGAGCATGGGCGGTGATTTCTCCGTCGAGCTGTGTGGCGGTATCCACGCCAACCGGACTGGCGACATCGGCCTGTTGAAGATTATCAGCGAAGGCGGTGTGGCCTCCGGCGTACGTCGTATCGAAGCAGTCACTGGCGCCGCGGCGCTGGCATACTTGAACGCTGCTGAAGAACAACTCAAGGAAGCGGCCAACCTGGTCAAGGGTAGCCGCGACAACCTGATCGACAAGCTGTCGGCTGTGCTGGAGCGCAACCGTCTGCTGGAGAAGCAACTCGAGCAGTTGCAGGCCAAGGCTGCCAGCGCGGCGGGCGACGATCTGTCGGCCTCTGCCCTGGATGTCAAAGGCGTGAAAGTGCTGGCCGTGCGTCTGGACGGTCAGGACGGCAAGGCGCTGCTGGCGCTGGTCGATCAACTGAAAAACAAACTCGGCCGCGCAGTGATCCTGCTCGGCAGTGTCCATGAGGAAAAGGTCGTTCTGGTTGCAGGCGTAACCAAAGACCTGACTGGCCAACTCAAAGCCGGTGATTTGATGAAGCAAGCCGCTGCGGCAGTGGGCGGGAAGGGCGGTGGTCGTCCAGACATGGCGCAAGGTGGTGGTACTGACGCTGGCGCACTGGATGCGGCATTGGCCCTGACTGTTCCATTTGTAGAGCAGGGTTTATAAGGCAGTATGTCCGGCCCGCAGTCTAGTGGCGGGCCGAAACGCTGTTTGAGTGATTATTTGGGCGCCCTTCATGGGCAGAGGCGGCTTTGAAATGGCTTTGATCGTACAGAAATTTGGAGGCACCTCGGTCGGCACTGTCGAGAGAATCGAGCAGGTCGCCGACAAGGTTAAGAAATTCCGCGAAGCCGGCGATGACCTGGTGATTGTGCTGTCTGCAATGAGCGGCGAAACCAACCGTCTGATCGATCTGGCCAAGCAAATCAGTGGCGATGGCCAGCCGGTTCCTCGTGAGCTGGATGTGATCGTCTCCACCGGTGAGCAGGTGACGATTGCACTGTTGGCCATGGCGCTGATCAAGCGCGGCGTGCCAGCGGTGTCCTACACCGGCAACCAGGTACGGATTCTGACGGACAGTGCGCACAACAAAGCGCGTATCTTGCAGATTGATGACCAGAAGATTCGTGGCGACCTGAAGGCTGGTCGTGTGGTCGTTGTCGCCGGTTTCCAGGGCGTCGACGAGCACGGCAACATCACCACTCTTGGTCGTGGCGGTTCCGACACCACCGGCGTGGCGCTGGCAGCAGCCCTGAAGGCTGATGAATGCCAGATCTACACCGATGTCGACGGCGTCTACACCACCGACCCGCGTGTGGTGTCCGTGGCTCAGCGCCTGGACAAGATTACCTTCGAAGAGATGCTGGAAATGGCCAGCCTCGGTTCCAAGGTGTTGCAGATCCGCGCGGTGGAATTCGCCGGCAAGTACAACGTTCCGCTGCGCGTACTGCACAGCTTCAAGGAGGGTCCGGGCACCCTCATTACTATTGATGAAGAGGAAACCATGGAACAGCCGATCATTTCCGGCATCGCTTTCAACCGCGATGAAGCCAAGCTGACCATCCGTGGCGTGCCAGACACCCCGGGCGTTGCATTCAAGATTCTCGGCCCGATCAGCGCCGCGAACATCGAAGTCGACATGATCGTGCAGAACGTTGCGCACGATAACACCACCGATTTCACCTTCACCGTGCATCGCAATGACTTCCAGGCGGCCCAAACCGTGCTGGAAAACACTGCTCGCGAGATCGGTGCCCGTGAAGTCGTCGGCGACATCAAGATTGCCAAGGTGTCGATCGTCGGTGTTGGCATGCGCTCCCACGCAGGCGTGGCCAGCCGCATGTTTGAATCCCTGGCCAAGGAAAGCATCAACATCCAGATGATCTCTACTTCGGAGATCAAAGTCTCCGTAGTGATCGAAGAGAAGTACCTGGAACTGGCTGTGCGCGCGCTGCACACGGCTTTCGAACTGGACGCACCGGCCCGACAGGGCGAGTGATGCGTTAACCGAAGGGCGCGGTCTGACCGCGCCCTTTGTTTTTTTGAATGGCGCGACCCGAGGCTGTTCTTTTGCTCGCGCTGGTCAATACTCAGGCATGTAGGGCTGCGATCGCTCCGGTTGTAGGTCGAGTGCCTTTTTTTTGCAGACTGTTGTCCCTGAAATGAAATGCGTGAGGAGAAAGGTATGCTGATTCTGACTCGTCGGTGCGCAGAAAGCCTGATTATTGGTGATGGCGAAATCACCGTGACCGTGCTCGGCGTCAAAGGAAATCAAGTGCGTATCGGTGTCAACGCCCCGAAAGAGGTTGCGGTCCACCGTGAGGAAATTTACCTGCGTATAAAGAAAGAGAAGGACGAAGAACCAAGCCATTAATTTTTATCGTTTTTTATGTTTGCAAACGGGGAAGAAGCTGGTTAATATACGCCCCGTGTTGCGGAGAGCTGGCCGAGTGGCCGAAGGCGCTCCCCTGCTAAGGGAGTACACCTCAAAAGGGTGTCGGGGGTTCGAATCCCCCGTTCTCCGCCATTATTTGCGTAGTACGTTGTAATCTGGCTTCTTCGGTAAGTGTTTGAAATTACTAGAAAAAGTGTTTGACATAGAGATTAGACGGCCTATAATGCGCGGCAACAAATGCACTCGTAGCTCAGCTGGATAGAGTACTCGGCTACGAACCGAGCGGTCACAGGTTCGAATCCTGTCGAGTGCACCATTTAAGAGTCATCTGCAGTAATGTGAATGACTTGGCTTCAACCAGTTGTGATCTGGTATAAAAACACAAATGCACTCGTAGCTCAGCTGGATAGAGTACTCGGCTACGAACCGAGCGGTCACAGGTTCGAATCCTGTCGAGTGCACCAAACACCAAAAAGCCCGCGTTTAACGCGGGCTTTTTGCCGTCTGGGATTTGGCTTTTCCTTTGGTGCATCCTCTCTCATCGAACTCGATGTGGGCGCTACGACCTCGCTGGGTGTCGTAACGGTAGCTCGTGGCTGAATTGCGAATACTGATCTTGTCTGGCTTGCCGAGGGCGCTCTCGACATCCTGCTGGCTCATGCCGGCGACAATCCGCTGATTGATGATCGCTTCGCGGCGTTCCTTGGCACTGATAAGGTTTCCACATTTGTCCTCGATCTTGCCGACGACGGTCGGATCTCTCCTTTTGATTTTCATACCTGATGTTTCGCGACTTCCGGCTTCCGGCATGAGAGCGGTTGTGCTGCCCGGTGTGAAGGGGCGCACGTCCTGAAGCGAAAGGCTGTCTCCGGACGTACAGCTCAGCGTGGTGAAGGTGATGCGCCCATCAGCAGCCTCGCAGCGGTGAACGGTCGTCGCAAGCGCCCAAGGTGAAGGGCAGAGCAGGGTGATCAATAAGAAGTAATGTGCATTCGATGGCATTAAACGTCCTCCATGACGGTCCAATCCCCAGAGTAGTCGTTACATTTTTCAGCTGTGGTGTGTTTTCTTTTCGGGATGAGTCGTCGCAGTTTCATGGATCAGGGCGGTGCTCAGGATTGTCTTGCAAGCGCTTGTTTCAGCCGCGATTTTTTAACGTTTAAAACCGTCGGGCGGTGTATCATTGCGCCCGTCAGCCCCGCCGGGGCTTGTGGAATACCTCCATGGACTTACCCAGTAGTTACTCAGTAACCCGTTTTTCCAATCATGAATTGACTGATTGATCCTTCCGGCGTGCCCCGCTGCTGGGAGTGGAGTTCGCCTATGTCTGAAGTTGAAGTAAAGAAAACGCAGGAAAGCTTGCAGGACCGCCTCGCTCAAGTTGTTGAGCTGCTGCAGCGTCAGCGGGTAGTCGAAGACCTGACTCACCGCCAGGAAGGTCCGCATCACGACCGGGTCGAGAACCTGGTTCACCGGCAAAACCTCGTCGAGTTGCAGCGCAAGCTCGATGATCTGCACTCCGCCGACGTCGCCTACATCCTTGAAGCCTTGCCGCTGGACGATCGTCTGACGCTCTGGCAATTGGTCAAGGCCGATCGCGACGGCGACATTCTGCTTGAAGTATCCGATTCGGTTCGTGAAACGCTGATCGCCGACATGGACGATCACGAGCTCCTGGCTGCGGCCAAGGACATGGACGCCGACGAACTTGCTGACCTGGCCTCCGAGCTGCCGCGAGACGTCGTCCACGAACTGATGGAAACCCTCGATGGTCAGCAGCGTGAGCGCGTCCGCTCTGCGTTGTCTTACGACGAGGAGCAGGTCGGTGCATTGATGGACTTCGAGATGGTGACGATCCGTGAGGATGTCAGCCTCGAAGTAGTTTTGCGTTACCTGCGGCGCCTCAAGGAGTTGCCTGGTCACACCGACAAACTGTTTGTGGTCGATTACGACGGCGTGCTCAAGGGCGTATTGCCGATCAAGCGCTTGCTGGTCAACGACCCGGAAAAGCAGGTCTCTGAAGTCATGGCCAGTGACCCGGTGAGTTTTCACCCGGACGAAGACGCCTATGACGCTGCTCAGGCGTTCGAGCGTTACGACTTGATCTCGGCGCCTGTAGTCGACAAGAACGGCAAGCTGATCGGCCGTCTGACCATCGATGAAATGGTCGACCTGATTCGTGAAGAGAGCGAAAACGAAGTTCTCAACATGGCGGGTCTGCGCGAAGAGGAAGATATTTTTGCGTCAGTCTGGAAATCCCTGCGTAACCGTTGGGCCTGGCTGGCAGTTAACCTGATCACCGCATTCATCGCATCCCGGGTGATCGGCCTTTTCGAAGGCTCCATCGAGAAGTTGGTGGCGTTGGCGGCACTGATGCCGATCGTGGCGGGTATCGGTGGCAACTCGGGTAACCAGACGATCACCATGATCGTTCGGGCGATGGCGCTGGATCAGGTCAGCACCGGTAATACTTCGCGTCTGATGCGCAAGGAATTGGCGGTAGGTCTGATCAATGGCCTGGTCTGGGGTGGTGTGATCGGTGTCGTCGCCTATCTGCTGTATGGCAGTTGGTCACTGGGGGTGGTGATGACAGCTGCCATGACGCTTAACCTGTTGCTTGCGGCGTTGATGGGAGTTTTGATTCCCATGACCCTGGCGCGGCTTGGGCGCGATCCTGCGATGGGTGCCAGTGTGATGATCACTGCCATGACGGACAGTGGCGGGTTCTTCATCTTTCTCGGGTTGGCGACGATCTTCCTGCTCTGATTTATCGAACATAAAAAACCTGCCAATCAATCGGCGGGTTTTTTTACGCTCGAATTTCAGGCAAAAAAAAGCCAGCGATTAAGCTGGCTTGAACTTTCGGGTGAGATCAGGAAGCGTCTGCGGCCATTTCGGCATCATGCGCAATCAGCGAAACAAGGGCGTTCTGCTGACGGTGGGAGAGTTGACGGAAGCGTTGCAGCAGTTCGCGTTCGTGCAGTGACAGCTCCGGGCTGTCCAGGCGCATGCTCAATTCTTCGCCCAGCGCGCCTTCCTGAATAAGGCTCTGTTCGAGGCGCGCGATGATTTCGGAGTTCATGCTGCGATGATGATTGCGAGCCACCTCGGCAATGCGTTCACGCATTCCGTCTGGCAGACGTACGACGAACTTGTCAGCCGTACGGCTGGAATAAATTGCCTGTTTCAATGGGCGCATATATTTAACCGGTTAGTTCAGGGGAGCGGTTCTCGGGATTGGCCGCAGGATGTCTCTTAGGACAAGCGCTCTGGCCAAATGTTCAACCTGAATTGATAGAGGCTCGCATCATGCCTCAAAGTAGCCAGTTCGTTGGCGTCAATTCTGTGACAAATATTGAACTGGATAAAGGCTTTATGCCAGCACCAATCATCAGAAATGCGGACTGGTTTGAAATGATTGCCGTGGTCCGTATTACTGACCGCCTCCTCTTGCCCGACAGGTGATGTTCTGAGATGCCTGAAGGTGCATGCTGTGCAGATTCGATCAGTGTTCCTTACTTGTACAGGATAGTGGCAATTGGCCGATTTACTAGGGGAAGACATGCAGTGGGAGGTGATTTCAAGATGGATGGCAGGCTGATTTACTTGATGGGACCGTCTGGGTCCGGCAAGGACAGCCTTATCGAAGCCGCTCGAAAGCCGTTGCAGATGCTCAGTTGTGAAGTGGTCCGTCGGGTCATCACGCGGTCGGCCGAATCAGTTGGCGAGGATGCAATTGGCGTTTCCCGGGAAGAGTTCGAGAAACGCCGGGTCGAGGGCGAATTCGCATTGTGCTGGAGCGCCAATGGCCTGGAGTACGGTGTTCCGATTGAAATAGATCAATGGCTCAATGGTGGTCGGAATGTCTTGGTCAACGGTTCGCGCGGCCATTTGATTGAGGCGCTGCATCGGTATCCAACGCTATTGCCGATTCTTTTGACGGTCAAGGATGAAGTCTTGCGAGAGCGTCTGCTGCGCCGTGGTCGCGAAAGTTTTGCTGAAATTGAAGCGAGGCTGCATCGCAATGGGTTATTTGCGGCAGAGGATTCAATCGGTTACACGCAGATCCATCGACTCGACAATTCAGGTAAGTTGTCCACTACTGTTGTTAATCTGCTGGACCTGTTGAGGGTCAACGCAGTACCGGATCGAACTTGATTTTGCGCCCGGCAATCAGCGCCAGTACAAACAGGGCGCCGAACACGCCGCAGGCGATCAGAGGCAGGGTGACGACTGTATCCTGGACCACTGACAGATGAAGAATGCCGCTCAGTAAGGCGAGGATGAAAAAACCTGCGGCTGATTTGGACATGCGATGCTCCCGATGGGGTGATTCAAAATACCAAACGTTCTGAAGATTTAGCCGGTAGCAGAATGTCTTCCTGGCGCACGTCTTGGCTAATAAAGCTGCGCTGATCGCTCATTGCCGCCAATTGAGGTGTTCTTTGCACCTGAAGGTAATGAGGTATGCGTTGAGCAACCGGCTCGCCACCGCTTTCGGGGGCAAAATGAAAGCCCAGCAGAATCGCCAGAGCGATTGCGTTCGAGAGTAAAAGGGTGCTGTTCATGAGGCGGGCCTCCATTGTTCTTCTAGGAACGGTTAAAGCAGCCCGCATGCCAACAGTCTAATGGTAATTAAATTCTTTAAAA